>JBDRLD010000001.1:0-2016 GCA_043813445.1 Candidatus Uhrbacteria bacterium
CTGCAATAACAAGCATCGATGGATCCAGTGCATGCGCAGCGCCATCAAGCGCATCAATCGTCTCCTTCTTTTTCGCGTTTCGGACAATAATAGAAACACCCCCTCCCACGCCAGAGGCGGACTCGGAAGCTACTCCCCCTCTAGAAGAAGGGGAGAGTTTTTGTGTATCAAACGCATGGAGCGGTTGCCCCATCTCGAGAAGTACGTAATTCGTTACATCGACAACATTGCAGATTGGACGCACTCCACTCGCAATCAGTCGCTGCTGCATCCACCATGGCGACGATTGCACCGATACGCCATCCAACATCGTCGCACTATATAACGGGCATCGCTCCGCATCTTCAACGCTCACTTCAATCGATGTCGCAGACGCCTTAGTGGTTTGAGTTTTTCGCTGTGGTGCCTGAGTGATTGCTGCCGTGCTTCGAACTTCTTTGCCGGTAATCGCAGCAACTTCCCGTGCAAATCCGAGTACGCACATCATGTCAGGACGATTCGTCGTCACCTCAATATCGAACACAGTATCATCGAATCCGAGTGCCTCGCCGAGCGGCTTTCCTACCGCGTCAGCGTCAAGGAACGAAAGGTCTGCAATGTCATGCTCCCCTTCTTGAATCCACTCCCCGAGCCCGATCTCACTCGCTGCGCAAATCATTCCCGCGCTCTCGACGCCGCGAATCACTGTCGGCTTCAATTCGACGAGTTCACCCTCACCATGCCAACGCACACGCGCCCCCGGCATTGCGTACGCGACAAGCATGCCCTCTCGGAGATTCTCACCTCCGCAAACCACCTGATATTCCACCTTCCCGTCACTCACCGATGCAAGGCGGAGCTTGTCCGCTTTCGGATGCGCCTCGATGCATGAAACACGACCTACGATGATGCGATCGAGGTCACGATCCATTCTCCAGAACCGCTCAACACTCGCGCTGCGTAGCGAAAGCTCATCCGCGAGCTCTTCCGGCGACCAGTCTACATCGACGTATTCCTTCAGCCAATTGTACGACAAGAGAAAATTCATACGTGTTCCTGTGCGAGGAATCGCAGATCATTCCCGTAGAGCAACCGAATGTCATCGATCCCGTACTTCATCATAAGCACCCGCTCCACGCCCCATCCGAATGCAAAACCTCCATACTCCTTCGGATCAACATTGCCAGCTCTAAGTACATTTGGATGCACCATGCCCGCACCACCCAACTCAAGCCAGCCGCCTTTGCAGAGACGACACCGATCGCCATTCTCATGCTTGCCCATCCCACCGCATACTGCGCAAGAAATATCAATTTCAAAGCTTGGCTCCGTGAACATAAAATGGAACGGACGAAGACGCGTGCGTCGATCCGGTCCGAAATATGACTGAACAAAATAATCCAGCGTCCCCTTAAGATGTGTAACGGAAACATCGCGATCCACGAGGAACCCCTCGAATTGATTAAACATCGGCGTATGTGTCACATCCATCTGCCGACGGTAGCACTTCCCAATGTTCACCATGCGAATTGGCAAAATCCCCTTCTCCATCTCTCGCACCTGCCCGTTCGAGGTGTGTGGTGTCAACACAGTCCTCGTCCCCTGTTTCTTGTTCTTTGTTTCTTGTCTCTGGTTGTTTCCCGTCGCGTCCTTTATAAAAAACGTCTCCCACTCATCACGAGCCGGATGATCCGGCGGCATGTTGAGTCCCTCGAATGCATAGTAATCCGACTCCACCTCAGGGTGCCGCACGCGGATGAATCCAATGCGCTCAAAAATTACGGCAATTTCCTCAATGGCACGACTGATCGGATGTACACTCCCAACCGGCGTGCGAATTCCCGGTGCGGTAACATCCATCCACTCCTCCTCACCAAGATTGGCGAAGCGCACTTCATCGAGCTCTTGTTGACGTTTACCGATCCGCTCCTCAATCGCTTCCTTCACGGCATTCGCCTCTTGACCGATACGCTTCCGCTCTTCCGGAGTACACGAACCCAACTGACGCAACACGGCTGTCAGCTTTCCTTGCTTTCT
>JBDRLD010000002.1:0-5110 GCA_043813445.1 Candidatus Uhrbacteria bacterium
CCACTCCCCGTGCTCCGCTTCGGTACCACGTGTAATTGCTGGTTATATCCCTGCGCAATCGTACGGTGGCGCCTCGCACAATCCTATTTGCACACCGCGGGTACTCTTCCGGCTCGTCCGGGAAGTGCACCAATTTGCCTCCAGTAACGCAAAGTGTGAAGTACCGCATGTTCTCACGCGTGAGATCGAACCCGCGCCCATCCTCGAGCACCACCACAGGCAACTCACTCTCTGTCCCCTCGGTGATGTGATGGACGGTGACGAGCGAACCTCCCGCGTACTGCCCGATCGTCGTCATCAATCGCAACTGCGTCCCATGCCGTAACTCGCGCGCACCAATCCACACGGATCCACGGACAATGCTGTGCGTCGACACGAGCGCACTATTGCGGATAAATGGAACGATGGTCCCATCCGCGCACTGCGCGTCCACATTATAATCGCTGCGCTTCACGAACGACTCGACGACGTGCAACGTGCATTCGGAGCCATCGAAGAGAGCGACCCCCGCTTCGAACACCCGACCACCAAACGACACGGAGAGTCCGTCATCGTTGATGCGCACCTCCGGGAATAGGACGACTTTATTTGCAAGCCCCTCGCTCGTTGCGTAGCGTATCCAGGACCCCTGCAAGCAAGCGTAGTAGCTCCCTGCGAGCAGCGGTGACAATTCTGTGATGCGCTTCGTGACCGCGCCGACGCGCATTCTGTCGCGTAAGCGGATGATCGTTCCATCCTCGAGCGCAATCTCTGACAGCATCTCTTTCGGCAGAAGAACGATATTCTTCGCGAGCGCACCATTCACGTCCTCAACACTTACCACACTACTGCCGCCGGGAGTGCCATTGAGTACCGCTCGCCGAAGGTAGTTGTCCGTCGAGTTGAGTGGAAGGAGACACTTCACCGTATTCTCACAGACGCGCTCGTGCACACGATACAGACAGCGATCCCCTACGCGCACCACGGTCCCATCTCCCAGACGAACCATATCCGCGTCGAGAGAGCCGTCCTTCTTTGTTAGCTCCGGAGCCAACACGTGCACACCGGCGGCGAACTCGTCGCCTTGCGCGATTGGCGTTCTCGTTCGTTCGCCCGCGAACTGCACGAGAACGGTCCCATCTCGATCGCGGTGCACGGAGAGCACTTCACGGATCCCGGTTGTCTGCCAGAGCGCCCGATTCGAGAAATTAACGAGCGTGCCGGCAGTGATCGCCACCTCGGCCACCTCAATCATCTCAACGTTCGTCGCGACGATCTGCACGCCGGATTCCAGCTTCCCGTTGCGGATGAGCGGAATCGGTTGCTTGATGCCGCCAAGCTTCACAGCACGCACCGCGCCGCCGTCCACCATGCCGAACCACTCGACCGTATACGTCCCGCTCCGGGCACACCCCACAACCTGACCCTTCGCGATCTTGACCCGATCTCCAATGGAGATCACGGCGTTGTGAAGCGCTATCGTACGCGACGTACTCACACGCACTCCGGCTTCGGTGTCCTCGATAACCGGAGCACCGTGCCACTCGTCCGCCGAGGCGACGCGCTCGCAGAGCGCATTGAAGAGCAATGGGCCACTGTCTCGGACACCGCCGATAGCAACGCGAATGCGATCGCCAATCGTACACTGTTGCGGCAACCAAGGGATACGGAGCACGAATGATGGGTCCTGCAATGACGCACGTTCCCAGTGCCACGGCGTTCGAAACTCCTTGAACCGCCGCGCATCATCGAGAAACGCTTCTCGAAGATCGTAGTTGAAGCTACTTCCCCAGAAGCCGTCCTCCAGCAGAGCAATGCGTTCCGGGATCGATTTACGCGATACCGCGGCTTTCTTCATCTGGTCCGACATGCAGAGCGCGTAGGTGTTGTGCCGGTTCGGCAGATTCGGTCGCAGGAGCTCGTCGTTAGCACTGATGATTGGCTCGATGCGGTAGAAGAACTCCACACGATCGAGTGTATTGCCTGTGAAGATATACACCCGAACAACGTACGGGAGCGCAAGCGAGAACCGATCTCGACGCAGGAACTTATACTCGAACGCTTCTTCGCTCTCGACACCCCAGGATCGCCAATCCTCATGCTCACGCATTCTTCCGCGCAGTTCATCCCACGCCTTCCAGAACACGGTGCGCACACAGGGGAGATCCTCGGTGACGAACACCGATCGTCCGTCCTGCTCAACATGGATACGGCAGTGTCGAGGAAGGCAGGGGAATCCGCCACTGGTCGAGAAGAGCACTCGTGCATCGACTCGCTTCTTGTCCATGCAGTGGACCTTCGGCAGTCCGCCATCTTTCCCGGGCAGCTCACGCTCTCGAGTGAACAACGCAGACCCATCCGATTCGATGACAATCTGTTGTCGCTCGTCCATGCGACCTCCTCACATAACGTTAATACTGTGCTTTGGAAGGAACGACACCCAGCCTATGGCCGGGCATCTGGAATGTCTGCTCCAGACACAAAACCGTACCAAAATACACGCCCGCCGTCAAGTGATACACCCACAACACCACAGCAGCCCCGGCACAAAGCCGAGACTGCTGTTTATAGGGCGAAAAACTCACTGTTCTTGTCCCTGCTCTTGTTCTTGTCCCTTCTTTTCCCCGTTCTTTGTCCTCCTAATACATCCCGCCCATTCCACCCATGTCCGGTGCCGATGACGCGTGATCCTTCTTTTCCGGAATGTCTGTCACCACAGCTTCGGTCATTAGGAAGAGTGCCGCGATCGATGCAGCGTTCTGGAGTGCTGTCCGCGCAACCTTGGTCGGGTCGATGACACCGGCAGCTACGAGATCCTCGTATCGATCCGCTTCGGCATTATACCCAACACTACCCTCGCGCTTCTTCACCTCTTCAGCGACAACCGCTCCGTCCTTTCCGGCGTTCTCCGCGATCTTCCGAACTGGAGATTCAAGGGCGCGACGGAGAATGCTGAGACCAACCTTCTCATCACCAACTGCCTGCACCGTGTCAAGCGCAACGATTGCACGGATGTACGCGACGCCACCGCCCGGAACAATTCCTTCTTCGGCCGCGGCCTTCGTCGCCTGTACCGCATCCTCGATGCGATGCTTCTTCTCTTTCATCTCGGTCTCGGTTGCCGCACCAACGCGGATCACGCCGATTCCGCCCGAAAGCTTCGCAAGTCGTTCCTCGAGCTTCTCGCGATCGAAGTCGGAATCGGTCTGCTCCAGCTCGCGCTTAATTGCCGCCACGCGATCCTGGATTGCCTGCGGATCCCCCTTCCCATCCACTATGGTTGTGTGCTCCTTTGTTGCAACAACCCGTCGTGCCTCTCCGAGATCTGCAAGTGTTGTACTATCGAGCTTCAATCCGACTTCTTCGGAAATCACTCGCCCGCCAGTGATGGTTGCAATATCCTTCAGCATCTCCTTACGACGATCACCGAAGCCCGGCGCCTTCACTGCAAGCGCGCTGAATGTTCCTCGGATCTTATTCACCACGAGCGTGGCAAGTGCTTCACCATCAACATCCTCAGCAATAATGACAAGCTCCTTCCGCCCTTCCGCCGCCACCTTCTCAAGCACCGGCAGCAAGTCCTGAATCGAGCTAATTTTCTGATCAGTAATGAGAATACGCACGTCCTGGTACTCGGCTTCCATGCGATCCGCGTTCGTCACCATGTACGCAGACGTATACCCCTTATCAATGCGCATACCCTTCACCACCTCGTGCTCCATCGCAAGCGACTGCGACTCCTCCACCGTGATGACGCCATTATCACCCACCTCCTGCATGGTGTCTGCGATGAGTTTTCCGATTGTGGGATCGTTCGCAGAAATCGATGCGACGTTCGCCACTTCGTGCGCGCCGGACACCGGCTTCGAAATCTTCAGGCGGAGCTCATCGACGATTGCGATGACGCCCTTCTCAATGCCACGACGAATTGCCACCGGATTTGTTCCGGCAGTCACATTCTTCATGCCCTCGCTGATAATCGCCTGTGCGAGGAGCGTCGCGGTCGTAGTTCCATCACCGCTCACATCGTTCGTCTTCGTCGCTACCTCACGGAGAAGGTCAGCACCGACATTCTCAAACTTATCCTCGAGCTCGATCTCCTTCGCAACAGTCACACCGTCCTTCGTGACGGTTGGCGAACCAAACCCTCGGTCGAGAATCACGTTCCGCCCCTTCGGCCCGAGCGTCACCGTCACGGTGTCTGCCAGCTTATCGACGCCGCGTCGAATCGCCGCACGCGCGTCCTCATTGAATCGAATTTGCTTAGCCATAGAGTGTGTGCATTACGCGATACGCATTACGCACTACGCAAGATACGCGAATGAATGGTCCAGCGTAAAGCGTCAAGCGTTGAGCGTTATACTATTACTGCCAAAATATCTTCATCTCGAATAACGAGGAACTCGTCTTCACCAACCTTGATCTCGTCCGGTGAATACTTCTTGAAGAGCACCGCATCGCCGATCTTCACCGACATTGGTGCGCGCTGTCCGTTCTGAAGAATCTTACCAGGGCCCACCGCAATCACCTCACCGCGCTCCGGCTTCTCCTTTGCGGTGTCCGGGAGCACGATTCCACCCTTCGTCACGCTTTCCTCCTTCGTCGGCCTCACGACAATGTGATCGTGGAGTGGCTGTACACTCATACTTCGTCTACGGTCTACTGCTACGGGCTACAGAGTATCTGTAGTCGGTAGCACGTTGACTGCAGTCACTATAGATGAATAAAATCGCTTAGCACTCCAAACGTGAGAGTGCTAAACGCGTCTACTTCAAAGATACCAATGCGGAAAACGCCGTCAAGAGGGGTCTGCCCGGGGGCTTGTTATCCTCACCGCCGCAATAAGCATGAGTAGCAGTATCGGCCCTGTTGCGAGTGACCAGAGATGATGGTCGAACAGAAGCGCAGGCAAAATGACAACCCAATACCACGGAGATGTGCCGCCCAGCACATGGACAAACACGGCACCAAAAACCAATGCGAGCACGAACACACCGACGACGCCGACCTCTACGAACGAGAGCATTGGTACGTTGTGCACAGGCTGTGCACTATATACAGTTCGGTGATCTTTTCGCGCGATGATCGTCTGTGGCATTGCGTGAAGACCGATCCCGAGCATCGGAGATGT
>JBDRLD010000003.1:0-6051 GCA_043813445.1 Candidatus Uhrbacteria bacterium
TGTTATACTGATATCACTATGGAGGAGCAACTCACCAGGCGTTATTTTGATAAGCAGTTTGAATTCCTTGCCCGAGCGGTAAAGGAGGGCTTTGATAATGCGGACAAGGATCGGACTGGGATGAAGGTGGATATCGCAGGCCTCAAAACTGACGTCGCCGATCTCAAGACTCGCATGCGGGCTGTCGAAGATGAGACGCAGATCCTCAGTGCGAATATGGTGACGAAGCAGTATTTCGACGCAAAATTCGATCGCTTAGTTGATTTCCAACATAAGGATATTCTTTTCAAGAAGCGTCTGCTGTCAGTATTGGAGGAGGCGAAAGTGCTACCCCCGGAGACGCGACAGAAGTTAGAGCAGCTTATTCCGGTTCTGGCCTCATCGTAGCGATTTCGAGAGAACGAGAAACGCGCCCCTACAAGTGGGGCGCGTTCGTGTGTACGAAGGAGAGGCACCGAGGTGCTAGCGGACGAAGTGCGCGGGCCCGTGGCCTTGTGCCGGTTCGTTCGCGGTGCGTCGTGCTGCGTTGCCCATGAGCATGGACACGCCCTCCTGGCCCTCGACGCCGACGATGACGGCTCCGGGTTTGCAGGAACCGGACGGCGCCTTGCCGAGGTGTCCGAGGAAGACCACCGCGTTGTCGTTGAAGGCCGCGCCGAAGGTCACCACACAGGTGTCGACGTCCACGTTGCAGCGATTTCTCGCGATGTCACAGCCCTCCTGTCCGCACGATCCGGCGGTGACAGCGCGCACGACGCGCATGGGCTGGTCGGCCATGCTCGCCACCTCTTCCTTCGGCGGCTTCTTGTCCCCGTCGTCTCCGCAGTGCTCGATGACGAACGCGCAGATGGCCGCGATGGCAACGACGATCGCGAGTAGCTTCCCTTTGAGGCCTCTGAACATGCTTCTCTCCCTTCGTGGTGTCCCCGTTTTGCCGGGGGATACAAGGAACATTGCTGATGCAAACCTAACACATCGATCATATCCTGTCAAGGGACACGGACAGATGTCTCGAAAAACTAAAGAATATCGACTGGAATAGCCGATATTCTTAATTCGATGGGTAACTACGGGTAGATCGGGTGCGCGGCGGTGAGCTCCTTTACCCGCGCGCCAGCGGTACTAATCACGGAATCATTATTTGGCTCACGGAGGATACTCGCAATGAGTTCTCCGACAACATGCATATCCTCTTCACCAAACCCACGTGTCGTGAGCGCAGGAGTACCAAGGCGAATTCCGGACGGGTCAAAGGGCTTACGTGGATCATTCGGGATGCTGTTTGCATTTGTGGAGATGCCGGCGCGATAGAGTGCATCTGCCGCCTCGCGACCAGTCGTGTCCATAGAAGTAACGTCAATGAGGATTAGGTGATTGTCCGTTCCTCCGGTGACAAGCGAACATCCCCTCTCGATGAGCGTCTTGGCAAGTGCTTTGGCGTTTGTAACCACTTGCTCGCCGTAGGCCGCGAATGCCGGTGTAGATGCGAGGAGTAGGGCAACTGCAATCCCGGCAGTCTGATTATCATGAGGGCCACCCTGTAGTCCTGGGAACACCGCGCGATCGATGAGTGTCGGCAGATTCTCCTTCGTTCGCTCTACCTTCTTTAATGGATTAGAGGTCGTCCCGTCGCAACAGATGATCGCGCCGCGCGGACCGCGGAGCGTTTTGTGTGTCGTCGTCATCATGACGTCGGCATACCCGGCGGGTGATGGGTGCGCGCCGGCGGCGATGAGTCCTGCGATGTGCGATACATCCGCAACGAGGAATGCGCCAACCGATCTCGCCATGGATGCGAACGCAGCAAAATCAATCGTACGTGGGTACGCGGTCGCGCCGCAGAAGAGCACCTTTGGGCGCTCCGCACGAACCTGTTCCGCAATCGCATCGTAGTCGAGCCAGCCGGCGGCATTTGTTGTGTACTGCACCGGGGTATAGTATGTACCGGAAAAATTTACTTTCCACCCGTGTGTGAGGTGTCCGCCGTACAGCAGGTGCATGCCCATAAGTTTCTCACCCGGCTCGAGCAGCGCAAAACAAATCGCCTGGTTTGCAGGCGAACCGGAGTATGGCTGAACGTTCGCGTGCTCGAAATCGAACAACGCTTTCGCACGCTCCTGTGCAAGTCGCTCAATCGCATCGGCGTTTTCATTCCCCGTGTAGTATCGCTTGCCGGGGTACCCTTCGGAATATTTATTTGCAAGAACCGATCCCATCGCTTCGAGCACGGAGCGAGGTGTGTAATTCTCGCTTGGAATCATGACTAGCTGCTCCTGTTGCCGCTGAAGCTCTTTGCCGATGAGGTCCGCAACGGTAGGGTCTGTTCTTTGTAGTCTTATCATGGTGGTGTGTGGGTCTTAGGGGCTAGGCACGAGCCGAGCCACGAAGACACCAATAAGGAGGAGTGTGAGACGGATGAAGAATCGGTACCCACCATCACGAATTCCATCAAGAAGTCCGTCGATAATCGTAATGGGGATCATTATAAAGAGGAATATAGCAATGAAGGAGAATCGTTTCATGAGCATATTTCAATGGATCTCTTGACAGGGTTGTGAAAAGGGGGTTTTGTTGGAGTCTCTACAGCTACTTCCTACTCCCAGCTTGACGCGATACGATAGATGAGGCAAGTGCTGAGTAGTTAACTATGGAAATGCCGTTCCCAAAGTCCGTGTATTGCATCGGCGTGAAGGGCGCCGGACTCTCCTCGCTCGCGCAGCTACTACATGCGCGAGGTGTTCGCGTGTCCGGATCGGATACAGATACGCACTACTTTACGCAGGAGACACTCGACGCGCAGGGGATTCCGTATGTCGAGGGATTTGCAGCGGGGCAGATTCCTGATGATGTCGAGTTGGTTATACGGTCAACTGCGTACGGCGAAGATCATGTCGAGGTAGCCGATGCGTTGCGCCGTGGTTTGCGCGTCGTTACCTATCCGGAGGCAATTGCCATGGTGTTTAATTCGGGGAAGGGGATCGCAGTATGTGGGACGCACGGGAAGACCACTACGACCGCGATGCTCGGTCACATCCTTATCACGTGCGAGCAAGATCCAACAGTGATTGTTGGTTCGGTTGTCCCGCAGTTTGGTGGGAGTGCGCGATCCGGAAAATCGGACGTTATTGTGATTGAGGCGGATGAGTATCAGAACAAACTCGCGTTATACGATCCGTTTGGCGTTGTACTTTTGAACATCGAATTTGATCATCCGGATTTTTTCTCCGATATTGATGCGTATGTCAGAGTGTTCCGCGAGTTTGTGGCGCGTATTCCGGAGGATGGTTTCTTGATAGCTCGCGGTGATGATGCACGCGTGCGCGAGGTGGCGCAGCTTGCGCGTTGCAGTGTGGTGTGGTTCGCAACGGAGGATGCCAAACGTCTCGATGCTGGCCTCCGAGTTCCAGGCCTTCATAATCGACTCAATGCGCTTGCGGCTATCGCAGCGGCGGAACAGCTTGGAGTGCGACATGCAGATTCGGAGCGGGCATTAGTGACGTTTGATGGGACGAAGCGACGGTTCGAGTGTGTTGGCGAGGTTGGGGGCGTGACCATTATTGATGATTACGCACATCACCCGACCGAGATTCGAGCGGCGGTGCAGGCAGCGCGAGAGCGTTACCCGGATCGGCGCCTCGTGGTCGCTTTTCAACCGCACACGTACACGCGTACGATTGCGCTGAAGGAACAGTTCGCGGCTGCGTTTGAGGTCGACCGAGTGTTTGTGATGGACATATTCGGCTCGGCGCGAGAGCAACATGGTGGCATCACGCCGCAGGAGCTCGCCGGGGCGATCGAACAACATCAGACACATGCGTCTGCGAGCGGGGGAGTGGAGGAGACCGTTGTCGCATTGAAGACTGAGGTGCGATCGGGCGATGTCGTACTTTGCCTCGGCGCTGGTGAGAATGATCGCGTCGCACAACAACTCCTTGCAACACTATCACATACCACATAATGAAAAAATTATATGTTGCTTGGTGAATTTATCATGTCCAATACTTACGCGTTGGTGCTCATCTCGCTTTGGACGATGCCATGGAAGGGGTATGCGCTCTGGAAGGCGGCACGTCGTCAGGATCGCAACTGGTTTATCGCGATTCTTGTACTGCAAACGCTCGCGATACTTGACATACTCTACATTTTTGTGTTCAGCCGAGAAGAAACGCATGACACCGGAACAGATAACAACCACGCTGCGTGAGCGATTCGGTGAGAAGCTGCGCGAGAACGAGCCGTTGGCAGCGCGGACGAATTTTCGCGTTGGCGGTCCAGCGCGCTGGTTTGTGGATGTACTGAATGAGGAGGAGCTTCGTTTTGTGCTCGCACTTGCACGTGATGCAAATATTCCGCATGTCCTGCTTGGCGGCGGGACTAATGTGCTTGTTGCTGATGAGGGTTTCCCAGGAGTAGTGATTCGTCTTGCAATGAGATCAGTGCGTGTGGATGGTAATCAGCTTGTTGCAGGAGCGGGAACAGCGATGACCCTTGTTGCACAGACAGCCGCTGATGCCGGGCTATCCGGATTAGAGTGGGCTGCGAGTCTCCCTGGAACAATCGGGGGCGCGGTGCGTGGGAACGCGGGGTGCTTTGGGGGGTCCATGGCGGACGTGGTCTGTGGTGTGGGTGTTTTCGATGCGCGAAACAGTACCATGCTCACTATGGATTGCAATGCGTGTAATTTTGCTTATCGGACGTCGCAGTTCAAGCGCGAGCCACATCTTTTGATTCTCGAGGTCGCGTGTGCGCTTCATCACGATGACGCAGACGCGGTGCGTGCTCGCGGACACGAGGTCGTCGCGCGACGATGTGAGGCGCAGCCAGCCGGTCACGCAAGCGCGGGGTGTCTTTTTAAGAATGTTGACATGGCGACAGTGTCATCTGCTGCGCTGAAGCGACTCGAGGACGCGACACATGGCACGTGGCGTGATGTGGTACGCAATGAACAGCTGTCGGCCGGATGGATTGTTGATCTTCTCGGCATGAAGGGGGCACAGATTGGGAAGGCGCAAGTGTCGCCACATCATGGGAATTTTATTGTGAATCTTGGCGGCGCCTGTGCAGCGGACATTGCGGCGCTTGTGACGCTCATCAAAGATCGTGCATTACAGAAATTCGGAATTGCGTTGGAGGAAGAGGTGCAGCGCATTGGTTTTACGCCGATGAAGTAGCGCATAAGGGAACACGCCCCATGGCGGGGCGTGTTTTCGTTGCGTCACTCAGCAAGGACGGAATTCTCGAACGTACGCGAGTACGAGCGCATCCGCACTCGCGAAGACGAATCCGTCGAATGTCGAGTGGGCCGGTGGGGGACCGGTGCAGCCCGGGCCATCATCGCAGAACCATGCTTCGGCGATGCCCATATCAAGCTGCTCGTCGTGAAAGAGATCGACAGCCCGATCCGTGTCTTCCTCGATGAGTAGCGCGAGGCGGTCGTACGCACATTCCAGTAGTGCGAACACTGCGCGGTCGAGGTGGTGCACCGGAGGACAATTGATTTCGCCGATGTGGTCCATGACCGCGCTGATTGGAAGAGCGACTGCGCGGAATGCTCGCTCATACGCACGCCGAATCACCGGGTCGATCTCGAACAGGAAGCGCTCGAACGGATCATTCATGACCGATCCGAACTGCTCGTAGAGGACCGCAACCCGCTCATCGTTCTTGGTGGAGAGGAGGATCTCCGGGTCGCGTGCGTAGAAGTCGAGCGCAGGGAACATCATGCGCCGAAATGCTGGAAGGATGGTCTCGGTGAGACCGTCGACATCCTCGATGAGCGCGTCGTAGAACCCCGCACACGCCACCGAGCATTCATTCTCAGGTCGGTAGTTGTTGAGATCAAACGGTGTCGCGTCAGGCATCGGGTCCAGCATCGTCTCCTCCGTCTTTGTGGCTTGCCGGGTTGGTTGAAGGTACGAAGACACTATACGCTGTGTGCTATCGCGAGTCAATCCGCTTGCCGTGGAACGGCGGGAGCGGTACAATGAAAGCCATATGTCCGCACGAGTTCCGATGATAATCAAGGCAAATGGTGCGCGTGAGAAGTTGTCC
>JBDRLD010000004.1:0-12636 GCA_043813445.1 Candidatus Uhrbacteria bacterium
CTGGTAACCGGAGTACGAGGTCGTGGATGAGTGATTGGAGAACACAGATAGCGCACCGATCCGAGACGGATAATAAACACTCCTCGCAGCAAGCTGACTAGGTATCCTCTCTGCGTAGGGTGGGGGTAAATACGGATCGGAACAGAGTGCAGATGATGCTGATATGCGGATCAGAACGATGGACATTGCGATTCCCATCTGCGTAGGGGCGGCCTTCCATGGCCGCCCGCGTGTGGTGTAGGACGAACGCGAAGCAAGACGGGCGGGGATTGAACCCCGCCCCTACGAGGTCGATACCCATCATCACGTAGGGGCGGCCTTCCATGGCCGCCCGCGTGTGGTGTTACTGTCCAACCCCTGGGGTTGGACAGTTACCTATCTCCCATCCGCGACATCTGCGTATCAGCGAGTGATCCGCGTATCCGTGATTGGCGACATCTGCATTCCGAATCCTATTCGTATCCCGACAGGGTGTTTGGTGGTTATTGACACGGGAGTGTACTGCTGATATACTGCGAACGATGGTAGTGCCCTTTCCCATGGGAGGAGAACGTCATGGTAGATTTCTGGGCCGGAGAAAGCGGAGCGTTTGCTGCCGCAAGTGGTCAGGCGGTTCGTACGCGCATCGCCAAGGACGGTACGACCACCGCGGATCAGAGTACGTCGTGCTCACTTTTTACCGGTGATTGCGTCGTCGAGGTACAAGTGAACGTTTTCGGCGCACATGGTCGGACGGATGTTCAGGAGGCCACGATTCGCGAGACGCTTCGCGAGATGCTGGCGCGGTTTGCGACGCAGTTCGGGTCGCAGCCGGTCGCGTCCTCGGAAGAGACACCCGGGGATGATTCCGACGCGCAAGAACCGGAAGAAGACGACGACTCGGCCGACGCACCAGCGTTCGATACGGGGTATCGCTCGGCATCGGCTGCGGAACCGACTTCGAAGAGCGAAGACGAGCCGAGCGCGGATTCCTCCGATGTCGAGTCCGATGCAATTCGACAGCGTGCCGACCTCGAGGACTTCCTCGTGAGCATGTTCTTGGAGGAGGGTGAGCTCAACGAAGACGTGTACGTCACGGGCGTCGTCTTCATCTCGAGCATCCCGTCCCTCCTTCAACTGCTCGCGAGCTTCTCGGACGCGGATTTCGAAGATGCCGCCCTCGCAACTGCGGAGCGCATCACATCGCTCTGCGGCCAACGCGCATCGAACGAGCCGATGTCATCGGAAGACGCAGCATGCATCCTCGCCGTACTGGATGATGCCACCGCGGACAGCTTCGCGCAGACCCTCGACGACGAGACGCGATGCGCCATCGCGCAGGACGATGGCTTCGATGACAAGGCGCGGCTTGCGGCGCTCCGCCACGTTGCGGATCAGGATGTCCTCCTCGAGTGCTACGCTGATGGCATATTCTGTGACTCTCAGGAGGAGGTCGACGAGATCGTGCGTGAGCGGCTCACCAGTCTCCCGCATCGCATCAGAGCACTCGAGTCGGGCCTGGACAACAGTTCGAGCGATGAAATCGAGTTCTGGATGCGTGCGATCGCAGCGCAGGCCAGTGAGTCGAACGCGAACATAGAGGACGAGCTACACGATACCATCCTTTGGGCGCTCTCGGACGAGAACGAGGTGCGCGGCAGCGAGGAGGAGGTTAGTCAGCTTGCGAGTCTCATCGGCTCGGGAGCCCTCTCGGACATCATCGTACTCGGCCAGTTCGCCGATCGAGAATTCTACGAAGTACGCGACGTGCTCGCACAAACCCTGCAGAACGCCGAGTTCGCACGTCAGTGCCTTCGACTACTCGAGTCGCTCGACGACGATGATGACGATGCAGGAGTCATTGGGGTGCTCCACCGGCGTATCCAAGAACTCGATCCGAGCGGAGAATACAAGTAAATCGTGAACAGCAGAGCGGGAACCCTTCGGGGCTCCCGCTCTTCCTTTTCCACAGGGGCATTTGACAGCGATTCCCAATCGTTGCATACTCAACATGCTATGCCACAGACCTACATGTCCACGTATCATTCGTCGAAGCGCTGCCTTTTCATCTGGGAAGAGGGGAGTTTTCGTGCGTACGTACGTGTGTAGGTTAAGTGCAAGTACGCGTGCAGGAAAACACCCCTCTCCCGAGAGGGGTGTTTTGATGAGCTCTTTTTCAATTTGAGATGGAGGTATGTGATGCTCGAGGCACACCGAAGACATGATGTGATGCCAGGTGATACGTTCGATGAGCTCGGTAACGTGCGCGATTTGCGGCGTTCCGATGAGGTCGATACCGCGGATGGTGATGCGCTTGGATGGGAGGAAAGCGAGTATACCGATGATGTCTGCGGTCCGGATGGCGATCGGTTCGGTGGTGAGGTTTTCTAGAACGAGTGGAAGGTGGCTGGGGGGAATCCTTGGTAGAGGGGCCCCAACCACCTTCCGCTCCCTGTATACCATGGCGGACAGCGTCCGTCGAGGTGAGGAGTGGACGATGTGTACAGCGAGATGGTCACACCCGTCTTTGCTCGTGTGGAAGGAACAGACCCACACGCCGGAGATCGGTACGGTGTCTTTGGTGAATCCGAAACGCGAAGAGCTCGCTGAGGGCGTCACCGCGTTCTATCGGTGCTGGATGGATCGACACCTGTGCTACGTGATCGCGCAGCGGGATATGGAGACCCGCGACGTCACGTTGCGTGGGATGCCGTTTCAGGGAGAGGTAATCCGTGCCGGTCAGACGTTTCTCGTCGCCGACCCGGCCTACCCGCCCCGCATGACGTAATTACCGCACTTGACAGGCGGGCTCTTCTGTGGTACGGTGCACCCGCGTGGTTCTCCGCTCTACGGAGCAGAGAATTGATCCTTTCCATCGCAACTAAGATGGTGCGAGTGATCGCGTGGAGGTATCCATGAGTGACCTATTTTGGCGTGGAGAGAGCGGGCCCAAGAGTATCGGTCCGAATCAGCTACGGCGCGGCTTCGAGCTGAAGTCGATCGTGAAGGGCGACGGCACACCGCGCGAGTCGTCGATGCTCGAGATTGCGCTCGCAGAGGGCGACCTCGGACTGACGCTCGAGCTGCACAGCCGTTTGCGTCTCGGCCACACGCCGTCTCGTGAGCAGCGGGACGGAATCCGTCTCGCGATCTTGGAGATGCTCGTCGAAATGCTTGGCGAGTTCGAATGTGACGGTGGGAAGGTGCTCCTTCCGAACACGGTCATCGAAATCCGTCGGCCGAAGCTTCCAGTTCAGTATGGATGCGTGGTCAAGCATGTTCCTGGAAGGACGCTGCTCGTCAGGCAGGAGACGGACTCCCAGCAGTTCAAGACGGGCCAGCTCACGGGCAGCTGTGAAGTTGTCGCGGTCGATGGCGTGCACGGCGAGGCCGGACTCCAGGCGATGATCGCGAAGCGCAATGTCGAACAGCAGAGTGCTCGCGTCGAGCGTGCGCGCAAAGAAGCCGAGGCCGAGGAGCGGAGGAGCGATGCCGAGGCGAAGCGTACGCGCGAGGAAATCGAGGATCTGAAGCAAGAACGCAATAAGCTCGAGGCGCAGCGGAAGCGTGAGGAGGCGGAGCTCGCCGAAATCGAGCGCAGGCGGCGAGAGCAGGCCAAGGCAGAGGCGGAGCTCGCTGAGGTCGAACGAAAACGACAGGCAGAGGAAGCGAGGAACCGGCTGACGGCAACAGTGGATGTGATGGATCTGCCGAAGCAGAGCACACCGCCGAAGTCTCGCGCAATGAAAACGAAGAAGACCGCGACGAAGAAGAAGACCTTGTGCACGAAGCATGGGGGCGGTGCGGCGGGCGACGCGGAGGCCGAGCCGGACGCCCCGAAGGGCGTGCCGCCGGAGAGCGACAGCGAGCACGACGAGGAGTACCTCGCAGAGTGCGCGATCGAAACCACGGATTTCGGGCTGTTCGCGAACAACGTCTCGTTGATGTCCGATCTCAACATGCTCGGAAAGATCGCCGAATCACTCGGCGGCACTAGCGAGGATGGTCGGCGCGCAAGGTGTATCTCCAAACGGATGGTCGAGCTCCGTGAACTTCACGGGCAACAGCAGCTCACCGCTGATTTCGTGGATATTGACAAGTGTGACGCGGTTGCGCTCCTCGTGTGCCTCGAAGACCACCCACTCGTCGAGCAGCTCGTGCTCGCCATTCATGACGATGAGTATGTGTTCCACGATTTCGCGATCCGCTGCGGACGAGCACCCATCGGTGCACTCCGCTACGCACTCCGCAGTCTCAATGACGCGGAGATGCTCGCCGAGGTGGCCGAAGCCATCGTGGGTGGTGATTCGTACGACAATCGGAACGTGGACGAAGTGAACGAGCTCCTCGAGATTCTGATCGACCAGGCGCAATTCGAAGAGACCGTGGACCTCATTGTGGGCGCACTCCCTGATAGCTTGGATAGCCATGGTATCAGTGTCGAGGCACTCACGGCGGTAGCGGCCGTGCGCAAGGCCGCGATTTACGGGTCCTGACGCGACCACGTTCATCCAAGCGGTCAGAGCATAACAACGAAGCGGGGAACCTACGGGGTCCCCGCTTTTCCTTTTCTCCCCCTCCCACCGGGAGGGTTTCCGAATCCGCCTCAGGCGGAGGAGAGTAAGAGGGGGTGGGGCCTAAAACAACACGAAGCAACACCTGCAATCTCTGCGACGCTATCACACACCACCCCCTCTCACTCCCCCCTCCCCGCACTCTGGCGGATTCAGAAGCAAGATGGAGGGGGAGAAATTGAGACTGTAGAATAATATGTCATTTCGACCAACGGGAGAAATCTCACACTGCTACATACCGTAGAACGCCTCCCACAATTGAACCCCGCTCCGAGAGTGTGCGGTGTGAGATTCTTCGCAGAGTTCCTCCGACCAAAGCGTCGGGGCTCAGAATGACGCGGTGATGTTGTCATTGCGAGGCACGTACTCGGGCCGTGGCAATCCCGTGATGAGCGGTTCCGGATTACCACGCCCGGCTATGCATTACTCGCAATGCCGCGCGGGATATGGGCGGGCTTCCTCGCTCCGCCCAGAATGAGACAATGCCTCGGTCATTTTTTTACCCCCTTGTGCCAGTTCTTAGGAGATCGTATACTATTGCTGATTGGTCTGACGTATAACAAGAGTCAATTCGTGCAAAATCGTGACTCTCCTACTTTGGCACCGCTTTCATGGACGCACTAGCAATCCTCGAACGTCTCGTCGCCATTCCGAGTTGGCGTACCGCAGAGAATCCCGCTGCTGAGGCGGAGGTTTCGAGTTATCTTACGGATGTTATTCGGCATGAGCTCCCATGGTTTCACGTCAATCACCAGCAGGTTGAGGGAGGGCGATACAATATTTTTCTTACAGATGGTGCTCCTGTGCGGATACTTTTTGCGGTGCACATGGACACTATGCCGCCAGGTACGGAGTGGAAGTATCGTATCACTGGCGAGCGGGTCGGTGATCGCTTCTATGGTCGTGGGGCGCTCGACGTGAAGGGTGGCATCGCCGCGCTCCTTGCGGCGCTTGTCCGAGTTGGGGCGACCGAGGGCATTGGCGTGTTGCTCTACTGTGATGAGGAGTATGATTTTCATGGCATGCGTCGGTTCCTCGCCGAGGAACGAACACATCCCGAAATCGAACTTCTTGTCGCAATCGAGCCGACCATGCTTCGCGTGCGGAACGGTTGTCGGGGGATTGCGGAGTTTCGACCTGTTATTCGAGGCGTGTCCGGACACTCGGCACGACCAAGCTGCGGTAAGAGTGCGATAGCCGGATTCATGCGTGGCGTTGATGCACTTGAGAAACTTGCGCGGCAGTCGGTTCATCCGACGTTCGGACGTATGACGTGCAATATTGCCGCACTGCGTTGCGGCCTTTCGCGTGGTCGGCACGATGGCCGAGAGCTCATCGATGAGCTCGCAAGCGTTATTCCCGATTACGCCGAGGGTATTGTTGAAATCCGCACGCCGCCGGGAATTCACATTGAGGAGTGTGTGGCCGCGTTCAATCGTGGAGTGCGTGAGGTTGGTTGTCGCACGGCGAGCATCGCAACGCGATTTGGGCTCCAATCGTACCACACTGCCTTGGAGTCGCTTGAACTGTTCACGGATGCGGTACGGGCAGTTTGTAATCATGTCCCACTTGATGATTTAAGTGCGACAGGGTACTGTGATGTTCAGCTCCTCGCGTCACGGTTCGATGCGCCATGCGTGCAGTTCGGGCCATCCGGAGGCCAGGTGCATGCTGCGGATGAATATGTTGAGATTGAGAGCATTACAACGCTTCAAGCGATTCTTGAGCGCGTGGCGAAAACGCATCGTCGCGGTGGGGCAGGTGAGACGGCAGTTGGTTCGCAAAAAGTAGCTGATGCGGTAAAGATCGGCTAGCCGGCAAGTACTTGCGTTTCATTATTGTGCGTGATACGCTCGTCCTCTGGGCAGCACACTTGCGGCCCGGCACTTTTACAGATGGATCCGTTTTCAGATGATCCGTCTCGGAATTATGCGGACGTGGCGGAACTGGTAGACGCACCAGCTTGAGGGGCTGGCGGGCGCAAGCTCGTGGAGGTTCGAGTCCTCTCGTCCGCATTGATTCGGCAATAAGTATCCTCGCCAACGTGGCGAGGATACTTATGTTTTTTAGTTACGGCCACATTAAACAAGCATACTTGACATGGCGATTGATTAGTGTGATACTTGACGTACATTCACCGTATTATTATGTTGTTTGACGTACGGGAGGGTCGGATCCTGTCTTGAGTCCGCGAAGGATCCGTGTGTGCCCTCCTATCCTACTTGGGCGTCAATTTCGGTGTCCATTCTCAACATATTGGAGGAAGTTATGGCGCTTCAGCCGAAGGATTGTAAATATCATGATGTGCCTTATCGGGAAATAACCGGCGCAGAGTACTACGCCGAGCGGGCTGCCGAGCAGGCGTTGGTTGACGAGCTGGCTGCCGCGCGCAGACGTGCGGACGAGGAACGCGCGAAGAATCCTATCTGGATCAAACACGACGAAGATATCCGTCTGAAGGTGGATATGTTCGAGAGATTCATAGACCAACGGCTTCCTGGGCAAGGAGACGGAGTTGGGGGAAGGTTTCGGGTGAAGGTGAAAAGGATTCGTTCAAAAGATGTGAAGAGAGAATTAGAGAGACGCTACATTGCTGCCGGTTGGAGCTCGTTCAAGTATTGTGACTATGAGAAACCCTATAGTACGTACGACGATCCTAGCTATACGCATATTGAAAGTAGCCAGGTTATCCTAGAGAAGTGATGTTTGTGGTAAGTGTACACCCGCACCGCGGCACGCTCTCGGAGAAATTGGTGAATTCAAACGAAGGGCGCGCTCCAACTACCGGGGCGCGCTTTACCATTCGGTCTGGCTTCGCAATCGGTTTCGTACTATCGTGAACGTAGAGGGCGGTTAGCTCAGTTGGTAGAGCGACTCGTTTACACCGAGTAGGTCGCGGGTTCGATCCCTGCACCGCCCAGAGTATGGAAGGTTCTGCGCCCTAGGCGCACCCGCCTCAGGCGGGGATCCCTGCACCGCCCATTGTAGGGTCCATTATCCTAGGCCGTTTCCCTTGTTTTTGTCCCTTGTCCCTTGTTCTTGTCACCTGTTTTCTTATTATTTGTTTTTGTGCGCTACCTCTTCGGATTCATCTTCGTTGGTATCGGTTTTTTGATCACATGGAAGTCTGAGTGGATCTTCCAGAATTTTGGTCGTGTTGAGTGGGCAGAGCAACATATAAGCGGTGGGACGCGGATTTTTTGGAAACTCGTGGGCATCGGTGTCATCCTTGTTTCGTTTCTCGTTCTCGGCGGTATCATCGATCGTCTTCTCATTTTCATTTTCATCCGTTGACGGATTCGCATATGTCTACGAACACACACTCCGCACTCGTGAACGTCGCCTCGCTCTATGAACGTGTCGGGCTCGCGGCCGGCATGCGGATCGCCGATCTTGGGTGCGGTGTAACCGGTCATTACATCATTCCGGCTGCGCGTATCGTTGGCGATAGTGGTCGCGCGTACGCGGTTGACCTCCAGCAGTCGGCGCTCGATGCAACCGAGAGCCGCGCGAAGCTTTCTGGCGTCTCGAATATTGCCACAATCTGGTCGGACATCGAGCACGTAGGTGCAACGGGCATTCCCGCAGGAAGCCTCGACGTCGCACTCATCGCAAGCACGTTACATATCGTGAAGGATCGCACATCGGTGCTTCAGGAAGCTGCGCGTCTCGTGCGTAGTGGTGGGACGATTCTCGTAGTGGAATGGCGTACGGACGGAACAGTTTTTCGAGGCGCGGTGCAGACGCGCATCGGTCCGGATGAGCTGCGTGAGGCCGCTGCGGCAGCTCAACTCACCGAGCAGTCGTTCTTTGGCGTCGGACAGTTTCATTATGGTATGACCTTCACGAAGGCGTGATGGCTTATAGTATTTTCTATGTTTGCATATCTTCTCACGCTTCACCCGCCGGTAATCGTTCCAAGCGCATACTGGGCATGGCTCACTAGTGCGCTGGTGCTACTTATCATCGGAATTGCGATCCGTTCTGTGTTCCGGCGGCGGAAGCTTGCAGCGTTTGAGCTTGCTCCGTGGCGTCGGCTTAGTCGTGGGGTAATTGTCATCGGCGTTACCCTCTGGTGTCTCCTCTTTTTACGGTATGAGCAGGTGCCACTTTTTGCAGCACGATTTTGGTTGGCACTCGTCATTATCGGTGGGCTGGCTTGGCTCTTCCTTGTAGCGCGGCAATTTCTCGTCATAGTTCCGCGACGACGTCGCGAGCGTGACGAAAAAATGGAGAAAGAGAAGTACCTAAAGTGACAGAGAACAAGGAAAAAGAACAGGGGACATTGGACAAGGAACAAGGGACAGGGAACAATGAACAAGAACAGGGGACAGAGAACCTAGGGAGCTCGGACATGTGAGTCGTGTATTGTGTCCCATGTTTTGTGTCCCTTGTCTCCTGTCCCATGTCTCTTGTTCCATGTTCCGTGTGCAATGAGTATGCCTCATGAACGGACGCGGTTTGGAACAGAGGGTGAGGAGGTTGCGGCTGACTACCTTCGCGCGAAGCGCTACCGCGTTATTGATCAGAACGCTCGAACTGTTTTCGGTGAGCTCGACCTCGTCTGCCTACATAGACGCGAGGTCGTTTTCGTTGAGGTGAAGACGCGTCGTTCGCATGCATTCGGAACCCCGGAGGCGGCAGTCACAAAGCTAAAGCAGCAGCACCTCATTCGTTCGGCATACGCGTATCTTGCAGCGCACCCAAAGATTTCGAAGAAGTGTTGGCGCATCGATGTTGTCGCGATCACATGGGGCGACCCCCCGGAAATTATCCACATTGTCGCTGCGGTTGGTGATGATATGTGAAACGACCGGTCCTGAGGACCGGTCGTCTTGTGCTGGGTATCATCAACGCGCCGGAGAAACTATACTACCGCGAGAGCGCGATGGCTGCGGCGTCGGTCAGATTCTCGATGAGAAAGTTGTGGAAGTTCGCGAATGAGATTGGGGAGTCCGTGAGTACTCGGAGCTGCGACTCGGTGGTCAGCTCGCGCCACGCGTCGGCATCGCCGTACCATGGATCGGTCGGATGTCCAATCTCGATGAGCTCGGCGATGGTGATCGTCCATGCGGAGAACAGCTCATCGCGGAGTCCATCGTTTTTGTTGCTCAGGTCAACGATGTCCGCAGGGACGAACTGATGTCCCGATTGGACGTGATTGACCATGGCAACGCCGAATGCGTCGATCGCCACATCGAGTCCTGCTCGCCACACGGTGAGCGCTCGCTGCTCGGAAGCATCGGGCATGACAACTCCTTCCCAAAAGTACGGGGTGACCCTGCACGCATGTACTATACGATATTCTTCGCTCCATGTCAACCCCCGCAGCTACTTGACGTATTAATCGGCATGAGTTATCCTCAGAGTACAGGCGAGTGCATGATGCACTGGCCCTGTTTTTATGAATATTTCCTTTGCCTGCTTGGCGCATCGCGTTGAGCGGCCGGCGTAGTATATTGTATGGCCTCACCAATCACTCAGGCAATGCGTGAGATTTGTGACGAGAAAGGTATTACATATGAATCCGTACTCGAGACCGTCGAGGCGGCGCTTGCTGCTGCGTATCGCAAGGACTATGGCGAGCGGAATCAGAATATCAAAGCAGAGTTCGATCCGGAGACCGCAGGGGTACGTGCATTCGATGAGAAGGAGGTGATGCCGGATGAGTTTGTCGATGACGCGCTGAAGGAGATCGAGGAGCGTCAACGTCAGCGTGAGATCGAGGAGGAAATGCGAGCACGCGGGGATATTCCTCCGGGAAGCGCAGCATCGGTTGCTCCACCGGAGGCGGATGGTGAAGATGAAGATGGGCAGGTGAAGTATAACCCGAAGCTCCACATCGCACTGACTGCTGCGAAAGAATATAAGGAAGATGCGCAGGTTGGCGACACTATTCGTATTCCGCTTGAGGTGCCCGGCACATTCGGACGCATGGCGGCGCAGACTGCAAAGCAGGTGATTACGCAGCGGCTTCGAGAGGCCGAGCGTGACACGATTTTCAATGAGTGGAAGGGGCGTGAGGGACAAGTGGTCGTCGGGATGGTGCAGCGGAAGGAAGGACGGACCGTTCTCCTCGACCTCGGACCACGTGCAACCGGAATGCTCCGTGAGGAGGAGCAGATTCCAACAGATCGTTGCGCGCCCGGCACACGACTTCAGGTGCTTCTCTATGCGGTTGGGCGCACGATGCGCGGGCCCGAGCTGCTCTGTTCGCGCACACACCCGGACTTGCTCCGCCACCTTTTTTCGGTTGAAGTCCCGGAGGTGTCGAGCGGAGCGGTGGAGGTTGTCGCAATCGCTCGCGAGCCCGGCTCACGCGCGAAGGTTGCGGTGCGCGCGACAGAGGAGAATGTTGATCCGATCGGGGCGTGCATCGGGCAGCGCGGTACACGTGTCCAGACAATCATCGCCGAATTGAGCGGTGAGAAAATTGATATTATTCAACACGACGACGATGTTGCGGCGTTTGTTGCAAATTCGATGGCACCCGCGAAGGTGGTGAATGTCGAGTTGAACGAGAAAACGCATACTGCGGTGGTGCGCGTGCCACAGGAGCAGTTCTCGTTGGCCATCGGACGAAGTGGGCAGAACGTTCGTCTCGCTGCGCGGTTGACCGGCTGGAAGATCAATGTGCAGGAGGCGATCGGAGATAGCACTGGCGCAGAAGCGGTCGCAAGTCCAGATGGCGAGGAGGTGGAAGGGGATGTGCCTGCAACTGAGGAGGATGCATCGGAGGTGGTCATCGAAGCGACACCGATTGTTGAAGAGGCCGCGGATGAGGAAGTTCCAGATGAAGCTGGAGAGGCGGATGAGGATATTGTTGAAGAGGCCCCTGAGATAGAGGAGCCCTCATCGAATGAGAAGCAAGAGGAGAAGGAGTAGTATTCTGTTGCTTCACTCGTTCCGCCTGCGGATATAAGGTTCGGTTGTTGTTTGGATTATTCCGTGGGGCGTCAAGCGTCTTGCGTAAAGCCTACTGCGTCGTATGTGGACCACTGTTGTCGTTCAGCCCCTCTTCAATATCCTTGTTGGGTTTTACAATCTTCTTGGAAGTGATTTGGGTGTTGCAATTATTGCGTTGACGCTACTCATTCGTCTCGTGCTCTATCCGCTCGCGCAGCGTTCGCTGAAGTCGCAGGTGGCGATGCAGGAGATTCAGCCAAAAATGAAAGCGCTGCAGGCGCAGCATAAGGGTGATAAAGAAGCGCTCGCGAAGGCAACCATGGAGATGTATCGAGAGAGCAAAGTAAACCCGCTCTCCTCATGTCTCCCGACACTCATCCAGCTCCCGTTTCTTTTTGGCATCTACTGGGCGCTTCGTCTTGCGGTGATGAGCGATGGGTCATTTGACCTGCTCTACGGATTTGTAGAACATCCAACAGCGTTGAACGAAACCGCATTCGGATTCTTGCCGCTCGGATCGCCGAATATTGTTCTGGCAGTGGTTGCCGGAGCTGCGCAGTACTGGGTGACGAAGATGCTCATAACACGGCGACCGCCCGCTGCAGTTGCGGAAAAGGGCGGAAAGGACGAGGGCATGATGGCGATGATGAACAAGCAGATGCTCTACGTCATGCCGGTGATGACCGTCGTGATTGGAGCGACCCTGCCCGCCGGGCTCACGCTCTACTGGTTTGTGACTACCGTCTTCCAGGGTGTGCAGCAGCGCATCATGTTCCGCAGGGTCACTGGTGACGAGAAACAAGAGCAAACAATAGATACCGGAGCTGTGTCGCCGTAGTGCGCATGCGCTCGTATCCCCACCCATATATGCAACTTCGCGATGATGAGCTTCGGAAGTACCGCGTGGAGACTGTTGACGGGAATCTAGTCGGCAGGGTTGTTGGGTGTGTGGTAGATATGGAGAGCGGCACATTAGTGCAGCTTCGCGTTCGACCGCGAGGAGCGGCTACGGCGCTATTTCCTGGCACACGCGAGTTACTCATCGGTTTTTCACAAATTGTGCGCATAGAACCGCGCTGTGTTATTGTTGGTTCGGGTAGTGTGGCCGAGGTGAACGAAAATCGAAGACACATACGCGTCCATTCGGAACAGCGCGTCGCAGCGAGCGCTCCACTAC
>JBDRLD010000005.1:0-3933 GCA_043813445.1 Candidatus Uhrbacteria bacterium
CTGCGTTCGCCCCTGCGACCCACCGTCAATGATGGCCTTACCGGTAAATGTGGCTCGCCATGCATCCTCGTTCGCCCCATAGACTCTACGCCATTCATCAACCATCCATCCCATGATCTCGGGATTCGTATTCACATCCGGCGCCGGCACATCGATCCTTGGCCCAATACTCCGACCGATTGCTCGAACGAACGCACGCGAAAGACGCTCGAGCTCACCACGAGAGATCGACTTCGGATCGAAAGTGACGCCGCCCTTTCCACCACCCATCGGAATGCCGACGACCGCGCACTTGACTGTCATCCAAAACGCGAGCGCACGCACCTCATCCATGTCAACATTCGGATGGAATCGAAGTCCACCTTTGTACGGTCCTCGGATGCTCGAGTGCTGCACACGGTATCCATGAAAAATTCGTGTCGTGCCATCATCCATCACCACAGAAAAATGCACATCAATAATTCGCTCCGGATGTCGCATCCGTTCGATTACCATTTCAGGCACACCAGCCATCTCAGCAGCCTGCTCTAACTGCATCATCGCGCCATTCCATGGGTTCATAGAGAGATTAATCACACGAAACTAACGAAAAATAGCGGTCCAGGTCCTACATTACTCATGACCCATCTCGTCTGTCTAGAGACTACCATCCGCGCGATTCTCTTACAATCGAGGATATCCTCTTCCTAATCTGCAAAGACAGCGCTCGCATCCATCGTATCAGATGAAGTACCAGATTAGTCAAAAGCACCATCCGCACCCAGTCTAGGGTGCGGATGGTTTACTTCATTGGTTGGCACTATAGCTTCCGCTTATGAACTTCTATCTTGATGAACTTCAAAATATCGCCAGCTTCTGTTCCCTCAAATCCTTTCACCTTTACGCCGCATTCCTGGCCCTCTACGACTTCACGAACTTCTTCCTTCGCAGCCTGAAGTGCCACAAGCTGCCCCTCCGCACCATCGCGATCGCGAACAACCTGGACATTCGGGTCCATTATGACTCTCCCCTTCGTTACCTTCCCACCAATGATCTGCCAATGTTGTGATTGCTTAAAGAGCGCAATTACTTCCATTTCGCCAAGCTCCTCACGGGTCGTCTCCTCTGGTAGCGCCGCTTCGAGTGCCGCATGCACGCTCTTCAGGAGTTCGTAAATAACTTTATGTGTCGTTATGCTCACCCCGCTCTCCCGCGCGCTCTCAACGAGCGTCTCAGGCACGCGCACGCCAAAACCGAAAACGTGTGCACCCGCAGCCTCTGCCTGCTGGAGATCACTCTCAGTGATATTCCCGAGTCCTCTGAAAACAATCTTTACATGCGCGTCCGCATCACCAATGCGTTCAATCTCATTGCAAAGTGCTTCAAGTGATCCAAGAACGTCAGCTCGTACAAATACCGGGAGCACAATCGCATCCGCATTCGCCTCACGCGCTACCTGCTGACCATGGCTCCGAACTTGATTCGGCTCTTGCTTCGTCGCCTTACGCTTCTTCGCTTTCGTCAATTTTTTCGCGCCATCTGGAACAACCACAATGTCGCCTACTTCCGGGAGGATCTTCAATCCGAGCACCCGTGCCGGCATGGAAGGCGTCGCTTCAGTAATTGCTTCACCGTTATAGCTACACATTGCGCGAACCTTCCCAATGATAGCCTCGCCATCGGCGAGTGTATCGCCGATGCGAAGGGTGCCATTCTGTACGAGCAGTGTCGCAACCGGCCCCTCCTGTTTGTCTACGTGCGACTCAATCGTCGCGGTCTCTGCTGGAGCATCCGCATCAGCGACGCGCTTCTCCTGTTCCACTTCCGCAACAAGAAGAATGAGCTCGAGCAGGTCGGTGATTCCAGTGCCTGCCTTTGCGGAAACCAGCGCAACCGGAACCCTCCCTCCCCAATCCTCCGGCGTCACACCAAGCGCACCAAGCTCTTGCTTCACACGCTCGGCATCCGCTTCGGGCCTATCGATTTTGTTTACCGCAACAACGAACGGAATCTTCACCGCCTGAATAATCTTCAATGCCTCTTTCGTTTGCGGCTGCACACCATCATCACCGGCGACAACAAGTACCGCGATGTCCGCAATGCGCGCACCACGCGAACGCATGGTTGTAAACGCCTCATGTCCCGGCGTGTCAATGAATGTCACCGGCTGATTCTTGTGAACCACCTGATACGCACCAATATGCTGCGTGATGCCGCCCGCTTCCCCGCCTGCAACGTTTGTTTTTCGGATTGAGTCGAGAATGGCCGTCTTCCCATGATCGACGTGCCCCATCACGACAACCACCGGCGGACGAACAGTACCAGTACGAGCCTGGCGATCCGCGCTGCCATCCTCTTCCTGTACTACCTCTGCAACCCCATCGCTCTCCTGGACCGGAGATGCCTTACACCCGAGATCCTCCGCAATAATTGCCGCGGTCGCATAATCAATCGGTTCGTTGAGATTTGCGAGAATACCGTTTCGGAGAAGCTCTTGGAGCACCTCAGAAACAGGCATCTGGAGAATTGCCGCGAACTCACGAACCGTCACGATTGCCGGAATTTCAACAAGCTGTGCCGTGCCCTCGGTAACAGCAGAACGTCGCGCCTTTCGCATCTCCTCTTCGCGCTCCTTCTCTTTCGTTCTTAGCAGCTCACGACGAATACGCGGCCACTGCTTGAGAAACCGATCGGCGAGTCGATCGTCTATTTTAATCGCACGGCGCCCAACATCAAAACCATACCGCGGGAGGATTTCGTAAAGCTCCTGCGGCGGCAGATTGCACCGTCGGGCAAGTTCCGTGACGTTCATAGGGAAAAACACAAGAAACAAGATCCTTGGAACATGGGGCTAAAATGCTCATGCCAGGCCCTTGTTTCCTCTACTGTATGGGTGTTTTTACGAGGAGTCAAGGGACTTGCATCATATCCACCAAAATGGTAACCTCTGCCTAGGGGAGATTCCCTCCCTATTCGAACAAATTCCTAATCGCCATGAGGCCTGCTCACGACATTAGCGACGATGACTCCTCTCACATGACGTTTTCCTCTGTTCGCACGGAATTGCGCACAAAACGTGTATACCGCACACATCATAAGGTGCGGAATATTCCTGTAACCGAATCTTGCTCGTCACGATTGCGATCCCCAGCCTGATTCGTGATGGTACGTCATTATTGCTAGTGCGTTGAACGTCCCAATTGCTTGGGGCGGTGTGAAGCCTCGTGGATACAATATGTCCGAGGCTTTTCTGTTGCCAATCCTAAGCGGCCTCGCCATTCTCGGCGCAGGCATCGCGCTCGGGTACATGTATCGCCACCTCATTGCTGCACGACGCATTGGCACTGCAGAACAGAAGGCGGAGGCGATCATGGCCGAGGCGAAGCGTCGGGAGCGCGAGTTTCTGCTCAAGGCGAAGGACAAGGGGCTCCAAATCATTGACGAGGCAAAGCAAGAATCGAAGGAACGACGAAAGGAACTTCAGCAGCTCCAAAGTCGACTCGAAAAACGTGAGGCCCTCTTCGACAAGAAACTTCTTGAATTTGAAGAGAAACAAACGAAGCTTGAAGAGCGCAAACAAAAACTCGAAGAGATAAAACAGCGACTCGAACAACTCTCTATTGAGCAAGAAAAAAAGCTCTCCGAGGTGGCCAACCTCTCCCGCGACGAAGCCGTAGAGCGGCTACTTGCGAGCGTTGAGGAAAGCGCGCATGAGGCGCTCATGAGCCGTATCCGAAAATTCGACATGGAAACGTCGGATGAAATCGACCGCCGCGCGGCGGAAATGCTCTCCACGGCCATACAACGGTGTGCATCTTCACATGCCGTGGAAACGACAACCACCTCGGTCGCGCTTCCATCCGACGAAATGAAGGGGCGCATTATCGGAAAAGAAGGGCGGAACATCAAGACAATCGAGCAACTTACCGGCTGCGAAATTATCGTTGATGAGAC
>JBDRLD010000006.1:0-4368 GCA_043813445.1 Candidatus Uhrbacteria bacterium
TCGGGATGTTCGCCTCACACCATTGGGACGTCGTGTCGCAAAGGAGATTGCGGGCAAACAGCAATCACTTCCACTCCAGAAGTAAAGCAAAGTATTTGCATTGACGAGTGCCTGAGTGGCTGACACTTGTGTACTCGTTAATTCGCATACCGTTTACATCAATTACCTATGGCCATCGCAAAACGGCTCATCAAGCATCTTGAGAAGCATAGTGTTGGTTTCGATATCGTGCCACACAAGAAGGTTTTTACCGCGTACGATCTCGCTCAGACGCTTGGCGAGGAACTTAATCGTGTCGCAAAGACTGTGCTCGTCCGCGCAGACAGAAAGCTCGCATTCGTAAGTATACCGGCGGATCGAAGGCTCGATTTTGTGGCGCTTCAGAAGGCGCTTGGTGCGAAGAAGGTGACGCTTGCCACTGAGGCGGCGGTGAAGAAGCTGAAGATCAAACCTGGGACAACGCCACCGTTTGGAACACTCTACAACGTGGAATGCGTCGTCGATGGAACTCTGACGAAGTGTCGGCGAGTGATCTGTCGTGCGGGAAGCTATACGGAATCGGTTGTGTGTAACGTGAAGGATTTTATCGCGATGGAGAAACCAACCGTCGCGAAGGTAAGTACTGAACCACCAAAGCGCGCACGAAGGAAGCCGGCAAAGGTTCGCGCAAAGGCGAAGAAGACACCGGTGAGGTTGAAGCCAACAAAGGCACCGGCAAAGATTGGTAAACAGCAGAAGAAGCGCATGCGGCCGCCGATAAAGAAGGCGAAGAAGTCTGTGAAGCGCGCAAAGAAGTAGCATGCCGCACGCGGTGAAACTCGAGCAATTTGAGGGTCCGCTCGACCTCCTCCTGCGTCTCATTGAGCAGGAGGAGCTCGATATTACTGCAATCGCACTCGCAGAGGTGTGCGAGGAGTATCTTGCGCACCTTAAGCAAGTTGAGCATCGATTACCGGAAGAGGTTGCGGACTTTCTGGTCATTGCGGCGAAGCTCATCTACCTGAAGTCGCTGGAGCTCGTTCCGGCCATTGAAGGAGAGGAGCACGAAGATGTAACCGGACTCGCGGATCAGCTTCGTATTTATCGTGCTTTTGTCGAGGCGTCACAAGAGCTTGCCGAGCGATATCAAGCTGATGCGTGTTCGTTCGCGTTCCAGGGGGCAAGAACGCTTCCAGGGCGTGAAAAACGACCGTTTACACCCCCACCACGCCTGACGGTGGCGATTCTTCAACAGACGTACGCACATCTCATTCGCGAGATTGAGCCGATTGTTCGGATTCCACGTGCGGTGATCGGGCGGGTTATCTCTATAGACGATCGTATTGCCGAGATTCGGAGGCTCATCCTTGATCAGCCGCATGCATCTTTCGAAGAAGTGCTTCGCGGAAAGAACGGACGCGACGAATGTATCGTGAGTTTTCTCGCTATTCTCGAGCTTATGAAGCAGGAGGAGATTCGGGTTAAACAGGATTCCCAATTCGCACCCATTCGTATTGATCGTCCACGCACGTCGGCGTCATCGACAAATCGACCACTGACGATTCTTCATACGTAAACGGTATGGCCAACGAAACAACATCGATTGATCTTCATCGCGCGATTGAGGCGACACTCTTTCTCGCGGGTAAGCCGCTGAAGGTGAAGAAGATTTCGCAGCTGCTCGGCACGGACGCTGCGACGACGCGCGCGGCGATAGAGGCGTTCCGGACGACGTGGAATGCGCGCGGAGGTGGGACGGTGGTCGCGATTGCGGGCGACCATGTGCAGCTTGTTACACATGGTGATCTCCATGCGGTGACCGAGGCGTTCGTGAAGGACGAGGTTCGCGGGGAATTAACACGCCCACAGCTTGAGGCGTTGACGGTTGTCGCGTATCAGGGGCCAATCACAAAAGCCGAGCTTGAGCATATTCGTGGGGTACATTGCGGACTAATTCTTCGCAATCTTCTTATTCGCGGACTCATCGCGCAGGAACGGGATGCAGAGCGCCACGAAGACGTGTATCGTGTATCCATGGACTTCCTCCGCCACCTTGGATTGACTGACATCCGAGAGTTACCGGAGTATGAGCAGCTTCACGGTAGTGAGGTGATCGAGCAGTATTTGAAGACGGCGATGGGTGGTGAAGTTCTCGGCGAGCTTGAGCCCGCCCCTCCGGTATGACACTCGCTACGCTTCTCTTCACCACGTTGACGATTGCGTTCCATGCGTGGAGCGCAAGTCCGGTACCGACGATCGCTCGTCCGCTCACTGGCGACGGTGTTGTTGTCGCTGCGGCGACACCGATTCCACAGAAGATTGGTGCGGAGCTTGGGACGGTTGAGGAGCTGGGGCCGATATTGACTGCGGAGAGCGCAACTGTGCTCGATGTCGATTCCGGGGCACTTTTGTATGGGAAACGTCCGTACGCGGTGCGACCGCTTGCAAGCATTACGAAACTGCTCACGGCGTTAACGTTTTCAGCCGATTCGCCGGATTGGTTTTCGGAGGTCATCATCGATGCATCCGATCTTCCGAGTGAGGGGAATACTATTTTTCGTGCGGATGATGTGGTTCGGGTCGATGATTTGTTTACCGCTATGCTCGTTCGGTCGGATAATGGCGCCGCACGAGCGCTCGCGCGGGTTGCGGGACAGGAAGCATTCATTGCACGAATGCAGCAGCAGGCACGACGGATTGGCATATTCTCTTTGACTGTTGCAGAGCCAAGCGGACTTGCCGCAACCAACCGTGGTACTGCCGTAGATGTTGCACGACTCCTTCGGGCCGCGCTCGATCGGGAGGAGATTCGCGATCGACTCCTCCTGCCGGAAACGGCAATCCGTGTCCAGCGTGTGAGTGGGGAAACGGTTGCGGTGCGGACCACGAACGTGCTTTTACTGGATGGGGAGCGGCATGCGTTTACGATCGTTGGAGGTAAGACCGGATATATTGATGAGTCGGGGTACAACTTCGTACTCGAAGCGGAACGAGATGGGCATCGCATTGTCGTCGTGGTGCTCGGCAGTGCGACACACATGGATCGATTCCAAGATGCGCGCGTTCTCGCGGACTGGACGTTCAGGAACTATCGCTGGGTTGAATAGGGGACATTTATGGATCTTACGAGCATCATTACCGCGGCTGGATATTTTGGAATCACCACAGTGATTTTTGCAGAATCAGGATTACTTATTGGATTCTTCCTTCCGGGTGACAGTCTTTTATTCACTGCAGGATTTCTTGCGTCTACCGGTGTTTTTAGTATTTGGCCGTTGATGGCACTGAGCACTGCGGCGGCGATTATTGGGGATAGCGTGGGGTACGCTTTTGGGAAGTATATTGGGCCCCGAATTTTTACTCGTGACAACTCCGTCATTTTCCATCGCGATCACCTTGAGCGTTCGCGGAAGTTTTTCGATCGACACGGATCAAAGGCGGTGGTTATCGCGAGGTTCATGCCGGTGATACGAACATTCACGCCGGTACTCGCCGGCGTAGGGAAGATGCGCTATCGGACATTTCTCATGTACAACATTGTTGGCGGACTCACCTGGGCGAGCGGCGTTCCGTTTGTCGGATACAAGCTTGGGATGGTGATTCCGAATGTTGATCAATACCTCATTCCGATTGTTGCGGCGATTATCCTTGCGTCGTTCATGCCGAGCATAATCCATCTGCTTCGTGATGCCGAGGAGCGCGCGCGAGCGATAACGTTTGCGAGGAACTGCTGGAACCACGTACTACACCGTGGCACTTGACGGGTTTTTTGGGTGCGATACAATATGCAGAGAAGGATCCCGAATTCGGGGGCTTTTTGTATGTTGAGTACAGGGCCGTGAGGCATTTAGGGGGATTTGATGCCCCACGGCCCTGTTCTCAGACATACGCGGACGTCCGCGGCATATCTTCGGCCTTCGGCCTCGACACCCCGCGTCCTCGCTCGGATATGCGCGGACTGTCGTCCACGTGTAATCCCGCCACAGGCACGTCATCCGAGCAAGCTCGATGCCGTACCTGCGTCGTGATTACAGCGCGGCTTCGCCGCGCGCGGCGCATCATTCGGAGTGAAAAGAAACGCGCGAGTCGGGCTTTGCTCGCGAGCGAGCCGACGTCGCGTGCGACTATGAGAAGGAGGGTATTTCGAATGAACGAGGAATGATACCTTCTGTTTGGGAAGGAACCGGAAACCCTTTTGTAAAGGGTGTCCGGAAATCTGTAGCGGGGTAGAGCAATGGCAGCTCGCCAGGCCCATAACCTGGAGGTTGCGGGTTCGAGTCCCGCCCCCGCAAGGAAATGCGCATGATCGCGTGATCGTGCGTATTTCCTTGTCACGGAAGCTTCGGTGTGCCATTCTGGAATAAATGGTCTAGGCATCTTTGCCATCAC
>JBDRLD010000007.1:0-11491 GCA_043813445.1 Candidatus Uhrbacteria bacterium
TGTGCAACGGTGCGTGTCATGCGCTCGCGGAACACGTTCGTGTCAAACTGTTCGGCATGACGTCGAATGGCATGCGGATCCCATTGATCGCGAACTTGCCGAAACCGGAGCAGCGCGTCTGCTAGCCCCTCCCATGATTGCTCGTCAAAGAAAATACCGGTCTCGTGTTCCTTGATTGTCTCGGTGGCGCCGCCACGGCGGAACGCAATGACCGGCCTTCCCGCGGCCATCGCTTCGACCGCAGTGATGCCGAAGTCTTCCTCCTGCGGATGGATAAAGGCGATAGCATCGCGAAGGAGATCACGCTTCTCCGCCTCGTTCACGTAACCGCGGAAAGAAATAGTCGGCCCGGCCATGGCACGGAGTCGCGCTTCATCTTCACCCCTTCCGGCGATGACGAGTGGGAGCTTAAGTCGATTACACGCCTCGATTGCGAGATCGACCTTCTTATATGGTCGGAGTCGAGAAATGACACAGAAATATCCGCCGCGCCCGGTGCCAACTTCGAAGTACTGCGTGTTCACCGGAGGGTAGATAACCTCCGCATCGCGTTGGTAGTACTTTCGGATGCGTTGACGGACCCATTCGGAGTTTGCGATGAAATGATCCACCCGTTGCGCGGCCTGGTAATCCCACATGCGGAGTCGTGTGAGGAGCATGGGGAGTACGATGCGGACGCGGTGGCGTTGCGGAAGTTTTTCGAGGTATTCGTGCGCATCGCTCCAGAGGTATCTCGTCGGCGTGTGACAGTAACAAAGGTGGAGTTGGTGTGGGTGCGCGATGACCCCCTTCGAGAGTGCGGATGAAGAGGAGAGTACAATGTCATACGCCGAGAGATCGAAACTCTCAAATGCGGTCGGCATGAACGGGAGGAACCATTTGAAGTACCGTTGTCCACCCGGGAGGCGCTCGATGAATGACGTGATCACGCGGCGGTCGTGGAAGAAGTCCGCGATTGCACGCGGGTCGTAGAGGAGGGTGTGAATCGGCGCGTCGGGGTAGAGGTCAGTGAGTGTGAGGAGGACGCGCTCGGCCCCGCCGATTTGGTTGAGATGGTCGTGGACAAGTGCGAGCTTCATAGAACGCGGGACGCTATACGCTGGACGCTATACGCGGGATAGGTTTTATCCTCCCCCTCCCGAAGGTCCCGAGAAGACTCGAGGGATAGAGGGGGTGTGGCATTTCCCACCCTTCTTACTTATGCCCTCCCATAGTAGCAAGATTTCCCGCGCACTCCAGAGCAATGCGAAGACCACCCCTGTGGGGGTGGTCTCGTGGTGGTCGATTATGAAACGCTCTAGACAATTCAGCAATTTGTATGTCAATACGCGCCTTTGGTGCGGAGGATCGCAAAGGGTGTGCGCAGTAAAATAACGATATCACGGCCGAGCGACCAGTGTTCGATGTAGAATGTGTCGAGCTTCACTTCCTCCTCGAAGTCGAGGTCTGCGCGGCCCGAGACCTGTGCGAGACCGGTAATTCCAGGGCGGATAGCGAGCACTTTGCGATGGCGCCGTCGGTACTCTGCAACTTCGGCCAGAAGGTGCGGGCGCGGGCCGACGAGCGACATGGATCCGGCGATGACATTGAAGAGCTGCGGGAGCTCATCGAGCGACCAGCGGCGGATGAATTTTCCGATTCGCGTCACGCGCGGGTCGTCTTTAATTTTTGGGATGATGCCCTGGCGGTCTGATCGGTTGCGGAGTTCGGGCCACTCTTTTTCCGCACCCACGCGCATCGAGCGGAATTTTAGGAACATGAACGGACGCCCCGTACGACCGATGCGTTCCTGAGTGAAGAGGACGGGCCCGCGGGAGTCGAGCGCAATGCCGATCGCGACGAGTAGCATGATCGGTGATACGAGGATAATCAAGAGGAACGACGCGAGAATATCGAATGTGCGCTTCGCGATGCGACCCCAGCCATCGAGTGGGGTCGGCTTCGGTTCGATGAGCGGAACGCCGGCGAACGTTTCAACTGCGACACGGCTCGTCCGTGCGGCGAGGAGATCTGCGGCGAAGCGCACCGGGAGGTGAATGTTATCGCAGTAATCGAGTAGTGCATGGAGGAGATCGGGGTTTGGCGGGGTTGTCGCATCAATGACCTCGTCAATACGCTCATCGTTCCATGCGCGTTCGAGCCATGCGGCGGTATCGCCTGTGAAGGAGGACATGCGGTGGACGATACGAAAGCCGAGCGATGGGCGTTCGGAGAAAGCGGCTGCGAGTGCGTCCGCTGCACGACCGTTGCCGATGAGCGCGATGCGGTGTACGCCGATGCCGTGTGCGAAGAGGCGGCGTTCCACCATGCGGACGATTATCCGTACAAGGAAGACGAACGCAATGGCGAGCGGCCACGCTGCGAGAATGATGAAGCGTGAGGCGAACAGCTCGCGCGAGAAAACGATAATCGCGAGCACGATGGCGAATCCTGCAGACGACCCAAGAACGATGCGTGAGAATTCCGCCCGCCAGCTGTGCCGTGCGGTACTCGCGTAGAGTCCTGCGAGTGCGAAAATGACGATCCAAATACCTGCGATAAGCGCAGCCGCTCGCAAATATGGTTCAAGCGGAAGCTGGAATGTTACCGGACGGATGTCGGCGACTGGGTTAAATCGAATCGTATACGCCAACGCCGCCGCGGCGAGAAGCGCGAGGTAATCCAGCGGAACGAGTAGTGCGGAAATGGTGAGTGCGGAGCGTTTCATAGCGAAGTGCAACTGGACGTCGGTATCTATTGTGCGAAACGAGTACGATGGCCCCCGCTTCTTTATCATTGTACCGCAGCATGGATTGGAAGAGAATACAATGCGCTGCGTGGATGAGAAGGCCCGCCCTTTTTGGGGGCGGGCTCGTTCTATGACGGAACCGGTTCACAAGATCGATCCATTCATCCGCGAAGCGCGGATCTCGAATGGGCGAAGATGATGATTGGCTTGTCGAAGAGCACCACGCGGTTGTCCTCGCTCAGAACGAGACCGAGGCAGCGGTGGACGCCTGGGCCGAGGCAGGATGGCGCCGAGTCGATGTACCCGTGTGCGACGACGAGTGACATCGGTTCGGTCACCGAGACGATGATGAGTCCCAACGCGTTCCGGGAACGGAATTCGCGAAAGTCGGTATCTCCTTGGAGTGCGCGAACAAGACGATCGCCCCGATGTGCGCCCTTGATTCCGAAGTCCTTTGCCGGGCAAACAACAAGACCGGAGTGGGATTGCGCGAGACTGAACATCTCGATGGTCATGATGTGGCTCCTTGTATGCGGGGCGTAATACCCACAGAGAGTGTATACGCCACACGGTGCGATGTCAACCAGAATACCCTCCACGAGATGGGGAGGGCATTCTGTGCTGTGGGCGTCCTGTAAGCCGAATTCTGTCTCCCAGCATCACTTTCTACGTTGTATGAATTAGTATTTCTACAACACACAAAGTGGTGCTGGGCGATGATCATCTCTCTGGGCCATGCATTACTGCAGGGCTCAAGCGGGGTTCTCCCTTGCACCGGGTAGGCGTTTGCCAAGTCGGCCGGTCACCCGGCCGCTGGTGCGCTCTTACTTCACCCGCCGAAGCTTGCGCCTCGGTTGGCTATCCCACACATCGCAGTTACTGCGAAGGCGGGCGCACCATTTCACCCTTACCTGTGTTCTACGAGACAGCGTGCACAGGCGGTATCTTTTCTGTTGCGGCCTCTGGAGCGTTGGCGCTGTTCCATCGCTCCGAGGTCCCCTCCGCCGAAGCGGAAGACGTACTCCTCGTCATTCCCAACCGTCACCGATCGAGACGAGTGGAGGATTCCGTGGGCTCTGGCACATTGCAGGCGCTAGCGCGGACTCCAATGTGACTCCTCCCCGTCGCCGTTAGCGACTACCACTGACCCACGATCTTGCGATCATGGAGGTGTTCGGACTTTCCTCCCATCCGGGTTTACCGGACAGGCGACCATCCAGACCCCCGCAGCGTATCGAGTATAGCACGGTGGGGGTTTTTGTCAAGGTTTCGTACGTTTTTGTTCGTGGTTCGGGCTATTCTATACAGCTGGTGGAGTGGAGGTTGACTGCGCTGCTGGCATGGAGTACTATGCAAAACGTGCAGGGGAGAGGAGTCATGATGGACAAAACACAGCGTGATGAGAAGATCCGTCGAGAGATGCGACGGCTCTACGCGGCGATTCGGCGTGACGACTTCGACGTGCAGCTCGTTTGGTTCAATGATCGTGGAGTTGGCGGAACGTACCAGCCCGCCTACAGGCAGCACAACGACATGATCAGTATCGACGTGCACAAGGATCTCGTGAGGACGTTTGTACACGAGCTCATCCACCACGTCGATGACGAGCTGTCGGAGTCCAAGGTGTGTGCCCTCACGAACTTCATCTTGAGGCGCGCATCGCTCGGGCAGCTCAAGCGACTTCTCCGTCACTTTCGGCGGCTCTGGCGAGCGACGCTATCTGTACAGTTTCGTCATCGTCCAATGCCACACTGTCCGCTCTGCGGACAACGCGTACAGCGGGTGGCTGACGAAGAGCTCGCAAAGCACTACCAGCTGTGATGGTTAGGATGATGCGAAACGAAGAACCGCCTGGCGTACGCCAGGCGGTTTTCCCATGCTCGCGATTACGATCGGATGCCAACGCGACGGCGAACATCTTCGATCATCGGTGCGATGGTCGCGTGTATCTTCTCTGCGGATGCAGCGAGGATCTCGTCCATGATATCCGGTTGTGCCATGAGCTCGTTTTTCCTCGCGCGGAAGTCCGCGTGCGCATCGGAGAAGACCGAAGCGACTGCCGGTTTGAGCTCACTATACTTGAGTGTCCCGGCCCCATGCTGTGCCTTGAATGCGGCAGCGGTATCCGCAGCGTACGCGTCTAGGATGGCCATGAGTGTCGTCACGCCGGCACTGTCTCCTTCACCACTATCTGTCACTGCGCTTTTCAACTTCTTCTCCACGACTTCCGGTGTGTCATCAAGGAAAAGGCAGTGAGCGTCGCCGTGTGACTTTGACATTTTGCACGTCGGATCTTTGAGCGACATGAGGCGCGGCGTCGGGGTGTGGAGCGTCCGAACCTCGTTGAACATCTCACCGTAGCGATTATTGAACCATCGTCGGACGCTATTTGCGAGTTCCACGTGTTGACGTTGATCCTCTCCGACTGGCACGCCAACGGGCTGGCCGTGCGCGTACGCAAGGATATCCGCGGACATGAGGACCGGGTACGAGAACAGCCCCATATTCGTCGTCTCTCCGCGTGCGGTTTTATCCTTGTACTGTGTCATACGTTGCAGCTCGGAAATGGGAGTGACACAAGAGAAGTACCATGCGAGCTCCATATGCTCGGGAATGTCTGACTGTCGGAAGAGCGTGCTGCGCTCCGGATCGATGCCGAGCGCGATAAGCTCCGCGACAAGCTCGCGAATTTGTTCGGCCTTCCGCTCAACATCGTACTGCTCGGTAAGTGAGTGCCAGTCCGCGATGAAGAAGAAACACTCGTTCGCGGGGTCGGCTTGCAGATCGAGCCAATTCCGAACCGCACCAAGCTCATTGCCGATGTGCAGCCGCCCGCTAGGTTGAATACCGGAGAGAATACGCATAGGGGTTGATCTACAGACTACGGTCCACGGTCTACAGGCGGCAAGGTACCACATGCGAATCCGTTCTTCTGTACCGTACCACGGCGTGTGTGCACAGAAAAGCGTACGCACGATGGCAGTCGTTCTTGTGCCGCGGAGATGTTATTCGTCTGGCGTTGGGAGTGTTTTCGGGTCAAGTTGAACGTGTTTTCCAGTGCGACGTTCGAGTGCGAGGCGGAGTGTTTCGAGCGTCTCAGTGTCGCCGAGTTTTGCCGCGAGGAAAAACGCCTCGCGGTAGAGTGCGATGTCCGGTGGTGTACCGGCTATCCCGATGAGTCGTTGGTACCATTCCAGAACATCGCGCCGATCAGTGGAGATGAGTTGTGATGTCGTCGCGAGTCGCCAGTCGTTTTCTGTCGGGTGATAGTTGCCGAGCGCCGCTGTTGCCTTCCGGCGTCCCTCGGCAATGTTGCCCTCGGAGAAGTCGATGAGGGCGAGTGTGAATTTCGGTGATCCTTGGAAGAGGCCGTGCTCATCCATGTAGGCGAAATGCGTTTTCGCTTCCTCGGTTCGATTAACAACGAGGAGTACGCTGGCAAGCTGCAATCGCAGTGTGCCATTGATCGGCGCGAGCGAAACCGCACGCTCGAGGTGCTCAATCTCTCCATCGCGATCCCCGAGCTGTATTGCGGCCCATGCCCAACGTTGGAAGAGTGTCGCGTGAAGCGGGAAGCGCTGCGTGATCTGTTCAAATATCGCGTCGGTGGTAGTTCTGATGTGAGCAATATCATCTTCCGATAGTGGAACTCTACTAGCGAGGAGGATGTAGATGTCCAAGGCATCTCGATGAACGAGGATGTTGGGTTGTCGAATGGCGATACTGCGGTCAAGAAGACGGAGAATGTCCGCGGATCGGTTTTCGCCGGTGTAGAGCGAGTGGAGCAGCACCTGCTCCGCGTGGGTTTTTAGCCATGCGGCGCGAGCGGGTTGGATGGTCAGTGGAATGATGCCAATCACGAGGAGTAGTGCCACTGTTTCGATAGCGAGGGAGCGGCGTCGTTGGTGTGGCGACGGGGTTGTTGGTTTGCTCGAGTGCGTTTCAGCCATGATAAAGCCAGCGATCAGTACGGCGAGGATGATATACGAAACGAGCGTCTCGAAGTTCGCGAGCGTGTAGATGAACTGGATGAGGAACGCAGCGGTGAAAAACCACCAAATGCGGCCTCGTGAATGTATCGCGCGTCGGAAGCTTGCCCATATCATCCTACCCCAGAATGCGAGATAGATGAGGAGCGCGAATACGCCGCCTGCGACAAACCATTCGAGTGCGTCATTGTGCATGCGGTCGTACCATGATTGACCGCGCGCAGCGTAGGAGATCGCAAAGATGTCTTGCGTTGCGTTGCGCCACATGAGCTCGACGTTCGACCAGCCGAATCCACGGAGTGGACTTGAATGGAGCATGGTGGCGACGCCGTCGCTCCAGAGGTGCCAACGGACGCCGAGTGAATCGATGAGACTCAGGGGTATGGAAGAACGTGCTCCGATGAGCACAAGGAAGAGCGTGACGAGGATGATGCTTAGCGTTAAGAAGAGTGTGAATTTTCGAGCGGCGACAAATAGGAGCGCATAGAGGAGCGCCAGGCAAAAGAGAATCGCTCCATGTGAGCGGGAGGTGTAAATAAACACGAAGAGGATAAGCGCGATGCTTCCGTGTACGAATCGGTAATAGCGCGCGTACGCGTTCGTGAGCTGCTGGGTGATCGCGTCGGCAAGGTGGCGGTTGCGTGTGAGGGGGAGATGATGTCGGTTGGCCGGCGCATCGGTGTGTACGGTGTTCTGATGTGCAATGAGGAAGTATGTGTTCGCGATGGATAGGAGGAGGAGGTAGTGTGCGAAGAAGTTCGGATTGCCGAACATGAGCGTACAGAGGTGGATCCATGTCGATGGGTGCTCGAGCGACATGAACGGGGTGAAGGACTCGGTCATCATCATGATCGGCAGCATTCCGAGTCCTGCGCATACGGTGATGAGGAGGAGGCGTTCGAATTGTTCTCGGGTGCGGATAGTTTGACTGAGGAGGTAGATGTAAAGGCCGAGGTGCACGAGGAAGAGCGTGCCGTCAGCGCGTTCTGTATCTGCGAAGATGCTCATTATCGGACTGCGAGAGAACACGGTCATGCCGATAACGCAGATGCCAAGCAGGAGGAGCCAAGCGTGCGTCCGTGTATGTCGAAGCGTCTGGCGGCCGCGAGCGACGAGGATGGTGAACACAATCCAACTCGCGGTGACGAGCGCCTGGAAAGCGAGGGTCCTCAAGTAGTGTGACGAGAGGAGCTCGGAGAAAAGCGCAAACTCTGTCGTACGACTCACCACGAGCCCCAGTGCAAAAAGCAACGGGAATACAAGCGGAAGCGCGAGGAGAATGCGGAGGATTCGATCGAGTTTCGGTGCGCGCATACGCGTCCATCGTAGCATCCGGCCATGGCGGAGACGAATGGATGATTCGGTGAGGAAACGCTCCTCGCAGCAAGCTGACGAGGCACCCTCTCTTCGGACGGGCGGCCTTCTATGGCCGCCCGCGTGCGATGTAGGACGAACACAGGGCAAGACGGGCGGGGACGACGCCACCGCCCATCCTCTCTCTCCGCGTAGGAGCGATCCCAGAGCCTGTCCTGCCTTCCCACCTCTGGAGGGAGTCTGCGAAGGATCCGCGTAGGTCGCCCGTCCGGATGGGCGGGGATTGAACCCCGCCCCTACGAGGTCGAACACATTCTTCGTAGGGGCGGCCTTCTGTGGCCGCCCGCGTGTGGTGTAGGACGAACGCGTAGCGGGACGGGCGGGGATTAAACCCCGCCCCTACGTCAAATCGGGAGCAGGCGCAGCAAGCTGACGGATTATCGAACCTTTAGAGAATAAATGATGGTCACAAACGCTAACACCCCGGCCTCATGGCAGGGGTGTTCACTGTTCCAGGGAAAACGACTTGGCTCCATTTTTACTTTGACAACATTTTCCGACTCCAACGCAAAACGGCCGCCCCGCTGAGCGATCGTTTTGCATATACAAAAAAATCTAACAAGCCAATGGGATGCGTTTTCGATCCTTCTTTAGTGCGCCGAGATAACATAGAATGGCATCGCGAGCCATGTCGCGCGCCTCATCGAATGTCCGCCCAAAACTCACCAGCCCGGGAAGCAGTGGGACTGAAATCTGGTATCCGCTTTTATCGACCGGCTCATATAAAACCGTATACGAATACTCCTTCGTTGTACGTCTATGTTGCGCCATATGCGTTGAGTATTGTATGTCTGTACTTAATCGTAAAGACACTCGTTATAGCTCAAAAAGATTGTCACCCTTAGAGATTAACTGTACAGGCCCTTGACGACAAATCACATCCGTGCTACGGTCGCTGCGTAGGGATGCTCCCCCTCATTTTCACAACCACAGGAGGGTGTATGCGATGTGCGAAAAGCGCCGAGGGATTCGCGCTGGAACGCGCGCGCCACCTCGAGAATAAGCGCACCATCGTCCTCCTGCGGCTGCGGGAGGACACCGACATGCTGGATGAGCACCGCATGTACAAAACGCGGGTACTCCTCCCCAGAATCGCCGCTGCGCTCGAGCGCGTCCGCGACGGTACATACGGCGTGTGCCTCGCGTGTGGCGAGCCCATCCCGCACGCTCGGCTCGAACGGCTCCCCGAAGCACCGTGCTGCGTGGAATGCCAAGAGGAGGCGGATCATGCGATCACGCATCCCGCTCCCCTGTGACGAGCGCGCGCGTGCGATCTGGGAAGCGGGCGTCCGCCATACGCACTCGCTCATCGAAAGCGGAATGATTCCGCCAACCGATGAGCCGCTCGAATTCCAAAGCTGGACTGCGGTGATCCGCGAGCTTCTCACATACGACGGCGCCACACCAAAAGCGCTTTCCATGTGGGATCATCTTTCACCGAGCGACCGGCAGGCCGCGTACGAAGACACGCTCTTCAGCTACGTGAATTTCGCGCAGTGCGTGGACAATCGTGTTATGGGCGAAATACGCGACTTCTTTGATCGATCGCCTCAGTAGCACCAATGAAGCACCCCAATGATTTCTCATCGGGGTGCTTTCCTTTATATGCGTTTTATGTCTCAAACTCGAACAGGCGCCGAATGTGCGGGGCGTCCTCATTGTCAATCTCGTCATCTGTCATCCGAGATTCTGGAAATGCGTGCCGCGGCATTCGGATAATCGTAAATCGAAAATGGTCGGGCGGCACGTCACCAGACACGAGACGAACATATTCTCGATCAACTCCTTTGTAGTGCTCATACTCGCCACGCCCGAGCTGCTTAACGCTGAAGGTTTTATCGGTGTATGGTCTTCGAAATCCGACCACGAACTGTGTCGCCCCGGTCGCGACCGAGGCGAAGCCGCGCCCCAACGGAATTCTTAGCCCTTCCGCAGCGCTGCCGAGTACTGCCGCATTTGGATAATCCTCACCGCCGTGTGCTGACTTCAAAAAACGAATTGCCAGACGCTCATCATGCTCCAGAGTCGAAAGGAGCACCTGTGGACTCTCGCGTCGCACAATAAGATCTGGTGACGTTCGCGCAATCTCCCTCATTGATCGATCGTATTCTTTGCTCAGCTGCGCCCCGTGACTTTCAAAAAACGCAACAATCAAATCAAATGCCCGTTCTTTCTCATTCTCCGACACTTCTCCATTTGCCAGTTGCTCCTCAAACGCGTGGATATCAGCCAAGAGGTGTGGGGGGCGCACGAGCGGACAGTCCTCCGCGTGATCACCGCTCAGCGGGCAGTTACAATACGCGCACTGATCCTCTTGTTGGTCAGGAAACGACTCTACTGAATGCATTGGCATAGTAATATGTTGGCTTAGCACTCCAGTATTCATACTACTCCATCCGCACACCTCATCATAGACCAAATATTGAAATGTCTTCGCCGTAGTGTGAAATAACTGAGACCGTCAAAAAAATCATCGACGCTCGTGTCGTGCTGATCCCGACTTGTCGGGAGAAGCGTCTCGTCCGCGGCATTGAGCGAGATTCTTCGTCGTCCCGATCAGATCGTCACTCCTCAGAATGACACGGAATTAGATTTCGACGGTCTATTCTCATGGCCCCGCTTGACGTTTCGCCTGTAGGGTGATAGAAAGGGGGTGCTGCTGGTCCATACGGGATTGGTGCTTCGAACCTTCACAATTAAGCTGCCAATCAAACAGTCCGAGCGAAGGAGAAAAACAATGCAATTCGGTCAAAATATTGCATCACTCGATGAGCGTCTATGGCAATGGTCATTACGGCTGCTACCCTCCACCTCCTTCTTGTTGACCATGACTCTATGGCTTGCACTCATGGGTCATACCTCGCTCGCTCAAGCACAAGAAGGTGAAGGCGAGGCACGCGCCCTCGCGGCTGACGCTGGCAGAATGGTGTCAATGCACACCCTGATTGACAAAATCACACTCCACTCCGAACTATTCCAATCCAGCGACTCAAACGCGGCGTTCTTCCTGGATGCGATTATTTTCGGTAACAGTGCCAGCGCTATTGGCGATGCATTTGACTCCGAGAAGAACTCGGGCGAACCCGTCGCCAACATAATCGATATCGGTGGTGTCTTCTCCTACTCGCTCCTCGACAGGTGGATTACACTGAAGGCGTACGGCGCCTATGAGGCGGCATGGGGTAGCGCTTATGACCGTTCATGCGACTCAGACGAGGAAGACTGCTCTGAGAACCACAGGCGCCTCTACGACGGCGGCAATGTCGGTCTTGCTGGCGCAGGCGTGAACGTCAGGGACTACTTCCTTGCCACTGCTGGATACGTAGCAGGGGAAGGTGATAGCATGACCGTGTTCCAGGTTGGTATACCAATGCTGGGACTCTATAACTCGACTGGCTTC
>JBDRLD010000008.1:0-3639 GCA_043813445.1 Candidatus Uhrbacteria bacterium
ATCTCGCTGTAGTCCGTAGACAGTATAGTCCACCGTAGATGGTATGAACCCACTCATCATTGGCAACTGGAAAATGCAGGAGAGCGACGAGGAAGCGGTTGTGCTTGCTGCTGCGTTGCGGCGCGAGCTTGTGGACGATGATCGACTCGTGGTCTGTCCGAGCTTCACCGCGATTGCCGGCGTGTCCGAGGTGCTGCGCGGTTCGAGTATTGCCATTGGCGCACAGGATTGCGCACCGGCAGACCGTGGTGCGCTCACCGGCGAGGTGAGTGTTGAGGAGCTTGTGAATCTCGGATGTTCGTATGTGCTTGTCGGTCACTCAGAGCGGCGACATATCTTCGGAGAGACAGACGATGTTATTGTGGAGAAGGCGCGCACGGCGATCGCGCACGGGTTGACGCCGGTGCTTTGCGTTGGCGAAACGGCCGAGGAGCGCAATGCCGGACAGCGAGATGAGGTGCTCGAGCGTCAGCTTCGCGCAGTGCTCGATGCGGGTGTTGATATAGAGAAGTGTATTGTAGCGTACGAGCCGGTGTGGGCGATTGGAACTGGAGATGAGGCAGATGCGCGTGACGTGGCTGAAGCCGTTATGAGTATTGGCGATATTATTGGCCCTGACGTGTCGGTACTCTACGGAGGAAGCGTAGACGAGCTGAATGTTGCCTCGTTCATTTCAGACGGGCACTGCGGCGGCGTGCTTGTCGGTGGTGCGAGTCAGCGACTCGATTCATTTGTGGCTGTTATTGAGGCCTCACAGCGTGTATGATTTTTATTGGCATCATTGTTGCGGTTATTGGTATCGTTGCTATCAGTTTTGTACTGAGCGGTATCTCATTGGCGTCAGACGAGTCTGACCGCCCTGATGAAGTGACTCAAACCCAGCAGGAGCAGGAACATGCCGTGAAGGAGCGTATTATGATTGAGCGCGCGTCCCGTCGGTTTCGTGAGGTGAGCGATCGTGCTGTTCGAAAGGCGCAGACGCTCGGCAGTGGACTTGGCGGTAGTTTGCAGCGGGGACATCGCAAGCTGCGCCTCCTCGCGCAGGAGCATGCGGCGGCACGACAGGGGAGTGAAGAACGCGTGTTGACATGTGACGAGCTTATCGTGAAAGCGGACGCCGCGGTGGAGCGAGACGAGCTTGAGCACGCAGAGGAGGAGTACCTCGCCTGTTTGAAACTTGACGCAAAACATCGAGGGGCGTACCTTGGACTCGCCACGCTGTATCGTCGTCGAAAGGAGGGTGGGTTGGCTGAGGAAACCCTATGCTTCCTCCGGAAGCTCTATCCGGATGATGGTGAGGTGCATTATGCTTACTCCGACATACTTCTATGGCGCGAGAAGCATGCCGAGGCGTTGCATGAAATCCTTGCAGCACTGGAGAAGAAGCCGAAGAATCCACGCTTCCTTGATTTTGCGGTGGAGCTTGCTATTGTAGAGCATGACGCTGAGCTTGCCGGTGAGTTGCTTGATCGTCTCCGCGAGGCGAATCCGGACAATCAGAAGCTGGATGATCTCGAGCGAAGGATAGGGGAGCTGTAGGCCGAGGTAGCTCAGTGGTAGAGCAACTCCATGGTAAGGAGTAGGTCGTGGGTTCAAATCCCATCCTCGGCTCCAGGTAGTTTTGACTGCCCTGTATTGTTGGGTGGTCTCGTAGTGATTGGGGCGGATACCAAAGCGGTCAACTGGGGCAGGCTGTAAACCTGCTGGCTACGCCTTCGGGGGTTCGAATCCCTCTCCGCCCATATGAAAGCGCGTCCCGAATCGGGATGCGTTTTCGTGTTGCGGAGAGCACGCAACCTAACACACAGTGTCATCCTGAGACGAAGGCGCTTCTTAGTCCGCCTCGGGCGGGAAGGATCTCTCCGCCTGGATTCGAATGCCGGAACGACGAATCGTTTGAGTTGTGGGGTCAGGCATCCCTGCCCGCTTCTGCTTGACCTGCGCGGCGGGGTGATGTAGCGTGAGACCGAGCCATAACATGGGCACAAAAGGAACAGGAGGACATCATGGCAGAACCGCTCTTTTCAAAAGAGGAGATCGAGGCGTATACGGCGCGGACGAAGGCGCTGCAGGAGCGACAACGCGCCCAGGAGATCAGCTGGGAGGAATACTACAAAGAAGGGAAGGCGATCGATCGCGCGCATCTCTTCGAGATGGCAAAGCGCGTGCAGGCGCGTTCTGAGGAATTCCTCGATGCACTCATCATCATCGTCGGCAGTCGCGGGAGTAAATACGTCGAGTTTGGCGCAGCGTTCGCACAGTCAGATTCGAAGGATGTCAAAGAGGCGGTTCAACTCTTCGATACCCCCGAGTCTCGCCGTGCACTCTATACCATCCTCCGAGCGCTCACCGAGGTGCCGAAGTCCTGGGCAAAATCCGCGTTCATCCGATTCCTACGTGGAACGGGCAAGCAGAAGGGCGCGAAGTATCACGGCGCGGGGACGTTCGGAGTCAACTACGGCTGGAAGGAGCAACAGGTCGAGGCGATCTGTAATGTCATCGCCGACTGGGATGCGCGTTATTCGCAGATGCTTATGCAGTACGCGGATGTCGCAGAGGAGATCCGTGAAGAGGATCCCGACTTCGAGGTTGTCGACTCACAAGCAACCTTCGCTGCGACGCGCGTCGAGCGTGACGTGGACTTCCTCAACGCACTCTGTGGGATTCTCGAGCAACGCGGACTCTGTCCGGTGCCAAAGCCGGCAGACCAAAAACCGAAGAAGGAACGAAAGCCGAAGACTTTCAAGCCGGGAGACATCATTCTCAAGCGCACCCTTCGCGATCTTCCGCTTCCCGCACACGTGCGCATCCCCATCGAGCGCCACGACAAGAAGACCAACCAGTGGCTCGACTCCACCATGGAGCAGGTAGTGATTCAGTTGTACGATGGTGGGTACTACCTCTCTGCGTTGGTGGATGCAAAGGGAGAGAATGCGTATCCGGAATATGGAGGCCTACTCGACCAGCGAAGCAAGGACTGGCTTGACGGTGCAACTTTCCTTGGGCCATGGAAAGGTGAGATCAACAAGACGAAGAGGCTCAAGGTCAGCTTCCACTATCGCTTGAAGCGCGACTGGTAATCACGCACGAAGAGCAACTCGTCCCCCCGGCTCTACCGGGGGGATTTCCAACATACCGTTGCTTGTGGACAAGAGAATTTCCCATTTATCTAGGTTTTCTGTACTGTAAGAGTATAAACGTCGAAGCCCACATATCTAAATGGCGTAATTAAGCGGAAAATGTACTATGGCAAAGCTCACGAAGTCGCAGATGTTTGCTACGCTCGCCGAGAAGACCGGCCTGAGCAAGAAGGATGCCCAGCTTTACTGGGAGAAGATGGGCGAGTTCGCGCTCTCTGAAGTTCGTTCGAATGGCGAGTTCACATTCCCTGGCATTGGTAAGCTCGTGAAGGCGCATCGCAAGGCGCGCACAGGTCGAAATCCTGCAACCGGCGCAGAGATTCAGATTCCGGCGAAGACAGTGGTGAAGTTCCGTGTTGCGAAGGCAGCAAAGGATACGGTCCTTTAGTTTGGATAATTCGAAGCGCGAGGCGTCCTCCGTAGCGAGGACGCCTTCGCTATCATCGTGCCCGTAGTTTCTAGAAACGATCCTCCCCCTCTTCTAGCTTCCGAGTCCGCC
>JBDRLD010000009.1:0-18414 GCA_043813445.1 Candidatus Uhrbacteria bacterium
GTTTGATTCCGGTTGTTTGCGCGAAGCTGTGAATGTTCATTTTATGCCTAATGTATTGATCCAATGTGCTGAACTGTTCGCTTGATTGGTGATGCGGTATAATGACCAGACATGCAACGAATCTCCTGGATTGTCGCCACAGTGCTGCTCATCGCCATCGCACTCACGTGCGCTGGTGGATTGGGGTTGGCAATGTTTGCAATGCCTCATTCCATGGCGATAAATGACATGGCCACGGGTGATATGGGTCACGATGAGTCGGCTTTAGATTGTGCCACCTACTGTCTTCTCGCGCGCGTTGTCGCATCTGGCGTGACTGCACTTCCGGCCGTGTACATGACAATCTTTGGTGCGTTACTCCTTGTACTCGTGGGAACGATGCAGCCCGCGATCCTCCTGTGGTTTGTTCCGATACGCGCGAAGACACATAGAGACCCCAAAGAAATTCTTACCATCGTGAAGCGAGAGTAGCGAGCATTGAACACGGGACGATGTTTGCGTCTTTATGACGCGCTGTCGTTCCGTGTTTTGTGTTGAGCGAAGAATTACATGTATAGAATATGAAGCATTATATTCCGTTTATCGGCGCAGCCATTCTTCTTACCGGATCGGTCGCCTTCTTCGCCATTGGAGGAGGCATAGTGAAAAGTACGCCAGACAATCGTAGCGATCAACATGAGGCCACGATTTATCGGGCAGCAAATTGTAGCTGCTGTGGCTTGCATAGCGCCTACCTCAAACGTTCAGGATTCAGGACGACAGACAAATTAGTGGATGCTAGTGAGATCGTGAACCTGAAGGCACAATATGGTGTTCCTCAGAACCGGCAGAGCTGTCACACCACGGTCATTGATGGCTACGTTGTGGAGGGGCATGTTCCCATTGAGGCAATCAATGACCTACTTGAGACAAGGCCAGACATTGCCGGTATTGGCCTCGCGAATATGCCATCCGGATCGCCGGGTATGCCGGGACGGAAAATCGGGCCATTCGATGTGTATGCGTTTGATCAGGATGGAGCAGTAACTACTTTCGGGTTGTATTAATATGCATAGACCTAACATTTCCAGAGCTATTCCATGCGCCGCAGTGGCGCTGGTGGCAATGCCTCGGATTGCGTACGCGCATTGTCCGCTCTGCACTGCCGGTGCCGGTGTGGCTGCGATACTCGCTGCGAAGCTCGGAGTCTCCGCAATGAGCATCGGCGTGTTCATTGGCGCGTTCGCGCTTGCGATCGGGCTTTGGGCCGCACGTGCATTAGAGAGGTGGCGTATTCCGTTGCGTCGCACAGTGCTTGGCGTTGGCAGCTTCGTTCTGACAGTGTTCCCGTTACGATCGCTGCTCTACGAGCGCGGATCTACATTCGTTTCAATTGCAGGCGAGTATGGGTCGCTACTCAATCGCACCTACGTATATGATCGGTTTCTTGTCGGTGCGGTTATTGGTGCGGTGATCCTTGTCTCCGGGCCGTGGCTAAGTACGAAGCTGACGAACATGCGGCGAGGGAAGATGTTGCCATTCCAAGGGATGACACTCACGTTTGTGGTGATCTTCCTCGTTGCGTTGATTGTTGAATTCGTATGATTCCCGCCCTGATTATTGTCGGAGGAATTGTCGTTGTATTTTTTGCCCTTCTGCTCGTACACAGATGGGCGTCATGGATTCGGTGCTTGCTCTGTGCGTCAGTGAGTCTTACATGGATCGCGTTACTCGTGTTGTATCACCTCGGCGTGTTCCCATATCCGGTGCTCATCGCGGTGCTCATGGGTGGAAGCGCTGTTGGTGTCTACGTGGTTATCGAGCGACACGTTCCAACGCGATGGCAGGTCTTCCGGCTCCCAATGCTTCTGTCACTTTTTCTGCTCGTTTACGCGTTACTCAATCAGCCAGGACTGATCGCTGCGGCTGTGTTAGTTTCGGCGATCTGGGCGGTGATTGCGCTCATCGCAGCATTTCACCGGTCACCTCGCGCTCGCGCGCTGGTCGAGCGCCTCATTAAATGTTGTCGAGATTGGTAATTCCATACAAACTCTATGCATTCGTCACCAAGAGAACACGAAGGAGAAGAAGATGTGCGGTCGCGGAGGACGCCACTATCACCAGTGGCCAAGCGCGTTATGCAATCTCCGGTTTTCTGGCAGGGCGCGACCCTTGTCATGCTCGTGCTATTCGTCACAACACTACTGTTCGATGTGCGTATTATTCCGAGGAATCGTTCATTGAGTGATTCTGCAAGAAAACAAGATGCGCGTGCCGTCTTGACCGCTAATGCGGAGGGTGGTGGTGAGGGGGCGGACGACGCCACATTGTCCGCACTGGTGCTCCCATTGGAGGGTGTTGAGATTCCTGTGGACTGGAGTGATATAGGAAAGCAACTTGTTGACACTGGTGTTATTGATCGCGGGCGGTTCGAAGCGCTACATGCGCAGCGTGGTGGGCTTTCGCCAGAGGTAGCGGCGTTGCTCAGCGGGACACTGGACGGACGCATGCGTATAAACGAGGCGAATTCCGGCGAATTACTCAATGTGTTGTGGGCGTTCGGTCTTGCAAACAAGAACGCCATCCTTGAAGAGGGTCCTATGCAGGACGAGCGCTATGGGGGTGCAGGCGGGTTTGCATCAACCGGCGGTTGGACGCTCGCAGCGGGCGACGCGATGGAGCACTACAGTGCGCACGAATTCGTTACGCTCTCCACGGAACAACAGGCACTTGTTGAACGTGTGGCCATGGGTATTCACCGTCCGTGTTGCGGGAATTCTACCTACTTCCCGGACTGTAATCATGGGATGGCCATGCTCGGACTTCTCGAAGTTCTCGCCTCGCAGGGTGCAACCGAGACGGACATGTACAACATCGCTCTCTCCGTGAATAGCTACTGGTTTCCATCGACGTACCTCACGATTGCAAAGTACGAGTTCGCACAAGGGATTCAGTGGCAGAACGTGGACGCAAAGCAGATCCTTAGTGCGGAATACTCCAGCGGCTCCGGCTATCGAAATATAGCCGCGCAGGTAGAGCCGGTTAGTAAACAGGGTGGAGGGGGTGGATGTGGTGTATAATAGTAAAGGTGCAGAGCGAATCATATCCTAATTTGTTCATCATAGACACACGTATGCGTCTCCACGCTCTAAAGCTCGGCATTGCCGGAGCGATCGCCGCTGCGCTATGCATGATTGCGCTGAGCATTCTCAACGCACTCGGGCTCTATGAGGGAGCTGTCCAGCAAATGCAGGGCATGCACACCTTCTACACTCCCGATGTCATCGGTACGATCACGGGAATGATCGAAGCAGCGTTAGTCACATTTATCGGCCTCTATGTCTTCGGAGCAATCTACAATGCACTGTTGCGGAAATAAGCATCCCAAAGAACGCGGCGCTGTTTCGGCAGCGCCGCAGGCATCTCCGGGGCAGTATACCTGCCCAATGCACCCAGAGGTTGTTCAGGATGGCCCAGGAAGTTGCCCGAAGTGCGGCATGTCGCTTGAACCGGTACTCCCGCGCTTGGACGAGCACGGATCAGAAGGAGATGCGGAACTTCGAGACATGACGCTGCGCTTTTGGGTAAGCGCGATATGCACGCTTCCTTTGGTTGTCCTCGCGATGGGAGAGTTTGTTGGAATTCCTGTGAACCGCATGGCGAGTGCTTCGATACGGCACATGATCGAGTTAATTCTCGCGACGCCGGTGGTGCTCTGGGGTGGTTGGCCGCTCCTGGTACGGGGGTGGAATTCCGTTCGGCAGCGAGCACTGAACATGTTCACGCTCATCGGGCTCGGTGTTTCGGTTGCGTATCTGTACAGTATTGTGGCGACACTTGTGCCGAGTATTTTTCCTGCGGCGTTTCGAATGGCCGACGGTAGTGTTGCGGTGTATTTTGAGGCGGCGGCGGTTATCAGTGCGCTTGTTCTGCTAGGACAGGTACTGGAATTGCGTGCCCGTCAGCGTACTGGAGCAGCAATACAAGAACTTCTCCGTCTGGCACCAACAACTGCGCGTAGAATTAGTAAGGACGGAACCGAGGTAGATGTCCCGCTCGAGCAGGTTAATGCGGGGGACATGCTGCGGGTCCGTCCGGGAGAGAAAGTACCTGTTGATGGCATCGTGATCAGTGGCGAGAGTAGTGTAGATGAATCCATGGTGACCGGAGAATCTCTACCGGTTGAACGGAAGCAAGGAGATCCGCTTATCGGTGCAACGGTGAATGGAAATGGATCGCTTGTTATGCGTGCGGAGCGCGTTGGGTCCGAGACCGTGCTCGCGCGTATCATCGATATGGTTGCGTCTGCGCAGCGTTCTCGCGCGCCCATCCAGAAGCTCGCGGATCTCGTGGCGGGATATTTTGTTCCGGCGGTAATCGGCGTCGCGGTGTTGACGTTGGTGGTGTGGGCGCTTATTGGCCCGTCACCGCGCATGGCCTACGCCATCGTCAACGCAGTAGCTGTGCTCATCATCGCATGTCCGTGCGCGCTCGGTCTTGCGACGCCGATGTCTATCATGGTCGCGGTTGGCCGCGGGGCGCAGGCCGGAGTACTTTTCAAAGATGCTCAGGCGATAGAGCATTTTCGGAAGATCGACACACTTGTGATCGACAAGACAGGAACCATTACCGAGGGCAGGCCACGACTGGTGTCTGTCGAGGCGGCATCGGGCCTGGACGTTAACGAACCGTTAAGGGTTGCAGCATCTATTGAGCAGCAGGGGAGTCATCCGCTTGGTGTAGCAATCGTAGCTGGTGCCAAAGAGCGCGGTGTGCAGACATCTGGAGTGTCGGACTTTTACGCGATTCCCGGAAAGGGTGTTACTGGATCTCTCGACAAGAAACGCGTTGCGCTTGGGAATCGAGCACTATTTGAAGAGCTTCATACGAATGTCGATGCATTTTCTGATCGTGCCGAGGAACTGCGCGCTGAAGGCCAGACTGTAATGTTCGTGGGAGTAGACGATGCGGTAATCGGAATTCTTGGCGTGAGCGATCCTGTAAAAGAGACAACCGTTGAAGCAATGAAGTTGTTACACAAAGAAGGTATTCGCGTCGTGATGCTTACTGGGGATCACCAGCGAACCGCTGACGCTGTGGCGAGGATGGTTGGAATCGATGAGGTTATTGCGGGAGTGCTTCCGGACCAGAAGGCCGAAGTGATCGAGCGAATGCAGCGCGAGGGGCGCGTGGTTGCGATGGCGGGCGACGGCATCAATGATGCGCCGGCACTCGCGACGGCGACCATCGGCATTGCCATGGGGACCGGTACTGATGTTGCGATGGAGAGCGCAGGAGTAACTCTCGTGAAGGGGGATCTCCGTGGCATAGTGCGAGGATTGGAGCTGAGTCGTGCGACCATGAGGAACATAAAGCAGAACCTATTCTTCGCGTTCGGGTATAACGCCGCAGGCGTTCCGATCGCTGCCGGGGTGCTCTTCCCTTGGTTCGGTGTGCTCCTATCCCCGATACTCGCAGCTGCGGCCATGAGCCTCAGCTCAGTGTCGGTCATTGGAAATGCACTGCGTCTACGCCGGGTTCGTTTGTAGATTGTCACAGGAAGAGAAATAGTCATCACATATAGTTATCACAAAAGACCGTCATGGTGGGCGGTTTTTTGCTGTGGAACACGCTATTTCTATCGGAAGAGTGGGGCGATTGTTGTATATGACGATACAAAAATCGCCAAGATCAGGAAGAGACCGGTTGTCGAGTAGTGAAAGACTAGGCACCAAGAAATGTCCATAGTGGTGAGTGTGGTGCGGTGTCCGCCGACGGTGGGGATCTCGATCGTATGACCTCCCTGATCGACGCAGTTGCCACCAAGCTGGATATCGCGTGCACCGGCGAACGCGACGATTGGAATACCGCCATTCGGTGATGGCCCCTTTTGAGCGTCGCGAATCCAGGCGAGGATTGAGCCGCGAGCAGATTGTTTAGTGAAGAGAGCAGTGAACACAATTAGTGTTCCCGTGATGCGCGCGGGGATGTAGTTCACGACATCGTCGAGCCGTGCGGCAAACCATCCGAACTTGCGATAGTGATCGTTGCGATATCCGATCATGGAGTCGAGTGTGTTAATTGTCTTGTAGAACCAGATCCCCGGCGCCCCTGCAATGAGCGCAAAGCAAAGCGGCGCGATTACGCCGTCAGACACATTCTCGGTCATTGTTTCGATGAGTGCACGAATGATTCCGCGTTCGTTTTCTTGTTCCATGTTGCGACTGACAATACGTTGTACGCGTACACGTGCGGATTTAATGCTGCCTTGTCTGAGAAGCCGGCGAATAATCCATCCTTCTCGCGCGAGCGATTTAACTGCCAGCGCGGAGGCGATAAGAGCGATTTGCGTTGCAACGCCAATGATTGGAGCTATGAGGAACGCGGCGATACTGATGACGGTAACGAGCGACATGACGATCGAAATTATGAGCAGCGTGAAAAGGACGCCGGCAATACGAAGGAAGCGGCCACAGAGCATGCGGAAGAACGGCTCCAACGTACTGGCAAGCCAACCAATCCACCTGACCGGATGTGGGAGCCATGGCGGATCCCCAACAATCAGATCGAGGATAATGGCGAGAATGAGGATAAGTGCGGGGTGCATGTTGACGGTGTTTCGATGAGGACGTACAATCTATCCTAGCTCATTATGAGGAGGCGAAGGTGGACGTTGTGTTACGTCAGGATCATCGTATCAGTATTTTGCGCCCTAGTGAGGCGCTGGCATGTTTGAGCTGGGCGCCACACATGCCCGGTGATGACAAGTCATTCGTCACACCGATTCACGCCGTCGTGAACTACACGCTCACCGACGATGAACGCGGTGATCTCGGCCGGGGTGCTGTGGACTTTTGTAACCGCGTTCTTCGGGACGAGGCACTCGACCCACGGACGAGCATCACGCTATTGACGGTAGTGCCACAGGAGCAGCTTCAGCACTGCCTCGTGGAGAGGGAGAGCACGGGCCTCGAGGTGCGCGCTTTCTGTACTGCTGGTATACGGAGTGCGATCGCACCAGGGGATCCCACTCTCTACGACGAAGAGTTCGAGGAACGGACGCCGGAGCCTGGCACGATCAATATCATCACGATCATCAATCGTCAGTTGACGCAGTCGGCGATGTTGGAGCTTACACAAGTCATTACCATGGCGAAGTGCCAAGCGATGTATAGGATCGGCGCGGTAAGTCGGCTGAGCAATCGCATCGCTCTGGGTACTGGGACAGACTGTATTGTCGTTGGAGGACTTCGTAAATGCGCGATCCGTCTTCGCTATGGCGGTATGCATGTGAAGCTCGCGGAACTTACCGCGTGCGCGGTGGACGAGGTGGTCACGAGGGCTATCGAGGGTCAGCGTGCACATTTAGCTGCGACAGCCGAGATGTAGTCACCACTGTGAACACCGCATGCGTATCATGCGGTGTTTCCTTTTATGTGGTAAGCTGGTATTCTATGACACCACAGAATAATAAGGATGGCGGATTTGAAGATCTCGGCATCGTACCAAAGTTGCTTGCTGGGATTCATGCGCGCGGCATTACCGAGCCGACCGCGATTCAAAGACAGGCGATTCCAGTCGCGATAACCGGAAAAGATGTTATTGGTATTGCGCAAACCGGAACCGGAAAGACGCTCGCGTTTGGTCTTCCAATGATCCAGCAGCTCGGAAAGGTTGGAGGCCGTGGGCTTATCCTGCTACCAACGCGAGAGCTTGCGCTGCAAGTTGACGAGGAGCTGCAGAAGACAGTCGGTAGCATCGGTCTACGCACCGTTGTGGTTATCGGCGGTGAGTCCGAGGGGAAGCAACTGCGTCAGATTCAGAAAAAGCCACACATCATCGTCGCGACACCGGGACGATTGGTTGATTTTCTTGAACGTGGCAAGGTGTTTCTTGGCGATGTATCTGTGCTGGTACTTGACGAGGCCGATCGTATGTTCGATATGGGATTCGCTCCGCAGTTGAAGAAGATTCTTCTCGCGATTCCGAGACAGCGACAGACGATGCTTTTTTCGGCGACCATGCCACAGAATGTTGTTCGACTTGCGAAGGAACACATGGGGTGGCCGGTTCGTATCGAAATCGCTCCACAGGGCACCACGGCCGAGCACGTTAACCACGAACTCTTCATCGTTCCACGAGCCCAAAAGCTTTCGCTACTTGCACAGATTCTGCACGAGCGGAGTGGATCGGTAATTTTGTTTTCGAGAACAAAGTACGGTGCGAAGGGGATCGCGAACAAGGTTCGACGCATGGATTGTACTGCAGTGGAAATTCACGGTAACCGATCGCAGCCACAGCGCAAAGAAGCACTCGATGGATTCAAGGCGGGAAAGTATCGCGTGCTCGTGGCGACCGACATCGCCGCGCGCGGGATCGATGTGCAGGACGTTGCAATCGTACTGAACTATGATCTCCCAATGACCGCAGAGGATTACGTGCATCGTATTGGACGGACTGCGCGGGCAGGGAAGTCTGGATGTGCGATATCGTTCGCGACGCCGGAGCAAATGAAGGATATTCAAGCAATTGAGCGGCTTATTCGCAAGCAACTTCCACGGAGCCCACTCCCGAAGGGACTTCCCGCATCGATACCGCAGGATGCGCTACCTGCACGTGGCCCGCGGCGCAGCGCAGCGCCTCGACGAGTGGTTCGACCAGAAAATCGCGCACCAGGTCAACGAACAGACCGAGGACGACCGACGGGAAATAGACGACCACCAGGCGCGCACGATGGAGGACATGGACGACGCTCCAGTGGTGCATCACATCATCGCCGTCGTCGGTAACAGCACGTCGCTGAAGAGAAATACGTTTACACATCACCCCGACATGTCGAGGTGATGTATCGTTCGGTGCTATACTGGCAGTACATACTATGCAGTACGTGCGCACGAGTACGATCATCCGCACAATATTCCAGTACGTCAAGCCATTCAAATGGCTTGCACTGCTTACTATTCTTAGTGTTGTCTGTGCTGAGGCACTCCATCTTCTTGTTCCGTGGTACTATAAACGATTCTTTGATGTGCTGACGGAAACCGGAGGTACTCCCGCGAGTATCGTGCCACATCTCATAGGCGTCCTCGTGAGCATTATTGCACTGGAAGCGGTGTCCTGGCTTTTCTTCCGTATCGCGCTGTATGCGAACAACTCGTTCCAGCCGCGTGTAAGTGCGGCAATGCAGCAGGGTGCATTTCGGTACATTCTTGGCCACTCACATAGTTTTTTTGTCAATACATTTACCGGGAGCCTCGTAAGTCGCGTGCGACGTTTCGTTGGAGCATTCGAGACGCTTTCCGATCTCTACATCTGGAATGTACTTCAGCTCGCCATGGCGACGATCGGGATTCTCATTGCGCTCACATTGCGAAGTTGGATGATTGCGCTGGCGGTGCTCATCTGGATGGTACTCATGGCAATACTGCTCGTCTCGGTCGCGCTCTGGAAGCTTCCGTATGATGTGCGGAAGGCCGAGCAAGATTCCCGCGTGTCGGCAATGCTCGCTGATGCGGTGACGAACAGCACGAACGTGAAGTTGTTCACCGGGCATCAGTATGAATTTTTGCGATTCGCCCGCATCTCGAATGCGTTGCAGAAACTTCGTACATTCACGTGGAATGTTGGGGAAACCGCCGAAGCCGTACAGACCGCGCTCATGATCGGGGTTGAATTTGCGGTAATGTATATTGGGATTAAGCTCTGGGCTCGTGGCTCGATCACGATTGGTGACTTTGTGATGTTCCAGGGGTATCTCATGATGCTCTTTGGACGATTTTGGCACCTCGGTAGATTTATTCGACGCACGTACGAGGCGATTGCGGATGCGCGGGAAATGGTGGAGGTTTTTGAGCTTCCACACGAAGTGCACGACGTGCCCGGGGCAAAAGCGTTACATGTGCGTGACGGTGTCATCGAGTTCCATGATGTCGTGTTCAACTATCGCCAAACGCGTCGCGTGCTCAACAGATTGAATATCACTATTCGTTCGAAGGAGAAAGTGGCACTCGTCGGGCCCTCCGGCGCGGGAAAGTCGACTATCGTGAAACTGCTCTTTCGTCTGTATGATGTCACCGACGGGGCAATTTGTATTGATGGCCAACAGATTAATCAGGTGACACAGGAGAGTTTGCGCAAGAATGTTGCATTGGTCCCGCAGGACCCAATTCTTTTCCACCGGTCGCTCATAGAGAATATTCGGTATGGACGTCGTGGCGCAACGAATCGTGAAGTCTTCTCGGCCGCGAAGCGCGCGCGGTGCCACGGGTTTATCAGCGAACTACCGAACGGGTATCAGACACTTGTGGGCGAGCGTGGCGTCAAGCTTTCTGGAGGTGAGCGTCAGCGAGTTGCCATTGCGCGCGCAATCCTCGCGAATACGCCGATTCTCGTACTCGACGAGGCGACATCAAGCCTGGACTCCGAGTCTGAATCGCTCATCCAGGAGGCGCTACGCGAGCTGGTTCGCGATAAGACCGTGATCGTTATTGCGCACCGGCTCTCGACAATCCTAACCATGGACCGAATCATTGTTATCCAGCGCGGCGTGATTGTGCAAGAGGGGACACACGAACAGCTTCTTCGAGCGGGCGGACTCTATAAGACACTGTGGAATATTCAGGCGGGTGGGTTCCTCGCGTAGCGAGGCACGACGTGGTACGATTTTGCACTATGCAAAAAGAGCAATTCATTAAGCAGATTCAGCGCGTCCTCATGATCCCCGGCGTTTGTCCGAAGGAGCAGCGTAGCGTGATTGTTGAGAAGCTCGAATCCATGTCCGAGGACGAGATCGCTGCGTTGGTCAACATGATGAATAAATTGCCGAAGGAAGAGGTGATGGCTGCCATGCAGTCTGGTGATCATGAAAAAATGCAGCAGCTCATTCAAGACAGCACGCAAAATAACTAATATGTCAGGATTTTTTGTTGAGCTCGAACAGAAAACGGTTGAGAATACGCAATACCGTGAAGTGCTTTTTACAGGCCCCAAGAGCCAGCTTGTCGTCATGTCGATCGCTGTGGGTGACGACATTGGTATGGAGGTACACGAGGACCACGACCAATTCATTCGTGTGGAGGCCGGGGAGGGGAAGGCGATAATTGATAGTGATGAGTTTGCGCTGCGAGATGGAAGCGCGGTAGTGATTCCTGCGGGCGCAGAACACAACATCGTAAATACTTCCGAGAGCGCGCCGTTGAAATTGTATACGATCTATACTCCGCCAGAGCATCCCGATGGGACGATCCATGAGACAAAGGCGGATGCAAGCAAGTGATTGTAAATCAACAGAAGACGACCACCCAATGGTGGTCGTCTTTCTTCGTCGAATTTTGTGAAGTACGGAGACGTAGTCACTCCATCGATTCACCAGCCACATGTTCCGCTGTTGGTGCGTGCGCGTGTTGGTCTGAATGTTCGTGTGGAAGAAAGTGGTGTAGGAGGAGCGGCACGAGCATGCCAATGGCCATGAGGATGATGGCGGGGATGTGTTTTGCGCTCCTCGTTTCCGGAATTAGATTGGACGCGGCGACGTAGATGAATGAGCCACCCGCAACCGCGAGAAGAATACCCAGCGTCGTATCAGTAAGGAGCGTTGGTACGCATGCGATCACGATCGCTCCGAACGGTGTGGCGAGTGCAACGATCGTTGTCCAGAGAACTGCCTTCTTTCGTGCGTATCCTGCGTGGAGGAATAGCGTGATCGATGTGACGCCTTCAGGGATTTCGTGAAGTATAACAGCGAGCGTTGCGATGATGCCGAGTGTTGGTGATACAGCAAATCCTGCGCCAATTACGAGTCCGTCAATTAGCGAGTGGACAGTGAGCCCGATGAACGCGAGTTTCTCTATGGGTGCCCGGAGTTCACAGTGCTCGGGGTCTGCATGACAGTGTGCAACAACGCTGTGTTCAAGGAGATAGAAAACAAAGAATGTAGCGAGTACGAAGAGGAGTGCATACGGGTGTAGTTCGAGTGCCTCCGGGATGATGTCGTAGAGTGCGGCGGAGAGGAGAATTCCGGCCGAGAAAATGATGAGGTAGACCGAGTTCCGCCGCGCCCAGGCTTCTCGAGCGAGGATAAGCCACATACCGATGAGCGTGGCGGCTCCCGCAATGAGGCCGAAAAGAATGGTCATCATACGAACCAGTTTTGTATATATCTGACAGAGCGTTTATGGCTGTACACTAGCAGGTCGATGTTGTTCGGTAAAGTAGTGTGGCAACGATAATAAAAAGTACACCCCCGCATTCAGCGGGGGTGTACCGAGTGCTATTTGCACTACTCATCATCTGCATCCTCATCCTCGTCATCGTCGTCCGTATCAAGATCGTCGTCTACGGACACGTCGTCCTTGATAGAGGGGGTCTCGTCCCCATCCATATCGTCGAGTAGTGCGTCGTCATTGAAGCTCATAATTTCATGCTTCGAGTGGCAATTTCGCCTAGACAGGCTTATGCATGATCGACCTTTCTGTTTTCATGATAATGGTTTTATAAAATGAAGGAATACCGCCGTCAAGGGGGGTTGTACACAGCCATTCTGGATGTCGTATGTCATCCTGGTATCTCGATACGCAATGGACGTCAGTATGTGGTGTTGCTACGGTAGGGAACTATGAAGAAATCGATTGTCGTTGTTTTGGTTTGTGCACTTCTCGTGCTTGGGGGTTTTATCGCAATACGAGGCGCTGCGTTTTCCGATGCTGATACTAATACGGGAGAGAACAATGTCGTGGCTGCTCCACCATGGATCATCGAATCCATTGCGGACGGCGACACGTTCGCGGTTGTCATGGATCGTATCGGAGTGTCATATTCGGATGCACTTGCGATCGTGGATGCTTCCGAGGAAGTATTTGATTTCACCATGATCCGCGCGGGGCATGATTTTCGGTATCTCAAAGAGGAAGATGTGTTGTCCGTACTTGAGTACGATGTCGATACAGAGGAGTTTGTTCGTGTGCAGCGCGGAGATGACGGTTTTGTGGTGACGCGTGCACTCATTCCGTACGAGGTCACTACGGAAACCGCGCAGGGTATCGTGACAACATCGTTATATGAAAATGGTTTAGCAGATGGTGTTCCAGAGGAAATTATTTTGGAATTCGCAGACGTGTTTGCGTGGACGATTGATTTTGCAACGCAAGTGCAGCAAGGAGATCAGTATCGTGTCGTGTATGAACGACGAACGCGTGATGGAAGCGACGCGGGATATGGGGTGGTGTTCGTCGGTGAGTTTGTGAATACCGGTACTTCTTACCATGCGTACCGATTTGCAAATGCTGACGGGAAACCAACATACTACGACGATGCGGGAACATCGCTCATTCGACCGATGCTGCGTGCGCCATTGAAATTTAGTTACATTTCATCCGGATACACATACGCGCGTTTTCATCCCACACTTCAGCGCGCGACACCGCATCTTGCAATCGATTACGCTGCTGCGATCGGAACACCGGTGTTAGCGGTAGGGGATGGTGTGGTTGGATTCGCTGGGTGGAATGGTGGGTATGGAAACTATATCGACATCCGTCACAATTCCACCTACTCAACGCAGTATGCGCATCTGAGCGCGTATGCGAAAGGTATTCGCGCGGGTGCGCACGTCAAACAGGGACAGGTCATTGGGTATGTCGGGTCGACCGGATTCTCAACTGGCCCACACCTCCACTATCAGATTAAAAAGAATGGGTCACTCATCAATCCGTTGAAACTTGAGCTGCCACCCGGTGATCCGGTGCCTGAAGAACTTCGTGCGGAGTTTGAAGCGCGGCGTGCGGAACTCGAGGCTATGTTGCCATCGTAGAGTTGAGAGCAGCAGAAACCCCCTGTTGGATGTGTTATCCACAGGGGGTTCGTTGTTTCTTGGGGATGCTGTCCGGCAACCTAGGCGGCCGCGGATTCCTCGGACTGCTCCTCCGGAGGCAGGTCCGTTCGCTCCTCGAGCCAGAGGTCGTAGAGCTCGCGCGTATCCTTGTCCTGCCAGACGGCGAGTAACTGCCCTTCGTCGTGGAGTGCGGATGCGCTTCCGACATCCTTGAGGAAGGTGTCGAACGTCGGCGGGATCTCCGCTAGTAGATCGTCGAGCTTCCGCTGTTTTTTCAGGCGCTGCTCCTCCTTGCGGATGTGCTCCTTGCGCCTCTCCTCCTCGGCGGCCTCGATGGGCGCGATCGATTCGTTGAAGCGTGCCCGGACCAGTGCGTCCTCCCAGTTCTCGAGCGAGCACTTCACCTGCGGGCGTTGCGCCGCGCACCAGGACTTGAACTGCGGATGGATCTCACGTTTGCGAATTTGGCGATCGCGCGCCGTGCGCGACTGTTGCGACGGCGGCGAGAATCCTCTGAGCTCCTGACGTCGCTTCCCGCGCCTCCCGCCGAACTCGGCGGCCAGCTCTGGATGATTCTCGAGAATCGTCTCCTTCTGCTGGTACCACGTCGCGAGCCGTACGTTGAGAGCGCGAAGCTCGGCCGGCTTCGGCTCGAGCGGGTCGTCGCGTTTTAACGACTCCCAGTGATCGGCCCACGGCTGCTTCTGGGCGTTCAGCCGGTCGATCTCCTCCTGTACCACAGCGAGCTCTTCCCTTGGCGTCTGCATCGACTGCCTCCTTTCCGTACTGCGCTGTTGTCGAAATTGCCGCGCCATCCGCGATTGAGCGCGAACATATCAATATAGCAAGAATTTTGGCATCTGTCAAGAGTCGGCCCTGATTCCGCTGAAATTAGCGAATATGCTACAATAGTTATCTATGAAGCGAAGACTCGTCGGAATCGGCTTGCTCCAAGCGATTGGTGTAGTCGTATACACGGTAGGATTTGGATTGCTCATGAAGTCTCTAGGGTCGTTCGCAAATGAGCCAGACCAGATTGTTGGAGTCGCTTTTATGCTTACGCTCCTCGTGTTTTCGGCAGCCGTATCTGGAGCGCTCGTGTTCGGGTATGGCGCGTATCTTATTTCGCAGCACCGCACCCACGATGCCATAACGGTGATCGGTGCGACGATCGGCAGTCTCGCGCTACTCCTTGTACTTGGAGTCGTGGCGATTGCCGTGTTCGCCTAGTGAGGTATGTTGCGAGACGCATTCTTCCCACACGCAGGCAATAATTACCATCCGCATGCGCTGCATGGACGGCGAGCGGCTTTCTACGCAGCGGCGTTTGTTGCGGTGAAGGCCATTATTGTCGTCAGCATCTTTGCCATCCCGTCGTCGCTCCTCATGTCAGAGGCGGCGTTCGCGGAGCTGGAAGCGGACCTCTTCCAGGAGACGAATGCGGTGCGCGCACAGTATACACAGCACGAGCTCCAACCGAATGCACACCTTGAAGAGTCCGCGGCTACCCGTGCGCTTGACCTCGGAACGGTTGGCTACTTCAGCCATGTGAGTCCTGATGGCCGGACGTTCGAATCGTTTCTCAAGAGCAGCGGCTACCGTTACGCCGTCGCGGGTGAGAACCTCGCCATGGGCTTTACGGACATGCGTGATGTCATCGCGCACTGGATGAAGAGCACGACCCATCGACAGAATATTATCGCTTCTGATTACGACGATACGGGGATCGGTATTGCGCGCGGAATCTATGACGGGCGTCCGGTGCTCTTCATCGCACAACACTATGGAAAGCAAGAACGAGAGGCACCTCGAGTCGCTGCCGCATCCTTTGTCGATGACACACAATCGTTTGTCTCTTGGAAGCAGGCCGGTGATGATACGGAGTTTTCAGTAACAGTTGCTACTACGGAGCCTGTCGAATTACTTGAGGCGGAGGTATATGGCACAACGATTCAACTTGCCGAAGGCGAGGACGGATTCTTCCGCGGCAGTGCTGTAGTAAAGGAGCACGCGGAAGAGCTTTTCTCAATCGCGATGCTCCCGTCAGTCCGGGCGACTATTGGTGATTCCACACAAACAGAGTCGCTTCGCTTTGATCGTTTAATGGTTCCGGGTGCCGACATCGTAATACTCTACGAGCAAGGAAAGGCGTATCTGCGATCTGCCCCAGAGCAGGTGTATCGCGCCGCGCAGGGACTTTTCCTGCTCGGACTCATCATCGCGATTGCGATGCTCGCGATTGGACTCCGCACCGAGTTGCGCCGTCGCCATCCGCACCTCATCGGCCGCGCTGTTGCACTTGTTGTTTTGCTCGCCGTGCTCTTCTTTGTGTAGCACTATGAAGTACCCAATGTGCCGCGTTATGCGTTTCGCGTGCTTCCTGCTCGTGTGTGCACTTCCACTTGTCGTACATGCGGAAGTTGGGTTTGTGCAGAGCAATATTTGGGCATCGAAATTGAACCCAAATGAAGGTGAGTCGGTGATGATTTACGCCATTATTGTGAATAGTGCGGATCATGCACTTGAGGGTGATATTGTGTTCGAGGATCTTTCGAATGCGACGCAAGTTGGCGCGACTATTCCGTTCGCGCTTGAGGCGTCGGGAACCAGTCGTGTGCTTTCGACCGCGTGGGTCGCGGTGCCGGGGGACCATCAGTTCCGCGCACGCATTACGAATGCGGAAGCGGTGGATGATGGCGGCAATCGGATTACACTGCAGATTGACATTCTCAGTGAGGTTACCAGCGTGGTGCACGTTCTGGTTGATTCTGATAACGACGGTGTAACTGATGACGACGAAGTCGACAATGGAACCGATCCAAATGATCCGGATACTGATGATGACGGACTGAACGACGGGAACGATCCGAATCCCACCGATCCGGATACTGATGATGATGGAGATCCTGACGGTACGGATCCCAACCCGACAAATCCGGACGTCTTCACGCCACCCGATACCGATGGTGATGGAACGCCGGACGCAGAGGACAGCGATGATGACAACGATGGCCTATATGACTGGCAGGAAGGGCCGGGGGGTGGGCCGGGTGGCACACATACTAATCCGTATGTTTATGACACCGACGGAGATGGAGTTGGAGATGGGGAGGACGACTACCCGCTCGACCCTACTCAATCGCACAAGCCCGATGCTGATGGGGATGGTATTCCAAATGACACGGATAGCGACGATGACAATGACGGTTTATTTGACTGGGAGGAGGCCGCGCTCGGTACTGATCCGCTAAAGTACGATACGGACGGTGACCACTATAGCGATAAGGATGACGCCTTCCCACTTGACGCATCTCGACATGGGGCGGACGGGGTGGTGGTAGCGCAGCCGGAGCTGGAGGAGAGTGGCGTGGCGATAGCGGATGGTGAGGTACTCGGTGAACGCATTGAAGAGGAATTACCCGTTGAGCCGAGCGTGGCTGGCGAGCGGATCGAGCGTGTGGTAAATGGTTCGGAGATTTTCGTCGTACGCGGTGGATGGATTGATCGCTATCTTCTTCCGGTAGGGGTTTCGCTTATTGGACTCCTTCTATTGCTAATCCTTTGGATTCGGCGACGGAAAGAAGATGAGGACGACAAAAAATAGCAATGACGATGATCAGTGCGTCGCCCACAAGGCGACGTGCTGTTTCTTTGGTACAATGATTATCTATGGCGAAGCGAAAATATGCACATGTCGTCGCGGTGGATATGGGATACGGGCACGAGCGTGCCGCGTATGCGCTTCGAGATCTCGCGGCGGGGGACGTGGTGAACGCGAATAACTACCATGGCATCCCCGAGCACGATCGCGATCTCTGGGAGCAGGGGAAGAAGTATTACGAGACGGTTTCACGTATGCAGCCGCTACCGGTTATCGGCGACGCGATTTTTGAGGTGTTTGTCGACAAGCTGCAGGAGATCGATAATTTCTACCCGCGACGCGACCTCTCAAAGCCGTCATTACAGCTCCGGCAGATGGACTATTCGGTACGGCACCAGCACCTCGGGGCACATCTCGTCGAGCAGCTTCGGAGCCGAGATGTCCGGTCTCGTGCAAAGTGCCTACCACTGGTGTCAACGTTTTTCACCCCGGCGTTCGCCGCCGAGGAGTACGATTATCCAGGAGACATCTATATCGTGGTGTGCGATGCGGACATTGCGCGCGTGTGGGCGCCGCGTGATGCGCGGAAGAGCCGCATCAAATACCTCGCTCCGAATGGGCGCGTCGTTGAGCGGCTCATGCTCTACGGCGTTCGCCGGAGTAATATTTTCCTTACCGGTTTTCCACTTCCGAAGGAGCTCATCGGTGGTACGAATTCAACCATTCTCAAACACGACCTTGGCAGCCGTATTGCAAACCTCGATCCGAATCAGAATTTTTTGAGTCGCTACCGAGCAACACTGAAGCGTCACTTCGGGGTACACTTTCATGAGACGGCGCAACGGCCACCAACAATTGCATTCGCAGTCGGTGGCGCAGGTGCGCAGAAGCGAACCGCGGTCGACGCGTTACGATCGCTTCGAGGACGTATCCGTCGGAATGAACTTCGCCTCATTCTTATTGCCGGCACGAGGCGTGACGTTGCAAAGTACTTTGAGTCGGCAGT
>JBDRLD010000010.1:0-6839 GCA_043813445.1 Candidatus Uhrbacteria bacterium
ACGACTTCACCTACATTCATGGCCTCCGCCACGCGAAGCGCGCGCTCGAAATCGCTGCAGCTGGCGGGCACAACCTCCTCTTCGTCGGTCCACCGGGCACCGGCAAGTCACTACTCGCAAAGGCACTTCCCACCATTCTCCCAAGCATGACCAAGGAGGAACAACTCGAGGTCACACTCGCACACTCGGTCGTTGGTCTCGCTCCATCCGGCGGACTTATCCGTGAACGACCGTTCCGATCGCCGCATCACTCTGCATCGGACATCGCCATTATAGGCGGTGGCACCATCCCAAAGCCGGGTGAAGTGACCCTCGCACACCGCGGTGTCCTCTTCATGGATGAATTCCCGGAGTTCAAACGATCCGTACTCGAGGTACTCCGTCAGCCGCTCGAGGATGGTGTGGTGACGATTAGCCGCGCGGCGGGAACACTAACATTCCCCGCACGATTTCAACTTATCGCCGCGCAAAACCCCTGCCCGTGCGGCTACTGGCGCGACGAGGAACGCGCATGCATCTGCGCACCCGGTCAAATTCTTCGCTACCAACAGCGCGTCTCAGGTCCACTCCTTGACCGCATCGACATCGTTGTCGACGTCCCGCGCCAATCCACTGAAATCCTCCTCACGGAACCACATGAGGAACCATCCGCCACATCGCGAGCCCGTGTGGAAGCCGCACGCGATCGCCAACGTGCACGCGCTGCTGCAACCGGAACAGTCCCGCTGAACACCGAGCTCAGCGCGCCAGCCCTCCGCATTGTCGCTCCGCTCGATGACGAGTCGCGACAGACGCTCATCCGCGCCGCGGACCGATTCCATCTCTCATCACGCGCAACTATTCGCACACTTCGCGTGGCGCGAACCATCGCCGACCTTGACGGTCACGAACAGGTAACCGCCAACCATCTCCGCGAGGCACTCCAGTACCGCCCGAAAGAAGAAATTCTCACCTAGTCTGGGAGTGGAGAGTTAGTTGATAGTGGATAGTTGAGAGTTGCAGAAGGCTATACGCTGGATGCTTTACGCGAGATGCTCAGCGCAGGGAGCTGGATGCTGTAACGCCCGACGCTTGACGCGAGATGTTCAGAGTAGGGAGTTAATAGTGTCTATTGTCCCCCATCCCATGTTCTTGTCAGTTGTCCCATGTCCCCCGTTCTTCTCTCTTATTTCCTGTCCCTTGTTCTCTGTCCCTTGTCTCTTGTCTCTTCCTCAATATGTTCCTCGCATTCATCCTTGGGCGTGAACCACACCTGTCTGTTGCAGAAATTGCAGCAGTGCTTCCGGATGCACTGTGGTCAACCGCACAACTCGGAGGTGAGGTGCTTGTACTCGATGTTCCGGACGATGTCGATATATCCGCGCTCATGGAACGACTCGGCGGAACTACGAAGATTGGGGTTGTTCTTGACTCCATCGCAGCACTCGATGCTACATCGCTCGCACCGCATATTCTCCACTTCGCGAAAGCGGAAGGGAAAATTCGTTTCGGGTGTTCCATCTACAGTATCGATGCCGGTGAAAAACGTATTGCGCGAATTCGTCAGCGGCTTTCCGCTGTTGCGCGCGAGCTCAAGGCGCTCCTTCGCGATGCAGGGCGCAGTGCTCGTCATGTCACATCACGAGAACAAACGCTTTCAAGCGTCACCATCTCACAAGAAAAACTCCTTCCACATCAGGGTGGTATCGAATTCCTTGTGCTTGTCGCAAACGATACAATACTTCTCGCACGCACAATGGCAATCCAACCATTTTGGGAGTGGAGCAAGCGCGACTATGGCCGCCCGGGGCGCGATGCGCAATCCGGCATGCTCCCGCCAAAACTCGCACGGATGATGCTCAATCTCGCGCGCATTCCGGATGGCGAATCCGTGCTCGATCCCTTTTGCGGAAGCGGTACCATACTCACCGAGGCGCTACGACTCGGGTACCCACGAATCTGGGGGCTCGACGTCAGCGAGAAGGCGGTCGCTGATTCTCGCGAGAATGTTGTCTGGGAAGCGGAACACTCGAATGCAACGAGTGAGGTGACGGTCGTTCATGGAGACGTCCGAGAGTTCGGCACAAGTATCGACGCACGGGTGCGGGCGATTGTAACCGAGCCGTATCTTGGGCCATCGCACGGTCTCACCGGCGCCGCAGGAGCAAAGCGTGTGCCGACTATCGTCGGAGAGCTCCGCGCATTATACGTACATGCGTTTGAAGAATTCGCACGCGCGCTCACAGACAACGGACGTATCGTCTTTATTGTGCCGACGTTCCATGTGGCAGGAGCAGATTTCACGATTTCGATCGATGACGACGTGCAGCGACTCGGATTTGTTCGTATCAACCCGTTTCCCGAGCATTTCCGGAATCATCGTCTTTTACTTGACCGAGAACATCTCCCCTACGCACGCGAACAACAGGTCGTCACAAGAAACATTCTCATCTTCGAACGCGCAGCGTAATCGCTTCAAAACAAACACACCCCGCATAGAGCGGGGTGTGTTTGTATCGCAGTGCTATGCTGCGCGAAGTTTCTTTGTATTGCCGTCGATGCGGTGCGCAATATAGTTCTCGATTTGCTCACGGAGATCCTGCTCGCTACGAGGACCATCAGGAGTAGTGGCGAGCATCTTCATCTGTTCCATGGTCTCTTGAAGAAGTGCTGCGATCACCGGATGTTGTACGCGTGCCTCAGCAGATTCAAGCCCTCGCGCCTTCCATCGACCGTCCGGCCCAATCGCGCCAGAATCGCAGAGTGCCTGCATTCGAAGGTCATCGGAATGGGCGACTGCAAAAATTCGTGCGAGTGCATACGATCGGAATGCGGGAGTACTTCGATAGTCCTTCCGATCCCCGCGCGACACATCGAGTGCTGTGCGGAGGCTCGTTGGCGCATTCTTGGTCGACTCGTACCCTTGAACCGCACGTTCCACGGCATCACGGAGGGCGTGCGCCGACACATCAACCGCGCCGAGGTGGCGATCGGCTTCATCGATGGTACTCCACTGCCGATGGTTGTCCAAAATGTAGCTGCGAGTCACACCTTCGAGATACGCCATGCCATCGCCTTGCATATCCAGCTCACCGGATGGCTTTGCAATGTCGAGTCGCTGAAGCCGCTGGAGCAACTTCGCTCCTGCCGCATCACCAGACTCGTACATCTGGTGGAGGAGCCCAGCAAAGTATCGCATGGAGAGCGCCTCAATAGCACGCTGTCGCTTCACCGCGTTCTCGGTTCCCTGTATACGCTGCGCCTCGCTAAGGCGCTGGAATGTATTGTGCATGTCCTGCGCAATCCCACGCTGTCGTTCGTTTTGTTCTTCGTTCCCATCCAATAATGAATCCTCAATCGCTTCTGCGATATTCTCTTGCTGCGCTCCCACAGGGACATCGGCATTCGCCAGTGGTGTCTGCGGAGTAAGTTCCTGACGCTGCATCTCGTCGAGCTTTTTAAATTGCTCTTCAACCTGACGCTGACGCGCAAGATCTTCCTCGGTCGGTACATTGTCCGAAGAGGATGGGATTTCCGGCTCCTGTGCGGTTGGCATAAATCGTTCGACATTCATAGAGATTGGTTGAAGCGTGTAGAAAAAGTATAACACAAAAGATTGGCTAAGTCAAGCCAATCTCGATAATGTTCCTTGAATCGGTAGCGTAGCTAAGCCACTCTACATTCATGTTGCGACACGAAAATAGACTGTGTCGCCATCTCGCACGACATACTCCTTGCCTTCTAGCCGCATCTTCCCATGAGCTTTTGCGCCAACCTCTCCAAGCTCGGCGAAATCTTTCCAGTCAATCACTTCGGCGCGAATAAATCCCTTCTCAAAATCCGTATGAATACGACCGGCTGCTTCCGGCGCAGTTGCACCCTGCACGACAGTCCATGCTCGCGTTTCTTTCGGACCAGACGTGAAAAACGTGATGAGTCCGAGAAGATTGTAGCTCGCTCGAATAAGCTGTTCGAGTCCGCTTTCCGGAAGACCAAGCTCCGCACGCATTGATTGTGCTTCACTATCCGGAAGCTCCGAGACTTCTGCCTCGATACGCGCGGAAATCACCACAAACGGTGCGGTGCCAAGAAATGGATAGCGCGAACGCAATGCCTGCTCATCAATTCCCTGTGCGCTCGCCTCGTCCACATTGAGTACATAAAGAAGTGGCTTCGCAGTCAGCAACTGCAGTTCCTTCCGTAGGCGTCGCTCATCCTCTCCGTCTGCGAGCTCGCGGACGGGCACGCCAGCACTGAGTTGTCGCTCCCATTCTTGAAGCACTGCAAGTTCGCGCCGCGCGTCAGCTTCTCCGGTACGTGCGCGCCCTTCGGTCGGAACGAGACGCTTGCGCACCGTTGTCAGGTCAGCCATTGCAAGCTCAATACCGATAGTCTCCGCATCACCAATCGGATCAACGCGGCCGGCAACGTGCACAATATCACCGGATTCAAAAACGCGCACCACTTCGGCGATTGCATCGACGGTTCGAATGTTCGCGAGAAATTTGTTTCCAAGCCCCTCACCTGTATGCGCACCGGCAACAAGCCCGGCAATATCAACAAATTCAACAGTGGTCGGGATGATCTGCGCGGCCTGCGAAACCGTCGCGAGCGTTTCAAGCCGCTCATCCGGTAACGCAACAACACCAACGTTCGGATCGATGGTACAGAATGGGAAGTTTGCACAATCCACCGCCTGCTTCGTAAGCGCACGGAAGAGTGTGGACTTTCCCACATTTGGGAGACCGACGATACCTATCTGGAGAGCCATAGGAATAGAGCGTAGCAATAATCGCCGAAAAAAGACAGTGTGATATGAAAAATAACGCACAACCGTGCGGAAAATGCTCACATCTGCTAACCGCCCACACCTTCCTTGACAGCGCACCATTATAATGCTAAGGTTTGACGTCTGGTTTAGGCCAGATTGTAAGGGGTGCGCGACCGAGCGCCTTCTTTGCAGTCGCCCTTTCCCAAAAGCAATTTCAGAAAAACAAATCCCACAGCAATCGCGTGGAGGTCCCATGACGACGCAGACAGCACTACGCATCGAGCTTCTACCCGAAGAGAAGACGGCGCGGTTTGAGCGAATGCTCATCCTGCCACCGATAGACGGCAAGGCGCGCGAGCGGATTATGGAAGAGAAGATCGTCGACGCGTCCGTATTGTTCGGATCGCGTGGCGGCTTCGCCTGTCTCCCGCGACAATGTCGCTTTCACGCTCACAACGATACGCGCGAACTCTTCGTCATCGAAGAACCGCCGAGCGTTTGTAACGTCTCATGGCACACCGATGCGGAACCGTACAAACAGATACGGAGTCGGCTCCTCACAACGCCGGGCATGTCGCTCCTCTGGGGCGAGAGCACTAGCGAGTTCGAGGCGCGCATCCGCACGCAAAAACGATTCACCATCGCGCTCCCGTACATCGTGTTTGTTATTGCCTTCGATAACGGGCACTTCGGACACGCGCGGCTCTACTTCCGCACTGAGGCGCTTTCGTCGATCGACGATGGGCTTCTGGTGCCGAACCTACCGAATCGGTACATCGAAACACATCTTCTCTGCCTCACCAACGAAGCGAAGCAGCTCGACCTCTCCATGGGGTTGACATATGCCGATCTCGTCGAGCGAGTGTGCGACATCTTCTGGGCGAGCGCGTGGAGCGCCGACTGGTGCCACGAGTTCCTCAACGATGCCGAGCGCATGCCCGACGTCGCTTCGCCGTGGGAATGGGAACGCATGACGGAGATCGATCCAAACTTCGTGCTCTCGCTCCCTTGGAGAGAGTACGACGAGAATCTCCGCGACATCGTCGAAAAGGACGTGCCCAGTGTCCGCACGGGACAAATATTCGATGTGCTCCAGCAACGCGTCCTCTCGGCCGATCACTGGGATCACGTGCCAGCCGCGTTCGCACATGGGGATGTTCGTGTCAGCCCATCGACGTCGGTATCAGCCGGACTCCACATCCTACACGTCGATGATCGTGTTCATCTCGATCCGGACGCGTTCGATGAGTGTTCGGGTGGTGGGACGTTCGCCATCAAGTGGTTCGGCATGCCGGAGCAGGGAAGTCGATTCGTTGGTCTCGACGGGATCGACGATCCAATCCTGCTCATCTGCGCGCATGAGCTCGCAGCCGGCGTACAGATCGTGTCTACCGTGGCCCCGGACACAATCGAGCTGCAGGGTATCGCGATCGAACCGATGACGCTCATCCGCTTCACCGACAGGGATGAGTGGCCGAGCGAGACGAACTGCTGGCAACATGTGGTGGCAGCACGCAGAGACCCAAGCGGCTCCGTACTCGTACAGCTCCACGGTCGCGGCACGTTCATGCCCATCAGCGAAGGAGATGCTCCGTACCCCGGCGTAACTCTCGCTCCGATAGAGGAAGTCGACACAAAGGGACACCTCGTCGCACAGCAGGTGGAGCTCGGCGACGGAACCGTCGTCCACGTCGGAGATCGGTTCTTCAATGTGCATCAAATGGTGTCCTTCAAAATCTTTGCGCTCCACGCATTGCGGCGTGGCGAGCATCAACGGTGTGCCTCCACCTCGAGGAATCCCCGTAAACTACTTGAGAGCTCCCAAGGAAAAATCAACGAAGACATTGTCCCCATGCCAGTAGAGCCACTCACCACCCTTGTGGTTGGAGAGCGCACGATCTCGGTTGGAGACATGGTCGAACATATTTTCGACAGGGCGCCGATCACAGAACTCACACCACTCTTCCCGAATGGGATCGTGTATGCCTTGTTCGAGCGAACCGGCTGGTTCACGCTTATGGAGAATGAAAAGCCGGCTCAGAACGTCCGCTTCCTCCCGACCTGTCAGGTGGAGGAGGACGGAAGCGCC
>JBDRLD010000011.1:0-22850 GCA_043813445.1 Candidatus Uhrbacteria bacterium
CTATTGAACGTACGTATTGCTTGCCGACTGTGTCTTTTGCAAAATAGTCCCATGAGCGAACAATGCGCCATACTTCATTCGATAGCTGAAATGCGATGTTGTACGCATTGAGCTTATCGAGCCTCAAATACTCCATAGCAATTTGACTATGTGGCAATTTCGCAATATATATGACTACTCTAACAATTTATCAATATGTCAGTTTAACAATTGAATTGTTTTTCAACGATGTCGTGCTCCCCGCGTTTTACATCGAAGCGGCCTATTTCCTGGTCGATGTGGAGGGAGAGTCCTTCATGTGCGAACGTGCGTCCGAGAATGCCTGCGATTTCGTTCGCGACACTTGCAAGCGTCGGATGTACAAAACGAGTTGCGCGTAGCTCAACGAGGTAGACGAGTGCTGGAAGGTTCCCGGTGAGTCGATTCGGTAGGTTGTACCCCATTGCAGTGTAGTACTGTGCGATCTCCGGAGTGGTACCGAGCGCCGCAATCGCAGCTTCTTGGTTTTCGATGAGCTGTTCTGCTTCCGCGCGTAGAGTAATCGGAAGTTCTCCAAGATACCACGGGTGGAATCCGTGGCGCGTGGTGACGAGTGGCATGCGTTGCGTTACCGCGCGGTGACGTTGGATATCTCTGAACGATCCGAAATCGAGCATGAATCCGAACTGCATCGTTCCACATTCTGCGAGATATTTTGGAAGATCGGTTTTTGGCGGTCGGTTTGCGAGGATGGCGTGGCTTTCCCCTAGTTGCGTTCGATCGAGATCATTTCTCAGAAGTTGAACACCGTCGTATCGTTCAGCGTCAAAGTAATTTTCTCTCGCGATCCAATCCGCATTATACTGCTCTGTACTTTCATACTTCTTGTGACTGAATGAGCTTGGATAGGCCTCGAGAAGTGCATCTTCGAGCGCCGTTGCAACATCGCGTACTTCCTGAAGCGGATGATGTCGTAGGAGCGCGAGCTTGTCCGCTATTTGTCGTAGGTTCGAGTGCCATGCGAGGTTCGTCGATGCGCCTGCCGGAAGAAACCCGCGCATGATATCGAACGCACGCGCTCCTATCGCTTTCTCGTAAATAATTTCCTTCTCTTCCTCCTGCCTTGGGAATCTTTCACGCAACAACCCCTTTACCGGATCAAGCCCTGCAAGATAGAACGAGCGCCAGGCTTCGAGAATCGCCGTTCCGCGTGGTGATGCGATTGGATTAAGGAACGCCTGATTTGAGTAGTCCACGTAGCGCGTAGAAGATTCTTGCCCGCTGTACAGCGCCCAGTCCTGAATCGCTTTTGCAACGAGCATGGATACACCCTCGATAAATATGGTGATACTCCCACAGTCACCGATAGATTTGTGGCCATACCCAACGTAGAAGCTGGCCATGAATTTTTCCGATCCGCTCTTTTTGAGTTTTTCAAGATGTTCGGCAACTCCGCCAACCGAGCGCGAATGGAGCGCCTGAAGCATTGCCTCCGACTCGGGACTGATTGCCGCGCCGGTATTCAGCACGAGGACTATCCCCCCATTCGGGAGCGTCCGTGTAACGTGGGTGAGTGATTCGAGAGGCATACGGCGTAGCCGCTATTAATAAGCCCTGGCATCTTCCTGGGGCCGGAGGTGTAGCTTATTTTCTTCGCTTCCATAGTACCATGCTCGATGGAGCGGACGAGGACTTGCCAATGTCGATGGGATTGCTACACTACGGATATCGTTCATTTGAGTGTTATCCACAGGGTCGTGCAGGGGCCCTTCTACCATAAATCTTGGTTGGGGAGCTGAGATCGGAGGGTGTATCGATGGAGACGGGGAAGAGCATGCTGGCAACGCTCCAGCAACGATTCGATGCGATCACGCGAGGAATGAAGAGCGTGACGCGATGGAAGCCGTACCCCAATCGTGGAAGACAGGATGAAGATGTGTGCGAGCATACGGTGCAGCAGACTATGCTCGTACAACTCCTCCTCGTCCTCGAGCGCGAGTACGGGAACATGGATGGGCTCGACGGCGAGCGGCTTCTCGGGTGTGCGCTCATGCATGACATGGGCGAGGGATTGATCGGCGATGTTTCCTGGATGGTGAAGCAAGATCCGCGAATTGGTCCACTCCTTGAGGAGAAGGAGCGTGAGGCGTTCGATGAGCAGATCGTGAGCGCGGTTCCTGAGGCGGTCGGAATCGAGCTGCGTGGACGGTTTGACATCCAGCATGAACTTGATACGCGAGCTGGACGATTCTTCAACGCGAGCGAGTTCCTCGGGTATGTGCTCCGAGCGGTATTTGAGCTTCAGAGTGGTGACGAGCAGCTCGCACGCGAGGTGTTCATTCATCAGTACTTTACACTACTCGACTACGGCAAGGAGTTCGCATCCATCGCGCGGTTCTGTGCGGATCTTGCACCGATCGTGGAGCCCGTGCTCCTGTCGGATGCTGGGCGAGAGTACGCAGTGCTCTGCGCCGCGCAGAAGCACAAGCCAGAGATTCTCAAGAGACTCGACGCGTTCCGAAAGAGGCGCAATGGTGGCGCAGAGCATGATTGCACGCTGTAGTGTGTAATACCAGCTCGTACATAGAAACGAAGAGACGACCACCCGAGGGTGGTCGTCTTTCACGTCTGTGTCGGTGCGCTGTGACGCTATGCGTGCGCCGCGCTAGATCACGTGGAGGAATGGGTTGTATGTGCTGTCCGAGAACGTGGACGGCATGTCCAGCGGCGGCTTGATCGCCGACGTCGTGAGGGCGAGCGCGCCGAGCCCCAACGGAATGAGCGTCGCCCAGTGTCCGCCAGAGTAGTCGTACGCGATGAGTCCACCCAGGGAGAGGCACTGGTAGACACACAGGTAGAACGCCGGGCTCGGCAGCTTGCTTCGCGCGAGGCGTTTGAAGTTCCAGGATACGACCATAAGTCCCGCTAACAGCACCAGGAAGGTGCCGAACGCGAGGGATCGTGCAAGTCCTCCCGCAAAAGACTCGTAGACGAATGCGTCGATCCACCAGTCGTGCGCGAGTGCGGTCGTGAACAGCACTACGCAAGTGGCGAACGGAAGTGCCATTGCGTATAGATCGACGGCAGCTCCGATCAGCAATGCCAGGAAGCAGGCGACGCTGATCGTGAGCAGCGTCGATTGCAGATTGAGACCGAATGCGAAGCGCATGAGCCCGTATGCGGCGCCAACGGCGAGCGTCGCGCCAAAGGCGTGGCGGGACAGCTGTGTGAGCGTGGTCACTAGAACCTCCTTCTCGGGCGTGTGTGAACGAGCTATGGGCACTGTAGCGGGTTTCTTCGGAAAGGTCAAGGATGAAAATTACCCCTAAATCAAGGGGCGATCATCCGCGTGCAACTACCGACCTTTGTCGGCTATGTATTCCCCGTGCTTCCGCATCCTCCACGACTTGGCTGTGCGATCGCGGCATGATTAAGTTCTTGCCATTCGGCGATGTCCACCGCAAGAAACATGCCCTGGCACAACCGCTCCCCGCGTTGAATGGATGCCGGTGCCGTGCCAACATTGCGAAGCGCCATGTGGAGCTCATCTTCCGGGCCGCAGTAATCCTGGTCAATCACGCCGATGCCGTTTGCGAGCACCAACCCGCGCTTATGGAGTGACGAGCGCGGAGCAATGATAAGCGCGTACCCCGGCGGCGTTTCAACAACAATGTTAGACGGGACGTACGCGATTTCACCTGGCTGGATAATCGCATCCATGCGTGCGAGCAAATCGAACGCAACCGCTCCCCGCGTTTTATACTCGGGGAGGGGGAGTGTTGGGTCGATCCTACTGATACGCACCTGCATACGAATCACTCACGCACGAGATGTGTCGCCGGGATTGCGCCGAGCTGAACACTTGCGTGACCTACCTCAAGCGGTTGTTTGAAATGCTTTGAAAGTCGCGGGCCGCGCTGGAGCGCGTAGTTTGATCCAAGCGTGCCGGCGCCATACACCCGCGCTGCCGGCTCGGCGAGCCGCTCAAACACTACCTTGCACACGGGCTGGCCATGTCGCAGGATGACGTCATTATCCTGCAGGATCATCTCCAGCACAATCGGTGCTGCGGGTATTTCGCCCTCTTTGCCGTATCCGAATCCCGGGTCGCCAAACCCTGCGTAGTGTGAACGGAATTCACCTTTTGATGGATCGTACGCCGCCATCTCACATGCAAAATTTGGTGGAACGCGGAGACATTCGAGCGTTGAAAGGATATAAAATTCATCACGTCGGAGAAGTACGTGGCCATCTTTCGGGCGGTGAATCGGCTCGAAGAAATCCGCAGGGTCGTGGTCAAATGCGCGGAAGTCGAGGATGGTCCCGCCGGATGGACGGCACTTGTATCCCATGACCGATTGGTCAAGATTCACCGTGAGCGTCATGCCACCACGATCATCGAACTCCACACGATCCTTGCCGATGTGGATGCCGTTGCTCGTATGCAGGAGCGCCACCTCATCGTAGAGTGCTTCGAGTTCCGAGCGTGTGAGCGTGGTGTCCGCGTTGAAGAATCGGATTTGGTTCAGCGCATCGCCCGTGCTGAGCTTGATGGAGAATGACCGCGGGATGAGGAGCACCCAGAGTGCTCCGCTGTAGCCACGCGGGAGTGTATCAAACCGAGGCACGCCATCCGCAAGGAGGCGTACCTGGAGATTCACTCGTCCGGTAGAAGATTTGTTGTTTGAGCGCGCGTACGTCGTTGGACCGAGTTCGAGTGTTTCATTGAGACGCGCAAGAAAAATACCACCACACTCCAGTGGCTTGCCGAGGTCCCAAGGGAAAAGCGAGCCCTCCCGGATGAGATCGTTGATTGATTCACCAATACGCGGCAGGAATACCCCCTTCATCTTGTAGATCTCGTCCGAAATCGTGAGATCCAACGAAGACGGTTGCACGCGCGCCGAGTCAGACCCGATGATATGGCCCGTCGCGATCATCTGCTCGATCATTTGGTTCGGAAATGCTCCGAGCATATTCTTGTCCACAGTCTACGGTCTACGGCAGGACTACAGCAGCATGTGCAGTCTGTGGTCCGAAGACACACACTTCTACACCTTCACCTTGATGCCAGGCCCAATGGTCGAGCTGATCACGATGCTCCTTAGGTAGACACCCTTCGATGAGGCCGGCTTTGCGCGTCGTACCGCGTCGATAAATACCGTGTAGTTCTCAAGTAGTTTCGCGGCGTCCCATGAGACGCGCCCGATTACCTGGTGGACGTTCGCAGTGTCATCATTCTTGAAAGCGATCATACCACCCTTCAGTCCCTCAACGATCTCGCGTACATTCTGCGTCACCGTCCCGTTTTTCGGGGATGGCATGAGTCCGCGCGGGCCGAGAAGCTTCGCAATGGTCGCAAGATCCTTCATGAGATCCGGCGTCGCTACAGTCACATCGAAATCCAGTTTCTCCGTCCTCTTCAACTCTTCAATAAGTTCCTTACCACCAACGATATCCGCACCGGCCTCTTTTGCCTCAGCTTGCTTCTCGGGGCCTACAAATGCGGCAACGCGTTTCTGCTTGCCGGTGCCGTGTGGAAGTGTAGCGGTTGTACGAACCTGCTGGTCTCCTTTTCGAGGATCAATTCCAAGGCGAATATGTGCCTCAAGTGCAGCATCAAATCGAGCGACTGAGGTCTTTTTGACGAGTTCGATCGCCTCCTGAACGCTGTATAGCTTCGTCTTATCGACGAGTTTTGACTTTGCGGCAAGCCGTTTTCCTTGTGCCATAGGTATTCTGTGGTCCTCGCGTCGGTAGCGTTCCGCACCGGCGCTCCCACTTATTATTACGTATAATAAATCGCCCGCAATGTGTCTTTCCAACCACCTATTCCTCTACGATAACCCCCATTTGTCTCGCGGTTCCGGCAATAATTTTGGCGGCCTGTCCTATGTCGTTCGTATTCAGGTCGGATAGTTTCTGTTCCGCAATCTTACGAAGTTGCTCCTGGGTGATCTTTCCAACGTGATCTTTGTTCGGCTTGCCGGATCCCTTTTTCAGTTTCAGCTCCTTCTTAATGAGTTCGGCTGCCGGCGGAGTCTTGGTGATGAACGTGTATGAACGATCTTCGAACACGGTGATAATAGTCGGGATGATGTCTCCCATGCGATCGGCGGTCTTCGCATTGAACATCGTACAGAAATCCTGGATCGCGACGCCGTGTTGTCCGAGCGCCGGACCAATCGGAGGAGCGGGATTCGCTTTACCGGCTGGAATCTGTAGCTTGATGAGTGCCTTGATTTTTTTGGCCATAGAACGCTATACGCTAGACGCTTACTGCTGGACGCTTCTTTCCTTCAGGGTTTTGATGAATCCGCGAAGTTTGGCGGCAAGCGCATCTGCTTGATCGTATGTTACTTGAAAAACTGAAATCCTAATGAACTCCTGATCCTTGGCAATATAGAGCGCAGTGACAACCTCTTCGAGTGACGCCAATGCCATTCTAAGGAAGCGTGCAAATTCTACATCGCTACCTCGGTCACTTCCCTCTGCGATGTTGAGCGCCACAGAGCAGCTTGCGCGTCTCAGTTGTGAGGTCAGCCCAAAGATTTCATCGCGCGGAAAGTCCCTCGTTATTTCGTAGACACAATTAGTAAACGTTCTTGCAAGCTGCCAAACTTCGAATCGTTCGAATCGGAAAGCCATAGAGCGTCAAGCGTCTTGCGTCACGCGGGCCTAGATCTTCTTAATCTGCAGGAAGTCGAGTTCAACCGGTGTTTCCCGACCGAACATCGAAATGAGCACTTTCACCTTGCCGCGCGCGTCGTCTATTTCCGAGACCTTCCCTTCGAAGTCCTTGAATGGTCCGTCGCTGATGCGCACCGGCGCGTCGACGGAGACATCGATTTTGTACTTCGGTTCATCAACACCCATTCGTTGCATGAGCGCGTCGATTTCCTGTTGAGAGACCGGCGTCGGTGTTGTACCGGTACCGACAAATCCGGTGACACTCGGAGTGTTTCGAACAACGTACCAAGAATCATCGGTAACGACCATCTCGACTAGTACGTATCCCTGGAAGATTTTCTCTTCTACAACGCGTCGCTTGCCATTGCGGATTTTAATCTTCTTCTCCTTCGGAATGAGCACGTTGAAGATTTTATCTTCCATGCCCATAGACTCGATGCGTTGGTTGAGATTATTTGCGACGTTGTCCTCGTAGCCGGAGTACGTGTGTATTACGTACCATCGGCGTCCGATGCTGGAGGTTTGTCGTGCCATAGCGCGATGCGCGAGACGTTGCACGCAAAATGCGGAGCAGGTCTAGCGAAGCTTAATGTACTGTTCGAAGCCGAGTGTGAAGACATAGTCGGCAATGCCGATAAATGCGGCAACCCCGAGACTCACACCAATAACCAGCACGGTGTGGCGGGTAAGCTCCTTGCGATTCGGCCAGTGCACCTTCTGGAGCTCCTGACGCGATTCTTTGAGATAGGTCTTGAGTTTGGACATAGGAGAACGCTTTATGCTGGATGCTATACGCTTTACGCTGGGTGCTGTACCGCTATACGCAGGACGTTTGGTGCTCTACGCTAGATCGATTCAGGATTGGCGAATTGCGTCCAGCGTATAGCGTGTCGCGTCCAGCTTGTCGCGTATTTCAAAACAACCCCCGCGGCGGGGTGGTTCACTACCATTCTGTCAGAGATAGCGGGACTGTCAAGTGGCGTGGGAAATGGGGTACTTTGTGGGTTTTGTTGATTATTCTTGACATGATCGTTATCTCGTGCTATGTTACGCACAGTCCATTGCATGGCAGTGCGATGAGTGTACTGCGCAGATCGATGCCCGATACGGGCGAGGAGGAAGGCACGTGGCAGATCAGCAGACCCCGGGAGAGAAGGAGAAGAGCGGCAAAACGAGGACGAAGCAAGGCATCTTCGTGGAGGCGCTCGTGGCAGCCGGTGTGGCCGGGCTCGTTGCCTGGATCATCAGCGGCGGGAAGAAGAAACCGGGCGAGCACGCGAAGGATCGCAAGGCGTTCTTCGATAGGTTCTTCGATGAGCTCGGCCTCTCCATCCAAGTACCGGTGCCGAACGTGTCGGACGAGGAGTACGCGAAGCAGCGGAATCTCGGCAAGGAGCTGTTCTACCGGCCGGCGGACGCCGAGTTCGTGCTCGGGACGTTTCTGGAGTCTGCGAGCGCACTCAAGGAGTGTATGCAACTGGAAGCTTCGTGGGGCAGGATCCGGCCCGTGGAGTTTCTATTCTCCCGTGCAGGCGGTCCCATCCTCGAGCCCGTGTTGGATGGCTACTGGTACTGGGCCGAGGCGATGAACGAGTGCCCGCGCAGCGGGACGTCGTGGAACGACCTCACCAAGGCCGTCCGCCTGCTGTCCATCGATGAGTACGTTGTCGCGATTTTCGCGACCGCGTACGGAGAGCAGCGCGTTTTCGACATGGAGACGGCGACCATGCTCCGCACAAGGTGGGTAGACGAAAAGCGAAGCGGTATCATCGCGATGTTCGTGGACAACGAGGATGGTCTCATGTACGAGATCGTCGAAGACTACGAGCTCGACACGGGCTTCGACGAGGTCGGCGGACGCGCGGTCGAGCGCGTGTAGTGTGATTAGTAGTTACCCATTCGAATAGAAGCGAGAGTCCCGACACGTCGGGACTTTTTCATTTATTGCATTACGTAATGGTAACCTCTTGACTCGTCGCATAACTTTGTAGGGGCGGTGGCGTTGTCCTCGCCCGTTCGGACGGGCGACCACGACGGGATCGCCCCTACGCAGAGAGGATGACTCGGTATGACCATCAACAACAATACCCTCCCTAATTTTTGGGAGGGTATTGTTGTTCGGGGCGCCCCGTTGCAGCGCGTGCGTCCACACACTGCGATACGCACCACTCATCCACATCAGCGAAGCCGACCGGCTTAGCCGGTCACTGAATGCGCATCGTGGTGCCCGGAGACCGAATTTAAATACGGTGGTTCTCTTTTTTGAGATTCTGCACCGTTTTTGCGCACGCCGTCCATCACCGGAGTTATCCGGAGAAAATTCAGGAAACTAAATATCCAAGTTCTGCACGGCTTTTGCGTGGGTCTGGATAAATTTCTTCCGCGGTTCGACGTTCGCACCCATTAGTATATCAAACACGGAATCCACAAGCTGTGCATCATCCACAGTAATCTGCTTGAGCACGCGTCGCGCCGGATCCATAGTTGTTTCCCAGAGTTGCTCAGGATTCATTTCACCGAGACCCTTGTATCGCTGGATGTTTACCTTGCCGCCGGTTGTTTGTTCGGCACCGTCGTCGATTTCCTCTTCTTCTCCGGCATCTGTCTCGACGACCGCCACCTTCGCACCTTTCTTGTCGCCGCGAGCTTTCAGGAGTTCCTCAGAAATTTTGTCGCGCTCCTCGGGTGAGAATGCCCAACGTGATTCCTTACCGACCGACACCTTGAATAATGGCGGTTGTGCAACGTACACATGGCCGGTCTCGATCAGTTTCGGGAAGTAGCGCCAGAACAACGTAAGAAGGAGTGTACGAATGTGTGATCCGTCCACGTCCGCATCGGTTGCGATAATGACACGATTGTAGCGCAGCTTTTCGACATCGAATTGCTCACCAATGTTTGTGCCGAGCGCGATAATAAGCGATTTGATTTCGTTGTTCGCGAGCATCTTATCCAGGCGTGCTCGCTCGACGTTAAGAATTTTCCCACGCAACGGCAGAATCGCCTGGTGTTCTCGGTCGCGACCCGATTTCGCACTGCCGCCAGCAGAGTCACCCTCCACAATGAAGATTTCCGAATCCTCCGGGTTACGCGATGAACAGTCAGCGAGCTTCCCGGGGAGTGTCAGTCCCTCCAGCGCGCCTTTGCGGAGTACTGTATCGCGCGCCGCCTTTGCCGCACGACGTGCCTGCGCGGTAAGTGCACAGCGACCGAAGATGGCCTCGGCATCACGTGGGTGTTCCTCAAGGAACGCAGCAAAAGCGTCCCCGAACACGGTGGCTACTGCGGTTTGCGCTTCCGGATTTCCAAGCTTGCCCTTCGTTTGCCCCTCGAACTGCGGATCCTTCACCTTCACGCTTACGATCGCAGTGAGTCCCTCTCGTACGTCCTCTCCTGAGAGGTTTTCATCCTTCTCCTTTAGGAACCCCTTTGCACGCGCGTACGCGTTGAGCGTGCGCGTAAGCGCGGTGCGGAACCCCTGGATGTGTGTTCCGCCGTCCGGGTTTGTGATGTTGTTTGCGAATCCGAGCACGTTCTCCTTGAAATCCCTAGTGTATTGGACCGCAACTTCGACATTGATGTCGTCGCTCTCTCGCTCGACGTAGAACACGGTATCATGTGACGTCTCGCGTCTATAGTTCAGGTGTCGAACAAATGATGCGATTCCTCCCTCAAAATGAAATGTGAATGTTTGTGACGGCGCGATCGCTTGGGTCGCTTTCGGATCGTACGCGGATTTCAATAGTGCGTCTCCGACCTCCGCGTTCGTGCGTAGATCTTCAACGACTATCTCGATGCCCTTTGTGAGGTATGCCTGTTGGCGGAGGTGTTCGACAATTGTAATAAGATCGAAGACAACCGTCTCGAAGATAGATGCATCCGGATGGAAGGTGATTGCGGTGCCTGTTGCTGATGACGGCGACTTGCCAACCGGCTTCACCTTTGATTTTGGCTTCCCGACTGCGTACTCCTGCATCCATATCTTGCCATCGCGTAGTACGTCGGCTCGCAGGTATGTGGATAGTGCATTTACGACCGACACACCAACACCGTGTAGACCTCCCGACACCTTGTATCCGCCACTGCCAAACTTACCCCCGGCATGGAGCTTTGTCATGACAAGCTCAAGCGCGGATGTCTTGTACTGCGGGTGTGGATCCACCGGAATGCCGCGGCCGTTATCGAGCACCTGTATGTGATCGTCCGGAAGCAATCGGACAGTCACACGCGTTGCATGGCCGCCCATCGCCTCGTCAATGCCATTATCAACAACTTCCCAGACGAGGTGGTGGAGTCCACGCGGGCCCGTGGAGCCAATGTACATTCCTGGACGCTTGCGCACAGGATCGAGCCCTTCAAGGACAGTAATCTGCTGTGCGGTGTATCCGGATTTCTGCGCGGCCTTCTTCGTGCCTTTTGTGGTTTTCAGTTTTACGACCTCCTTACTTGTCGGTTTTTTCTTTGCTGGTATTGTCTTCTTCATGCTGGGCATATCGAACGCTATGATCCTCTCCCCATGGAGTGGGGGAGAGGGGCTAAAGAAACGCTAATGACTAACTCTATACTACCATGATGTATCATGGTGGACAAGTAGGAACTGGGGAGAAAACAGCACTCATTGGAGGGCCTTTTTGCACACACTTGACAGCGATTTTACACTGTGGCAGAATACGCGCGGACGCGAAGGCGTGTCTGATTTTGTCTCAGAAGCGTCCTTTGCAAATACAGATCAGAAGAGGAGGCCGGCATCATGGAGTGGTTATTCGCAAGTCAGAATTTCATTTTCCTCGCCCCGCTCGTGCTCGGAATCCTTCTTGTTGCCCTCGCGGCGATGGGGTTCATGGGGCACGATGCGGACGTCGACATTGACCACGACTTGGACGTCGACATCGATCATGATGTGGATGTCGAAACGGATCATGACGTGGACGTCGATCACGATGTCGATCATGACGTCGATCACGACATGGATCACGACGCTTTGCATCACAACTTCGCTATGCGCGCGCTCTCTGTCTTGGGCCTCGGACGCGTTCCGCTGACCATTGTGCTATTCACGATGGCACTCGTCTTCGGCGGTGTCGGACTCATGCTGAACTTTATCCTCGAGCCGATCATCGGCGATCCGGCGACCTACGGGTCCATCTCGTTCTTCGTTGCGCTCGTTGGTATGGTGTTCGGCACCGGTGGCGTCGCACGGATCATCTCGCGCATCATACCGAAGGTGGAGTCGTACCACGTGACAAAGGGTCAGCTCATCGGTCAGATCGCCACTGCGATCTTCGATGTGACGCCGGAGCGTGGATTCGCACAGGTGCGCGACGAGCATGGCAATCTCCATGAGGTGAAGTGCCGATCTCGGGACGGTACCATCGCGAAGGGGACAGAGGTGGTTCTCGTAGGATATGACCGTGAGACAAGCACGTTCATCATCGATCTACTCCCCACTGGCGTGGATGCCTAGTGGTGATTGGACGTCAGTGGCACACGGTGTGTCGCTGACACTAGTTCGAACCGCAGACGGCGGAGGAAGAAGAACATGGGCAAGGTTTTAGTCGGTTGGGTTCTGCTCGCCTTGGTGCTCATCGTCGGGCCGATCATGTTGAAGGCCACGGGCATCGTGGACATCGGTGGCATCGCGCTCGCTGCATCGCTCGGGCTCGGAGTCGTGCTCCTGGTGATGGCCGGCATCGTGATGGTGATTTCGAAGCTGTACGTGCGCACGAAGGCGTCCGAGGCGTTCGTCAGGACCGGCATGGGTGGCATGAAGGTCATCATGGACGGCGGTGCAATCGTCATCCCGGTCATCCACGAGCTCGTCACCGTGTCGCTCGAGACGCTGCGGCTGCAGGTGAAGCGTCGCGGCGCGGACGCGCTGCTCACGAAGGACAAGCTGCGCGCAGACATCGAGGCAGAGTTCTTCGTCCGCGTACAGGCGGATGACGATTCGATCAAGAGTGCGGCGCGGTCGCTCGGCAACAAGACGGCGAACGAAGCGAACGTGAAGGCACTCATCGAGGACAAGCTCATCTCCGCGCTGCGAACGGTCGCGGCGACGAAGTCGCTCGAAGAGCTCAACAGCAAGCGCGACGAGTTCGTCCAGGAGGTCAAGGGCATCGTCGTCGACGACCTCAAGCACAACGGCTTCACGCTCGAGTCCGCCACGATCTCCACGCTGGATCAGGCAGACGCCGGCGCGCTCCGCGACGACAACGTGTTCGACGCCGAGGGCAAGCTGACGATCGCGCGGATCACGCAGGAGAAGATGACGCTGCGCAACCAGATCGAAGTACAGAACGTCCGCGAGCGCACGCAGCAGGATGTCGAAGCGCGGAAGCAGGTGCTCGCGCTCGAGCAGGATCGCGCACGCGCCGAGGCAGAGCAGCAAGCGAAGATCGAGCAGATCCAGGCCGAGCAGCAGCAGGTCGCGCGTCAGGCGCAGATTCACGCCGAGCAGGCGGTGCAGACGACCGAGCTCGAGCGCAACAAGGCCATCGAGGTGGCCACGCAGCAGACAGAGCAGGCAAAGCTCGTCGCCGAGCAGGCCAAGCAGCAGGCCATCATGGTGGCCGAGCAGGCCAAGCAGCAGGCCGCGCAGGTCGCGGCGAAGCAGCGCGAGATCGCCGTGGTTGAGCAGGAGCAGATGCGCGTCGAGGCTGAGAAGAAGCAGCTCGAGGCCGAGAAGCTCCGCGAGCTCGAGGCGCAGGGCGTGCAGACCGTCACCGTGGTCGAGACCGCGAAGCGCGCGAAGGAACAGACGATCATCGCGGCGCAGGCCGACGCAGAGCAGAAGTACGTGACCGCGGAGCGCGACGCCGACGCGAAGGCGTACGCCGTGAAGACCGATGCCACCGCGCGTCAGGCCGCGGCCGACGCAGACGCGATGGCGAAGCGCAAGAAGGCCGAGGCCGACCGCGATGCACAGATCGCCGAGGCTGCGGGTGAGAAGGCGAAGTCCATGGTGCCGGTGCAGGTGAACGCCGAGCAGGTGACCGTGGATCGCAGCCGCGCCATGATCGACGTGGACGTGAGCGCACGCAACGTCGAGATCGATCGTGACCGCGTCGAGACGGTGCTGAAGCCCGAGCTGGAGGCGCGCGAGCAAAGCGGCCGTGTCGCCCAGGAGTTCGAGCTCGCGAAGCTGAGGGTCGACGCCGAGGCGCGCGTCGGCATCGAGATGGCGCACGCCGTGGCGAGCTTCGGTCAGAAGTTCGAGACCACGCTCTACGGCACACCGGACCAGATGGCGCAGGTCGCCAGCGGGCTCGTGTCCGGCATGTCCGGCGCCGCCTTCGCTGAGGGACTATTCGGCAAGAACGGCAACGGCCACGCGAAGGTGGGGATCGAGCAGGTGGTCGGTGCGCTCGGCGCGATCGGCCAGAAGCTTGGCATCGACCCGTTGAAGCTCCTCGCAGCCGAGCCCAAGGGCGAGAACGGAGAGACGGACGCAACCGCGAAGGCCAAGAAGAAGGTCATCGAGGCGCCGAAGCCGCCCGCGCAGGCGTAACGCTGCCGAGTAACGTGTGAGAGTATAAGGCCCCCTATTGGATAGGTTTTACCATCCAGTAGGGGGTTTTTCCTTTGACAAAATCTTCCGAACGTTCTACAATGTCATTGGTACATTTGGAAACGTCACTGCATTAGGAGGAGGAATTAGTGACAAATCCACCAAAGAAGCAGGCGCGTCGTGATACGAATCCGATGCGTGAATTGTGGCCAACCAAAACGCGCGACAGGCCTCCTGAGCGCCGGGCACCCGCGATCGCAGCGAAACAGCAGGTACGCGAGGCAGGCGAGAAGCCTGTCAGAAGCATCCCACTGCGCCGGGCGGTTCAGGATCTCGAACGTGTTGGAATTCTCCACAAAGGTGAGACTGATTACGATCCAGCCAGCTGCGTTGGTGATGCTCATGGAGATCGGACCCCAATCAGGCCATCGAAGACCGGAGATACAATACTTGATGGCATGCGTGTCGTTGCGACGTGTCGGCGACCATACTCGGTTACGCCGTCGAAGACCATCGTGGTCACGTGCAGTGAAGGGCAGTATTCGGTCGAGGAGGACGAGGTGCTCGTCGAGCTCGGTATACACGAATCGCCAGATCGACTAGTGATTCCCGGTGGGCCTGGAATGCTCCACGTCTGGAGCTCGTCCAGCTACCAAGGGCGACAGGCTGCGCTCGCGCACCTGAAGTCCCTCATCGCCCACCATCACACCGAGCGCGTCTTGCTTGTGATGCACTGCGACTGTTGGCACTACAACGCACGGTTCTCTGGACACAATGAGCGACAGCTCATGGAGCAGCAGCTCAAGGACCTTCGTGAGGTAGCGCAACAGCTCCACATAGAGCATTCCGCGGTGCGATTCGACTGCTACATCGCGCATCCGATTGATGGCCACGTCGCCATGGTCGAGGTGGTTGCGAAGTAGCGCGTTCGCGCTGAATCAGTACCAGACCCCCGGATCCAAGGATCCGGGGGTCTCACGTTCCCCAGTTTTCCATTTCGCGGTACACTGAGAATACGCGCGGTATGCATGTAGGAGATACCTCAACAAATGGCGGGCAAATCACCGATCGCAAAATTGCGCTCGGGTTGTGGTACGTGAAGCATCATCTTCAGCTTCGTCGTGCCGGCATTGGTGCGTTGATTGCGTTATGCGTAGTGACCTGGGTGTATGTTCTCTGGGGTGTTGTGGTGGTATTTTTTCTCCAGGGCGTAACGCTGGATCGTGATCTTGCCGTGCTCGCGAGCCCGGAGAACCCGCGCGCGGCAGCTGTTCGGGCACAGCGCGCACAGGAGCTGGTTATCGAGGAGGTACGCCTCCTGCGCATCGCAGAGGGTCGATATGATATCGCTGCGCGTGTGCGTAACCCGAATCCGCGCATCCTCGCGACGATCGCGTATGCGCTTGGCGTTGCAGGTGCGGTAGACGAGCAAGAAGAGGCAGTTATTCTTCCAGGACGGGAGCGATGGCTTACGCGTCTGAACGTCACCTCGAACACCGATCCGCGCACCGCAACACTCGCCGTCGTTTCAACCGCATGGGAGCGTATTTCACATCGTGAAATAATTGATGTCGAGACCTTCATCTCTGACCGTTCACAAATTGATGTTAGTGACGCCAGATTTATCAGCGCACGCGAGCTGGCACCAACAGAGCGAGCCGCACGCTCATCCGCTGACGCTACGCAGGTAAGTCGTGCAGTTTTCACGCTCGCGAATGTCGGTGGGTACGGCATCCGTGATCTCGAAGTGACCGTACTCCTCCGAACCCGCACGACAATTACCGGCGTGAACCGCGTCGTAATCCCGTCGTTGCAGGCGGACGCGGTTCGGCAAGATGCCGCGACGTGGTTCCATGCAATAGGCGCGGTGGATCGCGTCGAGGTAATTCCTTACGTGAACGTTTTTGATCCGGAATCATTCCTTGAGTTGTAGACGTTATTGTCGATGCGAGGATCGCATACATCATGAAGCAGTTGCTCCAAATTTTTCGTGCAGATGGTATCCTCCTCACCGCCGTGGCGCTCACGGCGGTGTTTGGACTCGTCGGCCTCGCATCACTCGCTCTCCGCAATACTCCGGCGGATTTCTCCACGTTCACTCGGCAGTGCATAGCGATTTTGTTCGGTATTACACTCTTCGTTATCGGAGCGAAGATCGATTGGAGGGCATGGGAGCGATGGTGGCCGCTTGTGGCGATCGGTGTGGTTTTGTTGCTTGTTGGTGTGCTTGTATTCGGAGTGCGCATCCGCGGAACCAAGGGGTGGTTCCCGATCGGGCCACTTACCCTGCAACCGGTTGAGTTTGCAAAGATCGCCCTGATTCTTCTCCAGGCAGCGTATTTTCGAAGACGCGCGCGCCAGCTCGATCGCTTCAGAACAATTCTCGAAAGTGCATCCATCACCGGCGTACTCGTCGCACTTGTGCTGCTTCAGCCGGACTTTGGTTCCGCTGCACTCCTCGTAGTTACTTGGCTCGGTATGCTCCTTGTGTTTGGGTTGCAGCGGACACACCTCCTCGTGTTCGCGGTCACATTGCTCATTACTGCGGCGACAGCATGGTTCTTCGTCCTCGCACCGTATCAGCGCGATCGCGTGTTGACCGTACTCGATCCGAATCGTGACCCACAGGGCGCAGGGTATAACCAGCGCCAGGCAGTCATTGCTATTGGCGCGGGCGGAGTGTTTGGACTTGGATTTGCACAGGGAACCCAGGCGCAGTTGCGCTTCCTGCCGGAGGCCCAGTCCGATTTTTTGCCAGCGGTGATTGGCGAGGAGTTTGGTTTCCTCGGAATTATGGCGCTTATGGCGCTTATTGTTATTATCCTCGCACGCTGCTACGCTGTCTCGAAGCGTTGCCATGACGATTTTTCCGCGTCGATTATCGTTGGCATGGGCGTAATCTTTGGGTTTCAAGCGATGTACAACCTTGCTATGAATCTCGGGGTCGTTCCGGTCACGGGCATCCCGTTTCCATTTGTGAGTTCGGGTGGTAGTGCAATTATGGCGTTCGCTTTCGGTTTCGGCATCATTGCGAGCATCGCACTTCGCACCCCACGAGCGGAGCGGAAAGTATACGAGCTACATGTCATCGAGTAAGTGCACTTCGGCATCGGCATAATTCATGGTATGCTGCTTATGCACAACACCTATGCATTCCAGTAGACGTTCTCCACAATTCTTCCAAGAGTCGCTACGGCTGATTTCGTACTGTCCGGTGTGCGACACGAGCTACAACCCGATGGAAGCACGCGTGATTGACGAGCGCGACGATAAGCACCTCATGCATATTCGCTGCAAGAAGTGTGCACATTCGATTCTTGCTCTGGTACTCACAAGTAGTATGGGGGTGAGCTCGATGGGTTTGCTTACCGATCTCACGTTCGATGATGTGACGAAGTTTCGGGATGCTGAGCCAATCAGCGTGGACGATGTTATTGTGTTCCATCAGCTCCTTGAGAAGAAGGAGGCGGATGTGTTTGGTCCACAACGCCGACGACAGAAGGCAAAGCCAAAAACGCAGGTAGCCGTGCAGGCGCTTGACGAAAAATAGGTATCTCGGTACGATGGGCCCAGCAGTAATGAGGGCTCCAGTGGATGAGCAAGCGGCGTCGACAAGAGTCCTTGGCCCCCTGCGGGGGCTTGTTGATTTTACAGAAAACCCTGCAAAACTTATGTTTAGCGTCAACATCATGTCATGCTGACACGAAACAGTTTTTGAAGAATTCTAGCAATAGTATGGCAACAATTACACTCAACGTCACCACCCGTAACGCCGGAAAGGCAAACGCGCTCCGACAAGAGGGAAAACTTCCTGCAGTGGTCTACGGGAGGTCGACGGATGCGAAGCCGGTTGCGGTTGACGCCGCAGTATTTAAGAGCGTATTCCGTGAATCCGGGAAGACCGCTCCAATTTTGCTGACTATCGATGACGCAGATCCAGTGCGGGTGCTGGTGAAGGATATATCTCGCAATCCGGTGACGGATCGAATAATACATGTCGACTTTCATCAAGTCGCCATGGGCGAGGTTGTTCGTGCTCGTCTCCCAATTACGTTTGTTGGCGTGGCGCCGGCAGTGAAATTGACCGGCGGCGTGTTTGTCGCGCTACATAGTTATGTCGAAGTACGGACGACAGCGGAAACATTGGTGCGCGATGTTGTTGTGGATGTTACCGTATTGAAAACGAATGAAGACGCAATTCGCGTCTCTGATCTCCCGATCCCGGAGGGCATCGAGGTGCTGATGGCTCCGGACATTATTGTTGCGAAGGTCGCGACTGTACGCCGTGCTGCGGAGGAGGATCCTGATCAAGTTGGGGCTGCGAAGAAGGAGGGCGACGCCGAGCCGGAGCAGGGGAAGGAAGAAAAGAAGGAGGAAGCGTAGTCAGAAAATGATCATGTCGGAATACATACAGCGATTGCAGAAGTGCATGAGCACCGTTGTGCGCGAATGCCGTGTGCACGCTCGTGGTGCTGCTGTAATTGTTATAAGCGCTCTCGTACTCATTGTGAGTGGGGGCGCTTTGTGGTTACAGCTTCGGCCTCCGATCGGTGAGCACATTGTTGTAGATGATGGGGCTGCTGATGGCGAGGATGCAATTGTTGAAGTGACCCGGAGGAGCTGGATTGACGGTTCGCCGCTCGCAGTAGATGCGTTCCAACCGAACGCGTTCGCGGTTGTGGTCGATAACGCGCCTGAGGCACAGCCGCAGTCCGGCATCGCGGAGGCAACGCTCGTTTTTGAATTTCCTGTTGAAGGACAGCGTACTCGGTTTATTGCGGTCTTCGATGCGGCATCGCCCGTGAGTATGGTTGGGCCAATACGATCGGCGCGTCCGTACTTTGTTGGCCTTGCCGAGTTACTTGAGGCCCCGCTCGTGCATGTCGGCGGTAGTCCGGCATCGCTTGAATGGCTGCGCACTCGGGAGCACATCAATCAATACTTTGATCCGCCGTTCTGGAGAGGACGATCTCGACATGCGCCGTTCAATGTGTACACGGCAATTGAGGATTTAGCGGAGTTTTGGGTCGATCGACACGATATGGTTTCGCGCGATGAGGAGTGGCACCTCTGGACGTTTGCAGAAGAATCCGATGGCGAACATTCGTTCAGTGAAGATCGAATCGCTTGTCCATATAGCCGTGTTACCAGTCGTGCAATTGCGTGGCAGTACAATGAAGAGCGAGGAGAATATTTACGTTATCAGGGCGGGCAAGTACATCGTGACCTCAATGGAACACCAATTGTCGCGACTAATATAGTACTCTTACGGGTGGACACACAAGTACTTGACCGTGAGGGGCGCCTTGCCATGCCGGTACTCGATCCTGATCGCGGTGATGCGGAAACGAATAGTGCGCTCGTGTGCACGAGCGGACAATGTTCGGCGACAACATGGACATTGCAGGATCCACAAGATGGGCTGTTCGGACTCTCGGTCCCGCTACAGCCCGGAGTTACGTGGGTGGAGATGTTGAATGTAGATTTTTCATCTAATGAGGGGTCGGTGGTGTCGTAGTACGTGTTTATGCATGGCGCGAGACGTTGGCTGGCGGTTGTCGAGTTGTTTTGCTTTATTTTGATTGTCGTGGCACTTGGCAGCGCAGTGTTTGTCGGCGCACGTGCGAACTCGCGTATCGAGCGAGATCGGCAGCGTGCTGGCGATGTAGCCGCGATTGAACGCGCGCTCGCAGACTATCTGGCGAAACACGGGAGCTATCCGCTGGCGACCGAACAGTCTTGTCTTTCCCGTGAGGATCGCGTTTCATCGTTACTTATTGCGGCAGATGTACTTGATGAACGGCGCGCGGATCCGGTCGCACCGCAGGTCGAGCCGAATTCTAATGAGGAGCTCCACTGCTACGCCTACCAATCATCTGATGGGAGTGGGTACATGTTGCGCTATTCGTCAGAGCGCGATGGAGAACAGGCGATCATCCGCTAAACACTACACCGGCCTATTCGGCCGGTGTTTACGATCGGATCTCAAGGATGCGACATCTTCCCGCGAGGTCGTAGTGGAAGTCCATATCCCAGGATGGGAGCTCTTGTTGCACAAGCTTTCGCAGCGCGCGCTCGCGACGTGGATCAATCTCAAAGAGAGCAATGCACATCGTGTCAACGACTGTGGCGAGCTGTGCGAAGATTGCGCGGTAGGGATCGAGTCCGTCTTCGCCACCATCAAGCGCAATGCGTGGTTCATGGTCTCGAATGGAGCACGGAAGCTCAGCACATTCTTCTGAGGTCAGATAGGGAAGATTCGCACAGATAATCGTTGGCTCGGTCATGAAGAAGCGGTACTGAGTGAGCAAATTACCGCGACAGAACTTGATACGGCGCAGGACGTTATGACGTCGTGCGTTTTTCTTTGCAACGCGCAATGCGGTACGAGAGGTGTCGATCGCAGTTATCTGCGCGGTTGGGTGCGCGAGTGCAAGGGAAATTGCAATGCAGCCGGAACCCGTGCCGACATCGATACATCGCACCTGAGGCAGATACCGATCTAACAGGGATCCTGCAAGTTCAACAAGCTGCTCGGTTTCCGGACGGGGAATGAGCACACCAGGTTGTACGATGAATGGCTGACTGCAAAACCACTGCTCACCGATGACGTATGCAAGTGGCATACCATGTGCGACATGTCGACTCAGACGAAAAAATTTGATCGCGCTAAAAAGCGATACCGGTGCGTCGGGATGAGCGAGGAGCCATGCCCGATCCGTACCCATGCAGTGTGCGAGGAGGAGTTCGCGCTCCGCTATGGGTATTTTAGGGTATTTATCGAGAAGCGATCCGACGGATGCCATAGTTTGTGCCCCTATCGTACAACGCAAAGTCCCGCCCGTGAAGGGCCGGACTGACGCTGTATGGTTGGGCCTTTCAACTGCTTCAGAATAGCGGATGCATGGTTACGCGTCGAGATCAGCCCGAAGTTTTTCGATAATAGGGTCGAGCTCGCCGTCGAGAATACTCTCGAGGTGGTGCCATGTTTCCCCGATACGGTGATCGGTGAGGCGATCCTGCGGGAAGTTGTAGGTTCGAATTTTTTCCGCGCGTTCTCCACTGCCAATTTGTTCTCGTCGCGCGTCAGAGCGTTCTCGCTGTGCGCGGTCGCGCTCGAGCGCGTAGAGACGTGCTCGAAGAACCTCCATCGCACGAAGACGATTCTGCTGCTGCGAACGTTCATCCTGGCAGGAAACCACAATTCCAGAGGGGAGGTGTGTAAGACGAACTGCGGAGTACGTGGTATTCACGGACTGTCCGCCGTGTCCACCTGCCGTCATGGTGTCGAGCTTGAGATCTTTCGGATCAATGCTGATATCCACCTCTTCCGCTTTCGGGAGTACAGCGACGGTAGCGGTCGAGGTGTGAATGCGTCCCTGCTTCTCCGTTTCCGGAACACGCTGCACACGATGTACCCCACTCTCATAGCGCATCGCTCGAAAGACGCGATCACCCTCCATGGTGAACGTGATATGAGTGATGCCACCGAGGGCGTTGCTTGCGGTTTCCAGTGCTCGTGTTTTCCAGCCATTGCGTTCCGCAAAGCGAGCATACATTCGAAAGAGATCCGCAGCGAATAGCGCCGCTTCGTCACCACCAACGCCGGCGCGAATTTCTACCACGATATCTTTCGCATCGTCCGGATCGGTTGGGTGAAGGAGTTCGCGAAGTTCTGCGGACACCCGCTCTCGTTCGTTTGTCGATTGAACGAGTTCCTCTTCGCCAAGTTCACGGAGCTCCGGTTCACTGGCGTCCGCAGCTTCTTGCGCTTCCGCGATGGATCGATCGAGGCGATCAAGTATATCGAAGAGTTCAAGTGCTTTTGCCGCTTCTGCGTGCGCACGAGAAATCTCAGCGAGCCGCTTTCGGTCGCTGATTATTGCCGGATCTTGGAGCTGCGCTTCGAGTTCTATGCGCTTCGCATCAATCTCGCTTCGGTGTTGTGGGGTAATCTCCATACATTTTCAGTGTAGCGAGTCATTCGGGAAATCAACAGCGTCCCGACCTGGTCGAGACGCTGCTATAGTAGATAGCTATTCCTTTTCGATCGTCGCCTGCTTGCTCTTGCGATTTTCAACGTCCTTCGCACGCTTCACTTTTCGGCCAGTGCGTGCGGTCGCGGCTTCGCCCTTCTTCGCCACCAGCTGCTGGAAGCGATCAACACGGCGTGCCGAGTCTACAATTTTTTGCTTACCGGTGAAAAATGGGTGACATTTTGCACAAAGCTCAACCTGAGTTTCCTCCTTCGTGGATCCGACCGTGATGGAGTGCCCGCAAACACAAGAGATTTTTGCTTTTTGGTGATATGTCGGATGGATTCCTTTTCGCATATTTCGATAATTACATACTGACGCCAAGTACGTCAGTGTTCGAAAGCAGCGTAGCACGGGCAAAAAGGCATTGCAAGGGCCGCTCTACGTATTCTGTAGTATACTGAAGTTAGGTGTTTATTTTGGGTATGTCACCACAGAGAGCACAATCGAAGACCTCCGCAGTGCGCCCATTGGTGGCGTGCGATATTGTGGTGTTTGGTATTCACGAGGGAGCACTTCATGCCCTTCTCGTGAGACGTGGCATCGCGCCGCATGTTGGGAAATGGGCTATCCCGGGTGGGTTTGTATTGACTGATGAGACACTAGACCACGCGGCAACGCGTGAACTTACCGAGGAG
>JBDRLD010000012.1:0-11998 GCA_043813445.1 Candidatus Uhrbacteria bacterium
TATGACGCTCAATAAGGTGATGATTATCGGAAACCTCACCCGAGATCCGGAGCATCGTGCAACGACCGGCGGGACTTCAATCACGACGTTTGGCGTGGCGACGAATCGTGTATGGACGAATCAGCAAACGAATGAGCGCCAGGAGGAGGTCGAGTTCCATAATGTGGTTGCATTCGGACGACTTGCGGATATTTGCACCCAGTACCTCGGACGCGGTCGAAAGGTGTACGTCGAAGGACGACTGAAGACGCGTGAGTGGGAGGGGCAGGATGGTGTCAAGCGAAACCGCACGGAGGTTGTTGCGGAGAACATGATCATGCTCGACCGCGCACCGGGTGGCGGCACGCAGCAGTTCAATCAGCGACAGCCGGCAGCACCGCCGACGATTGCGGAAGAGAAGCCGCCACAACAAGAGCCGGAAATGGTAGAGGTGGTCGCACATGATGATATCAAGGTAGAGGAGATTCCATTTTAATTACGATGATGGTCGGCGGACTACCAACTACCGCAGCGGCTGTAGTTTTTGGCCCGTCACCAACGATTCACTGACATGGCATTTCGAAAAGATGAAGGACAACGACGCTCGGTGAAGCCAGTGCAGCGACATTGCTTCTTCTGCACGCACCACATTGAAGAACCGGATTTCAAAGATGTGCAGCTTCTCGGGCGATTCGTATCGTCATACAAGAAAATTGCGCCGCGACGACGCAGCGGCGTCTGTGCGAAGCACCAGCGACGCCTTGCGACTGCGATCAAGCGCGCGCGACAGATGGCATTGATGCCGTACATCCCGGAGTAGGGATGGGCATTGATGCGGTTCGAAGAGGTGACGGCACGGAAATGGAGAGATTATTCCACTGAGTCAGCCGGGTCACCGGCTGACTCAGTGATTGACCTAGTAGGTTGTCTTCCGAAGTTCTATGCGACTTGATGTGCTTAAACGACGACATGAAATTATTCGCGGGGTCCGCGAGTTCTTTTGGGCACGTGGATTTTTGGAAGTGGAAACGCCAGTGCTTCTCGCTCACCCATCACAGGAGCCAGAGCTTGAACCACTTCGCACGACCGTGCATGATGTGCGCGGGAAGGCGCATGAGGGCTTCCTTCGTATGAGTCCGGAGTTTTCTCTAAAGAAGTTGCTTGGGTCATTGCAAGGAGCCACAACTTCTCCGGATGAGACGGTAGTCTCTGGCGTCTTTGAGATCGGTCCCGTCTTTCGAGATGTTGAGCCATGGGGTGGCCACCACAATCCTGAGTTCACGATGTTGGAATGGTATCGCCTCGGTGCAACCTATATCGATCTCATGGATGATTGTGAGGCACTCGTTCGTTTTTTGTGTCATTCTAAGCAGTCGGCGATGAGAAATCTCACTCGAAACAATGATAAAACGGGTGTGGCTTCTCAGTCGTCTCACTATCTCAAAATGATAGAAGGGGGGTGGCGGCGGCTTTCCATGAAGGACGCGTGGCAGCAGTATGCCAATCTTGATCTCGACATGCTACTCACGCGCGATACGATGGCTGAGGTGTGTGAAAAGCGAGGTCTCTCCGTTTTAGATAGTGATTCATTTGATGATTTGTTTTTCAAAATCTTCCTAACCGACATAGAGCCAAAGCTCGGAAAAGAGCAGCCGACGTTTGTATACGATTGGCCATCGCAGATGGCTGCACTCGCACGGAAAAAGCCCGATGATCTACGGTATGCTGAGCGAGTTGAATTGTACATTTTGGGACTCGAGCTCGCGAATGGATTTTCCGAACTCACGGACGCCGCGGAGCAGCGCGTGAGATTCCTCGAAGATCAGGAGCTTCGGAAGCGCCTCGGTCGCCAGATATACCCGATTGATGAAGCGTTCCTCGCCGCGCTCGACTCCATGCCAGAATGCGCCGGCATGGCGCTTGGTATTGATCGCCTTGTGATGCTACTCGTTGACGAGGAACACATTGACGCGGTACGCTGGCTGCCAGCGGGATCACTTTGGAATACATAGCAAAATGGTATGGCGAGCATTAGTGATATTTCGAAGGGCATGGTAATGAAGTTCAAGGGCGGCCTCTCGGTCGTCACATACTTTCAGCACGTCAATCCTGGAAAGGGGTCGTCGTTCGTACGCGCGAAGTTGAAGGACATCGCAACCGGTAAATCGATCGAACAGACATTCAAGGCAGGAGAGTCTGTCGAATTTGTCGAAGTACAACGTAGAAAAATGCAGTACCTCTATGAAGATGGTTCCGGGTACGCTTTTATGGATCAGGATACCTACGAGCAATCGTCGGCATCCCGAGATCTCATTGGAGATGATGCCGGGTATCTCAAAGAAGGATTAGAGGTGCACGTCATCATGTATAACGATGTACCGATCTCGATCGAACTTCCGAAAAAGGTTTCGCTTGTGGTGACCGAAGCGTACGAGGCTGCGAGGGGAGACACGGCTGGTGGGAATGTGACGAAGGAGGTGACGCTCGAGACCGGTATGAAGGCGCGCGTTCCGATTTTCATCAAGCAAGGGGAGACGGTTGTGCTCAATTCCGATACCGGCGAGTACGTTGAGCGTGGGTAGGCCGTGCGCATAAGAACACCGAAAAACGAAGACCCCCTGTCGATGGTCTAGCCATCAACAGGGGGTTCTTTCATGCGTGCGGCAATGCGACTCAGCGCTTGCCGCTGATGAGACGGAAGAAGTACGCGCACATCTGGACGAGCTTCTCGAACACTCCGATGACCAGCATGAGCTTCCCGCAGAAGCCGAGCCAGAGGAGCATGCGAATGCCGTTATGACGCTGTACCCACTCGAGCAGTCGGCCCATGTAGTTCAGCGGCGGATTCGGCATCGGGAAGACGGAGTTTACGAATCCGTCGATCACGATGTACAGCAATCCCGGGATGAGTCCCGCGAGAATCCAGCCACCCACCCAGAGGAGGGCCTCGAAGAGCATCCAGAGTCCTGCGAGGAGCGCCATGGTCGCTTCCTTTCCGTTTGGCCGCTATGCGGCACGTGAAGGTACGTAGCGACCCTACCATGTGAGCATTACCATGTCAAGGGTGTGTAATGGACATCAAGCGAACAGCGTGCTACACTCGTTGCGTATGCAAGAGCGAATACAAAAAGTACTCAGCCGCGTTGGTGTCGCTTCGCGTCGCCATGCCGAGGCGTATATTCGTGATGGGCGCGTTACCGTGAACGGGGTGCTGGCCACCATCGGACAGCTCGTGGATGCTGCCACGGATGTGTTGGTTGTGGATGGCGTTCGTATCGCGAATGATCAATCGCTCCACTACGTCATGATGTACAAGCCGCGCGGGTATGCGGTGACTCGCGATGATCCGCACGCGGCACACACTGTATTCGAGCTACTCCCGGAAGCGCTCCGTAGTCACGTGTGGTACGTTGGGCGACTCGATCTAAATTCCGAGGGACTCCTCCTCTTCACGAATGATGGCGCGTTGACGCAGGAGCTGACACATCCATCATTCGCGCACGAGAAAGAGTATATCGTGACCGTGACTGATCGGCCGACTACAGCGCAGGGCCGCGCACTTCGCAGTGGCGTTATGCTTGATGATGGCATGGCAAGCGCCTCCTCGCTTTCGGTTCACGGGCAGACAATTCATCTCGTCATCACCGAGGGGCGGAAGCGTCAGGTTCGGCGGATGTGTATGGCAGCCGGCATGACCGTTGAGCGCCTTGTCCGGGTTCGCATGGGCGGACTCCAACTTCCCGATGACTTGAAATCCGGCGAGTTTCGAATGATCACACGTGAAGATGTGCTCCCGAGCGCGCCGACGAAAAATAACCCATAAATATTGCAGAACAGAGCGAGAAATTGAAACCCGCGAAGCACATGCTTCGCGGGTTTGACATTTCCTTCGTTGCATGGTACGGTAGCGCGTCCGACCACTGTGTCGGGAGTGCCTTCACATTGCGCCGTTCGCGGTGCTTTACAGCGAAGAAAACAACCACCGGAGCGATACTCCCGGAGGGACCATGGATCATCCCAAAAAACCGACGGAAACCGTATCCATTACGCTCCACCCGAACAACACCGCCGTGTTCTCTAGACGGCTGTCGCTGATCGTGGACGGAAACCCCGAAGAGCGCGAGCTCGACCGAAAGCGCGTTGCGCTCGCGTCGTTCGAATCGGACGGTCGCGACGTGTTCCACATTCTCCCAAACCGCTGTCGCGGATTCCGCATGCGGGATGGCCGAACGATTGTCATTGTCGAAGACCAGCCGCGCACGAAGCTCGTGCGTTGGTTGACCGACGGCGACGCGTACAAGCCGATGCGCCGACGCCTTTGTGGCGGCGGGGTCCATCGGCTGTGGGATATGACACCAGACGCGTTTGCCAAACACATCGCGGCGCAGCAGGAATTCGAAATCGCGTTGCCGTATCTCGTCTGGTGTTACCAGTTCGATGGCGGGCGGTTCACGCGTGCACTCCTCTACTACCGGACCGCGCCGATTCGCAGCGGGCGAGATGAGTTGCTCATCCCGAACATGCCGAACCGGAAGCGCGATAACCATGAGCTCTGCATCACGCGCGCAGTGCGCGATGTGCTTCCCATGCGAGATCTCAGCATCGCCGAGGCGATCGAATTCGTAGAGGACGAGTTCTGGGGAAGTGCGTGGAATGCGGACTGGTGTGATGAGTTTCTCGTCGATGCTGAACGGATGCCGGAAGTGGCATCACCATGGGAGTGGGCACGTACGACCGCTACGGTTCCGACGTTCCCCATTCATGCACCGTGGCGTTCCGCAGACACGACGATCGAAGAAGTCATCGACCGTCTACTGAATGACGGAGTACGGCAGCCGGATTTGTTCGCGCGGTATTGCGATCGAATCAGCGTTGCCGATGTATGGGATGGCGACGCGGCCGCGGTACACGAGATTATTCCAGTGAGCACCGCCAAGCAGGTTGTGCTCATGCATCACACGATTCGTGTTGGTGATCTCGTGACGCTTACAGTGGGACGATGGGACGAGTGTTCGGATGGCGGTACGTTCCCGATCGAGTGGTTCGGGACTGCGCTCAAGGGTACGCGCTACGTGAAGCTTGTTGGCATCGAAGATCCGATCTTGCTCATCGAGCACCAGCGGGTCGCCGACTATGCGTCGATCGAGAGTGGCGAGCACGAGGACATCACGTCCTTCGACGGTGTTCCGATAACGATCGGAACGCTCTGCTGCTTCACCGATCAGGCGCTCTGGCCGAATCGGCGCAACGATTGTTACTACCGTATCACCGAGGCGCGGCGTGATCTCGACGGCGCGACGCTCGTGCGTTTCGATAGGGAAGAGCACGGCTACGGTCTCACGGTCATCTCAGACTCGGAGCAGCTGTTTCCCGGTGTTCGTCTCCTTCCCCCAGAGGATCTGGACGCACAAGGGTTCCTGAGTGCGCGCAACTACATACTCGGTGATGGAACCGAGCTGAAGGTGGGAGACGATATAGCGTATCACAACGGCCGCGGTGTGAGTGAGGTGCGTATCAGGGCATTCTATGGCCTTCGTACCGGCGATCAGGGGCGCAGTTGTTCCACGAATGGTGGAGCGCTCACGCTGGAGCGGTTTGACGGATCGCCGTGCGGAAACATACTCCGTGGCTCACTAAGGAGCCCTGTGAGTGAGTGCACGGTTGGGCGTCAAACCGTCCGCATCAATGACGCGGTGCGCTACGATCGCTCCACCACCATCGTTCTCGCGTTCTCGCATGCCTTCCCGGATGGCCGTCAGTTTGTACACCTCGAAGGTGTTGGTTGGCGCTTGTTCGTGCGTGATGGGATGCTCGATCCGCACATCACGATCATCCCGACGATCAATATATCCCGAGGTGGAGAGCTGGCGGAAGTGGATGGTGTGCAGTTCCACAGCGGCATGAAGCTCCGTCATCGGGAATCAGGCGAGATCGTCGAGGTGCGACGGTTCCATCTCGACTCGAGGCGTGGCCTCTTCTTCGTAGAGACCACCGACATGATCTCGATGCCGCTGATGGAAAACTATGAGTGGCATCTGGAGTGGTTTGAAATCTGTGACAAGATCACCATCGCCCGCGGGCTGGTCGTTCGATCGGATTCCAAGCTCCGACTTACGGTCGCAATAGGTGCGTCCGCAGTTGGATCAGAACACACCGTGTCACAAGTCCTCCGTGAACTCACCGGAGTACATCACGTCGTCTTTGACGACAATTCCGGATTCACGTTTACTGGCGCGAACGCGCAGTGCTTCGAGTGCTACCACAGCGGGCGCGAAGCATGGGTGGCACTTCCGGCTACGTCCGATGCGTACACGCACGACACGAACCGGCAGTCAACGGCAGATGGTGCGACGCTCCACGTTGGGATGCGTGTGCGGTACCTCGGCGGAGATGACACCACGCTGTTCGCCGAGCACGAAGGGAGTGAGCAAACGGCAATGGACACTCCGGCGTTCGTGGTAACCTGCGACAGACACACGCTGGGTGAAGGTGTTCTCATTCGTTTCGATGTGGGGTTTCCGGGGTGTTACGACGAGAGTGGGTGCGGGAGTCAGCGCGAGTGCTACATTCATCCCAAGTACCTTACCTCGATTTCCGGAGACAGCATCGTCGAGAACGGATGGACGTGGTACGGTCCTCACTCGGACGGCGTGGTCGCATTGGATACTCTGTCAGTCATCAATCCGGGAGAGCTCATCGGCAGGGACGTGAGAGATCGTATGGTCATTTCTGGCCAAACCGTTCATATCGCGGAGTGGTCACATAGTCGGCAGTTGGACGAGCTCCGCCGAGCTATTCCGGGTGCAATGGCGAAGTTGTACCGCGTCGTATTCGGTGGTGATGGCTTCGTCTACCTCGACGTCGGCCAAGCCGTCCGGTTCTCATCAAGGGCAGAAGTACCGCTCTACGACGATGTGCCAATCCTATACCGATTGAACCAACGCTGGTGGTCGCGGATCGTCGTTATTGAGGCTAGTCGGTGTCAGAGAGTTGGATGACGCTCGCCCGGTGGTGGCATCGCTCTTCGGGGCGGTGCCACCACCGGCGGCTTCCAAATACCGTGACATTCGCGAAGATCGAACAGATAACAAAAGCAAAGGAGGAGAGAAGGAAATGGAAGAAGCATTGAGTGTGTTCAACCTGTACGTGTACTATGAGAAGGGGCAGCCACTGCCCGAAGAGCCCATCGCGCACATCGCAGCGCGAAACGGCATGTTCATGGCATACAACACCTTCGCGTACAGCGCGATTGTGCCCACGGTCGATCTCCCGCAGCTCTATCCGATCGAACCGTCCGCAGAGAGCAGCCTGCCGCCGATTCCGGCGACCATCCTCGCGAAGACGCTCCGGTTCTTCCGGCACGTGTTCGCGGAGTACGGCGCCTCGGCGGTCATCCTCCTCTACTTCCGTGAGGAGACGAGCGAGTGGTTGGCGATCGCGCCGCCGCAGTTCGTGACCGCGAAGAAAGCGGAGTACCACGATCCGGCGGACGAGGAGATCCCCGAGGGCTTCATACTCGTCGGTTCGATCCACTCGCACACCGACATGGTCGCGGTGCATACGAACCGGAACGAACATGCGAAGGATGGGTTCTGTGACGGGGTGCATGTGACGCTCGGACGCGTCGATCGCCTCGTGTTCGACGCGAGCGCAGAGTTCGTGGCGGAAGACGAGCGGTTTCCAGTGCAGCCGTCAAGAGTTCTCGAGGGGCTCGATGGCGTTCTCGAGAAGGCGGCGCAGCACCGATTGCCCGAGGTCAACCGCGAGATCTTCACGCGGATCGCGTCACAATGGTATAGTGCGCTCTCCGACGTCGGAAAGCAGTTCCTCGCAACGGGCGATGGATTCGAGGTTGCGCGACGCACCACCGAACTGTTCCTCGGCCTCAGGGACGACGAAACGCCGAAGACGCCGAAGCTCGCCGGGTACGCCATCACCCTCCCGGAGGGGGCGGATCCGGACGCAGTGGAGCTGGACCAGACGTGGGCCAGACGGGTGTTCAGCCCGACGACGGTGACACTGAAGCAGTTCACCGACTTCCTCAGCGGTCAGCACGCGAGGCCATACCTCGCGCACAGCATGAGCAATGGCAAGGACATGGCACCGGCCGTCGATGCGCTCTACAAGGCGTTCGGCGTGGTCGAAGAGCAGCCGGCCACCGAGCCGGAGGCAGCGGACGTCATTATCGAGCCCGCCGTCGAGGTGGAAGCCGAAGAAGTGGACTGCGCGGAAGTGGCTCCCATGGGCGTTCCGCCGATGACCGAAAGCGATCTCAATGACCTCGACGCCTGGGAGGACCTCTACGGAGGCACGATTCCGCCCGGTATTCCCGGGATCGAGAGTTAGAGTCGCACGAAACCCTAGTATTTTAGGGGGTTGACGAGCGAAAGCGCACATGGTAAGACAAGGGAGCGGCAGTGTGCTCCGTCCGAGTCCCCTCACGCCCGCGGGGCTGGCTCCAGCCGGCCATCGCGGACGTTGAGGGAACCATGAAACCCAGTCGCACTGCAGGGAGGGTCATTCACAAGTGACAAAGCAAGTGGAAGTTGTCATCATCGGAGTCGGTGGGATCGGATCCCGTATGGCCGACGATGCGGCGAAGTTGCTCGCATTCCCGAGCCCGAAGATGCGTGAGCACTGGGGCGACGAGTTCGCGCCGCGGCTGACGCTCGTCGACGGTGATGCATATGAGGAGCGCAACCTGGAGCGTCAGTCGTTCACGCGCATCGGCAACAAGGCCGAGTCGAAGCGAACCGACCTGAAGAAGCTGTACCCGGGACTCGACATCCTCGCGATGCAAGAGTTCCTGTGCCCGGAGAACGCACCGTTCATCCTCACCGAGGATGCGACCGTGCTCATCTGCGTGGACAACCACGCAACGCGGAAGCTCATCAGCGAGTACATCCGCGACGGGAACGTCCAGGACATCACGGTCATCAACGGCGGGAACGATACCGCCGGTCACGGGGACGCGCACTTCTACGTCGTCCGTGGTGGCAAGGATCTCACGCCATCGCTCCTCCAAGTAGACCCGGCCATCGCCGAGCCGAAAGAGAAGCCGGTGTGGGAGATGAGCTGCGAGGAGCGCGCGCAAGCGGGCGAGCCACAGCTCTTCGTCGCGAACGTGTTCGCGGCAACGGCCATGCTCGGGATGCTCTACGGGTTCCTCTCGAACCCGGACGACTGCATCGACAAGGCCGTCGGCAATCAGAAGAATGAGTACGTCGATCCCGGTGTCACCTGGACGACGTTCGACATCGAGTTTGTCGCGATGCGCAGCGAGCGGGAGACATGCCATCCGGTCGTTGCAGAACAATCCGACCCCCAAGAGGGGGTCAAGCAGCAGGAGGAAGCGGCATGAGCACGGAAACCAAGAAGTACACCCTGTACGAGATCCGCAACATGGGCGGCGTCCAGCGCGTCCAGCTCGCGGAGCAGTTCGGCGTGCAGAACGCCCGGGCGATGGCGAAGGACGCGCTCGTCGACGCGCTCGTCAACCAGCTGCGTGCGCGGGAGCAGTTCGACGATGCCGGTTCGCCGGCCGCTCCGGCCACGAGCATGTCCACCCCGGCGGTGGATCGCAACGTGAGCGTGTCCTACAACACGCACAACGGCGAGTACGCCTTCGGCGGCAAGCGGCTCAACGCCGTCATCGAGGACCTGAAGGGCCCGTTCGGCATGGATCCGAGCAACCTGCGCGCCTACGTGAACGGCTCGCCGGTGGAGTCGTCCAGCTGGGCCGTGCACGAGGTGCGCGCCGGCGACCGCGTCGAGTTCATCCGGCCCTCGGGCGAGAAGGGCATCCGCTAGGCATCAGAGCCTGCTGCTGCGACCTACATGCCGGACATCGCTAATGACTGCGATGTGACCACATAGCTACAGATCCCCCACCCTTTACCGGGTGGGGGATTATTCGTTTACTTGATACGGACAAAGTCCGGATCTGTCGAGTACATGCGTGCATTAAAGCGTTATTTTGTTATTCTGTTCGGTGGCTGGCATGTCGAGGCTGGGTATTTGACATAGTCCGCAAGTCGTGCTACTGTTTGGCGTCTGGCAGGGGCCAGGTGCGGACCATGGTTCGCAGCCCATTCCCAATTGAAACACTACTCGTACGCACCGCTCTCGAGGTGGTACGACAGAACATATCATGGAGGATTGTGTGGAAACAACGATGGCAGCAGCGACACATCGGACGAAGACCATTACAATCGGTCCGGACGGAATCGCTACGCGCCGTCGGCGCGTCGAAGGATCACCGGAAGCACCGGAGATCGTAGAGCACATCAATGCGGTGGAGCTTTTTCCGGAGCACGGCAGAGATGCTCTCGTGCCGGACGGAAGTCGCTTCTACGTTGCCGATGATGGCGCAACCGCATTCGTGATCGAGACTCCGCCCGAGTCGCGCTGCGTGCACTGGTGCACGGAGGGGTTCTCGGAGCTGGCGGGACGACTCATCGAGCGTGACGCGCATCGACTCTGGGGACTTTCCCGCGACGCATTTGTCGAGCAGCTCGAACGCCAGACGTCCTTCGTACTGGCATTCCCGTTCCTCTTGCACGTGTGCACATTCATCGGGGATACACTCACCGCAGTACAGCTCTTCTACCGAAGAACGCCACTCCAAATGTCGTTCGATGAGCTCTCGCTTCCGAACGTGCCGCACATTGACCCCGAGTCGTGTGCACTCTGTACGCCGGACGGCTTACCGATCACCGCACAACGTGCGTACGGGGAAACGTTCGGCGCGACTGCGGAACGGGCCATGCGTACGTATTGGAATGCGACGTGGGGGACCGATCATTGCGAACGCTTCCTTGAGGATGCGGCGCGCATCGATGCGGTCTCCTCTCCGTGGGAGTGGGAGCGGCAATCCTCGATTGATGCCTTCACCATGCGACGTCTCCCGTGGCGTGCAAGCGATGTTACCGTGGACCGCTGCATCCGAAGGCGTGTGTATGCGCTGACGCGTGATCCGGTGACGCTCATCGAGCAGCGGTTCGATGCCGCGCTTGCTCGGGGGAACGAGGCACCCAGGGAGGATCAACACGAAGACCGTCAGGATCTGTGTCGCAGCACGGAGGAGCAAATCACGCTCTTCTCCGGCCAGTTGTATGTCGGAGATCGTGTTCATATCAAGCCAGGATGCTTTGAGGAACACCCGGGTGGAGGAGTCTTCACCATCGAGTGGTTTTGCAGGCCGGTAAGTCAGTTCCGCCGTGTGAAACTTGTCGACACTGAGACACCAATCTCGCTCATCTACCAACAGAAGTTTCGAGACGGTGCTTCTATCGACGGCGTCACTTCGGAAGCGCGGGTTACTCTTGATGGAGTGGAGCTGCGAGAGGGAACGACGCTACGTTTCACGGGCGGCCCTCTCCTCGAGTTGTTTGGCCCTTCCGGTTACTTACATACCGCATGGCGTCGCGGGCAGAACGTCGTGATGGCGAAGATTTCGACCTCACGCCATGAGGCGAGAAAGGTCGTTATCGGTAGCGGGATGTCCTTCCTTCCCGGAATCTCCATGCTTGAACAGCAAGAGGTGGACTGCGAAGGATTTCTCGTCGCACAGGAAGTGGTGCTCAGCGACGGAACCGTCGTTCGCGTCGGTGATAGATTTTTGATGGCGGCATGGGGTAGTGTGGAGAAGGTTGTCGTGCGACGATTCTATCCGACAAAGCCGTCGCGGGCCGTCAGGTCAATGCAGTGGGACTTCCAGGCCACCGGCGGACAGCGGTATACGCTTGCGGTTGGGGCGCACCTACAACCAAAGATCATCCCACTCCCCGCTAAACCCCTCACCACCATCACGGTGGGAGAGCGCACGATCTCGGTCGGAGACATGGTCGAATTCGACCACCACAGGGCGCCGATCAAGGAACTCACACCACTCTTCCCGAATGGGATCGTGTATGCCTTGTTCGAGCGAACCGGCTGGTTCACGCTTATGGAGAATGAAAAGCCGGCTCAGAACGTCCGCTTCCTCCCGACCTGTCAGGTGGAGGAGGACGGAAGCGCC
>JBDRLD010000013.1:0-2866 GCA_043813445.1 Candidatus Uhrbacteria bacterium
TTGCGAATCGTGATCGGTTTGTGAATGTGCTCCATGGTTGATTGCCCCATGTGAGTCGAGTGGGGAAGTACTTTTACGCCGTCATCACCAGTATACGCCTGATATTGCTTTTTTGGGAGTCGGAGTCTATCCATGGCAGTAATTGAATATGGGTGCACGGAAAGACGCACCCTGGAGGGTGCGTCTCATTGTGCGAGCTTATTCGGAACGACGGATTGATTCATCCAGTGCTTGTCGGTTTGCACGTGGTCCTTGCGTACGTACTTTGCAACCGCACGTCCGAAGTCGGTCCGCGAGAATGAGCTGGCGAGGCGCACGACATACCCCTCACTCCCTTTTCCAAGTTGCGGATACCAGAATGTTCCGTCGCGGAGGAACTTCTCGTCCCATTGGCCGCGCCAGAGGACCGGGACGGTAACGAGGTTGAGGAGTGTCGCCCACTCGACCACTTCATCCCATGCGAGCGCAACGCCGTTACTGCGATCGAAGATGCCGAATACGAGGTAGTACGCCGGCAGCCGGTCGTAGAAGATGGAGTGTTTCGCGTATGCATTTTCGCCGCACACTTGGAACGTTTCCGGAATGTCCTGACGGATGCACGCGTAGGACGCGCTCATGCGTGTACGCGATGGATGGCGAGTGTAGTCGCCGCTCCGCGTGTAGATTTTTTCATGCGAGAGCGACGTATTTTCGCCATCAACCTTTTCGAGTACGACGACCTCCTGTCCTTCGAATGCCGTGCAGGCATCGAGAACGAGATCGTCGTTAGATCGTCCGGGGCTCCACGGTAAATGGAGCGTGCGAGGGTAGTGTGTACTCCCCATGACTCACCTCCATGTAGTTTTGCTCTCCAGAGCGAGAACCGAGCAGTATAACATGATATGGCGACCATGTCAAGACTAGCAACTATATTCCACATCGACATGGATAGCTTCTTCGCATCGGTGGAGCAGCAGGCGCGGCCACGGTTGCGCGGGAAGCCAATCGCGGTGAGCGGCGATCCGAAGTCGCGCACCGTTGTTGCCGCAGCATCACGGGAGGCGAAGCGATGGGGAGTGCGTTCTGCGATGGCGATTCACGAGGCGCGCGCGCTCTGTCCGCAGATCGAGTTCGTGCTCGGCGATCCGGATAAGTATGTTGAGGTGTCTCGGCGGGTGTTTTCGATTTTTGAAAGATACACAGCGGATGTTGAAGTGTGGTCTATTGACGAGGCATTTCTGGATGTGAGCGGCTGGGTCGAGCGGTACGCATGTCCGGAGTGTCAGGAGCATTCTTTTAGCGTAGGGGCGGTCCTAAAAAATATTTCTCCCCCTCCCAGCGGGAGGGGGAGCGATAGGGGGTGGGGATCCGGAGTGGGATGTGGCTCAGTTCGGCTTGCGGAGCGCATCAAGCGAGATATCGCGCGTGAAGTCGGGGAGTATATTACGTGCTCAGTTGGCATTGCGACGAATAAACGTCTCGCGAAGCAGGCATCGGATTTCCATAAACCGGATGGAATTGTGCTGGTATACAACGACACACACGGCCCACCAGCGGTACACCCATCGTCACCAACCATGTGTCATTCTGAGCAAGACGAAGAATCCTCTGCTAAAACCGTGTGTCATTCTGAGCAAGGCGAAGAATCTCGTTCCGGTATTGTGCGAGATCCTTCGGTCGTCGCACTCCCTCAGGATGACACAAAGACACTCGCACTCCCTCAGGATGACACAAAGATACTCGCACTCTCTCAGGACAACACCGTAGGGAGTCTCCGTCTCATTGCTCGTTCAGACCTTCTTGCCTCGCTATCACTCTCCGATTTCTGTGGGATCGGTCGGCGCATTGAGGCGCGTCTTCATACGCTCGGCATCCGTACGGTCGCATCGCTTGCCGCAGCACCTATTGATATGCTCGTAGAGCACTTTGGCGTGTACGGGTACGATCTGCACGATATGGCGCACGGTCACGATTGTTCCAGCGTGGAGGCGGAGGATGCCGATCCGAAGTCCATGGGCCACTCGGTCACACTCCCACATGACATTAAGACATTCACCGCGTTGCAACCAATAGTCGCCGAACTCGCAGAGAAGGTGGCGGCGCGGCTGCGTCGTCATGGCTACCGAGGTGGGGTGGTGCACGTGACCGTTCGCTACCACGATTTCTCCGGTAAGAGTGAGCAGCGGTTGCTCGGGCAGACCACCGACGACGGACTTGAGATTAGTCGTGAGGCGATGCGAATAGTAGAGGGATGGGTGTCTGGCGTAGGGGAGGGATTACAAAATATTTCTCCCCATCCTCTCCCGACGCTAGGTCGGGATCCCGGCTTCTACCTTTTGGATTCGAACGTCGGGACTAGGAGGGGGAGCGCTTCCGAGTCCGCCTCAGGCGGGGAGAGGGGGTGGAGCGTAAAGAATAGCCGTTTATCAAAACCAGTGCGACTTGTAGGAATTTCAATAGAGAGACTGGTCCGTCACGATCCCGCACAGGTATCACTTTTTCAAAAAGATCGCCGTTGGGAGCAGGCGACACGTGCGATGGATGAAGCGAACGAGCGATATGGCGATTGGACCGTACAGCGCGCCTCGCTCCTCAACAAGGAGCGCATGCTACGAAAAGTCGCGGCTGCCTTCAAGGCGACGAGGCATCTCAAAGATTCTTTTCCTCCCCCTCCTCGAGCGAAGCGAGATCCCGAGTCCTCGAGGGACAAGAGGGTAAGTGCTTCCGAGTCCGCCTCAGGCGGGTAGAGGGGGTGGGGTATGGATAGTACTATTACGAGTAACAGTGAGACGCCTTATGGTTGAGCGACAATTGAGTGTTTTCCTTGACAATAGAGTCATTTCTTGCTATATTCTTTTGAAGTGGCTCTTTGCGTTCCACGTGGTGT
>JBDRLD010000014.1:0-3146 GCA_043813445.1 Candidatus Uhrbacteria bacterium
CCATATCCGGCCGTGGGAGTGGGCGGTGCTCGTCATTGTGAGCGGGTCCGTGCTCGTGCTAGAATGTTGCAATAGCGCTATGGAGCGCCTCATTGATCTTCTGAAACCGCGCCTCCATGGGTATGTGAAGGAAGTAAAAGATGTCATGGCTGGAGCCGTGCTTATTGCGTCACTTGTGGCAGTTGCGGTTGGAGTGGTCATTTTTGCTCCGTACATCCTTCGGTGGTGATTAGGGTCCACCCCAAAATAACTTTCCATTTTTGAGTGCACCCTTAGTGTATGCGTGATCTCATTTGCGGAATGGATATCGGTTCGCGCTGCGTTCGCCTTGTGGCGGGCGAGCTGGTTGACGGTCCGCGAGCGGTGCGTCTGGTCGGCGCTGCAGAGGTGCCAACCGAGGGAGTTCGACGGGGCACCGTGACGAGCATGGAGGATGTTGTGGCGAGCGTCGCCGCAGCAGCGGAGCAGCTCGAGCGTATGATTGGAAGTCCGGTTCGAGCAGCATGGGTAAGTGTCGGTGGGCCGTACGTGACGACGCGATCGTCGCGTGGAGTTGTTGCAGTTGCTCGAACAGATGGCGAGGTGCAGGAGGGCGACGTCGAACGCGTGCTCGAAGCGGCACGCGCAGGCGCGACGCCACCAAACTACGAAGTGCTTCACATTATTCCTCGCGTGTATACGCTAGACCATCAGGATGGCATCCGCGATCCGATCGGAATGACCGGCTCGCGGCTCGAAGTTGAGGCGGCGATTATTCAGGCATTGAGTACACACATTCGGAATCTTACGAAATCAGTTTTTCAGGCAGGCCTTGAGATCGACGATCTCGTGCTCGGTATCCTCGCTACCGCAGAGGCGGTGACGACACCACGACAGCGTGAGCTTGGCGTTGCGGTGGTGAACATCGGGGCAACAACAACGTCGGTGGTCGTGCAGGAAGAAGGAGATGTGGTGCACCTTGCGACCATTCCAATTGGAGCAGAGCACGTGACGTCGGATATCGCAATCGGTCTTCGGATATCACTCGATCAGGCCGAGCAGGTGAAGCTCGCAATCGGTAATGCGTCATCTCGTGGATTGAAAAAGGAGGATGATGTTGACCTTGAAGAGATTACCGGTGGCGACTCACAACCGGCATCGAGGAAGTACATAGCGGAAATTATTAATGCACGGGTGGAAGAGATTTTTGAGCAGGTAGATAGAGAGCTGACTGTCGCGGGGTGTAGCGGTTCACTTCCTGCTGGAGTGGTTCTCGTAGGAGGTGGAGCAAAGCTTCCGGGGATGGTTGAGGTAGCAAAAGAGAAATTACGACTTCCGGTAGTTGTTGGGAAACCACATGCTGTGGACAGTGTGATCGAACGTGCATTCGATCCGGCGTTTGCAACAGCCGCCGGTTTGGTGGTTTGGGGTGCTTCCGTGGGGAATGGCGGAAGGTCCAAGCGGTCGTTTGCGAACACATTTTTTAAACCTCTGAACACAATAGTTGATCGGACGAGACAGACCGTTCGGGGGATCTTCACTTGACAGAACGACTTTACGGTGGACGTCTGGCGCGATACGCTTAATACAGGGGGTTTTCTCCTTGGAATTTGAGCAATAGCTCCAGGCGTTTTAGTATAACGCGGAGTATACATATATGGCTGAGGTCAAGCCAAAGATCGATACATTTGCGAAGATCAAGGTTATTGGAGTTGGTGGCGGCGGTGGTTCAGCATTGAACCGTATGATCCGGGCCAAATTGCGTGGTGTCGAGTTCGTCGCGGCCAATACCGATCTTCAGGCGTTGCATCACAATCTCGCAACCACAAAAGTTCACCTTGGGAAGCAAATTACGCGCGGGCTTGGCGCGGGAATGGATCCGGACGTTGGCCGGAAGGCAGCCGAGGAGAACCAGAACGAAATTCGCGATGCGCTGAAGGGGACGGACATGGTGTTCATAACCTGCGGCCTCGGAGGTGGCACTGGATCGGGCGCCGGACCGGTCATCGCAGAGATCGCACGTGATCTCGGATGTCTTACAATCGGCGTCGTGACGAGGCCGTTTAGTTTCGAGGGCGCACAGCGCGCATCCATCGCCGAGCAGGCGTATGCCGAGCTTCGTGATCGCGTGGATGCATTGGTAACCATCCCGAATGATCGCATCCTTTCAATCATCGACAAGAAGACGTCACTCCTCGAGGCATTTGATATTGTTGACGACATCCTCAAGCAGGGCGTACGCGGCATTGCCGAACTCATTACGACACCTGGAGAGATTAATGTGGACTTTGCGGATGTGAAGGCGATTATGCGTGATGCCGGATCCGCGCTCATGGGTATTGGTTCTGCGAGTGGAGAAAATCGCGCGGTTGAAGCGGCAAAGGCAGCGGTCGCGAGTCCGCTCCTTGAGGTTTCCATCGAAGGCGCTCGCGGCATTCTATTTACGATCATGGGTGATCCGTCATTGAGCATGCATGAGGTGCATGAGGCGGCGGAAATTATTACGAGCTCTGCCGATCCGAATGCGAAGATTATTTTTGGAACGGTGATTGACGAGACTGCAAAGGATGAAGTGCGGATTACAGTAATTGCGACGGGGTTTGATTCGGCATATCAGTCAATCGGTGGTGCACAGCCGGAGGAGCGTGCCGTGGTTTCGGATCGACAGGCCTTTCGACCTCCAAAGTATTTTGGAAGGACGACCAATCCTGGAAAACGGAGCGACATCGACAACGAACGGCCATTGCGGACGATGAACACGCGTGAAGAAGTGGAAGAACCGGAAGATGTACCAGTCGCCGCAGGTGTAAATGATGAGCTTGAAATTCCCACATTTATTCGACGGAAGCTTGGGTGAGTATTATTGAGATTCCCGTGGATGTGTCCATGGAATCGTAAGTAAGAGAAACGCGTATGAGTATCCTCGAAATGCTTGGCTTCGGCAAGAAGCCACCAGCGGAAGAAGAAAAAGATGTTGTTGCAACGGAAGAGGAGGTAACTCCGGTTGCTCCGGTAGAACCGATCGCTCCTCCGATGGAGGCAACACCGGCTGCTCCTGTAGAACCGATCGCTCCTCCGGCAGTGGAGGTGCCGAAAGTGGACGAAGTTAAGACGCCGGAGAACAGCGCAGCTGCGGAGTAGTTTGATTATGAGGTGAACAGTCCCGC
>JBDRLD010000015.1:0-2940 GCA_043813445.1 Candidatus Uhrbacteria bacterium
GAAAAAGGACTAAAAAAGACGAACGAAAAAGGGTTGGGTTGGTAGTAGGATTTCGGGGGGCGGGGGTGGAGAATTTTGTTGCGCGAGGAAATGGTGCCAAGAAATGGTGTCAGGCTTGATTTCCTCTTGATAGATAATCAGCTTAGCGGATAATCAGACCTGACACCGTTATCCTTCCAAGCAGACGACAGGGGTTCGACTCTCCTCACCCGCACTGACATCAGAAGGTTCTGCGCCATAAGCGCACTCGCCTCAGGCGAGGACTCCCCTCACCCGCAAGGCAAGAGACATCCCATGCAGGGATGTCTCTTGCGTATGACGGAATATATGCGCGCACGCAAAGCATCCTCTATACTGAAAGATAGGGTATGTAACTATTTCTATGCTTGATGCAATCAGCACACTCGACACCACGATACTGCACATGGCAACCGTGATGCACGGAAGTCTGTTCGTGCCCATCGCCTCGCTCATCACTGCCCTCGGAGATTGGCGTGTAGTCCTCTTTGTGGTCGTTGCGGCACTTCTTATCCTTTGGCTCTTCGCACAGCGACGTACAATTATTGCGCTGGTGATCTCTGTCGTGGGAAGTGAGGCCATGGTCTTCCTTGGTAAGCTCGCCTTCCATCGTCAACGCCCCGAGGGTGCGCTCATTGCCGAATCAACATACTCATTCCCAAGTGGCCACGCGACAATCGCCATTGCGCTCTACATGTTCCTCGCCATCCTTCTGGCGAGACAACGCCAGCGACAGTGGCAGGGCTCGCTCATCCTTGCATTCGGTATTGTCATCGCCATCGCGCTCGGTGCAAGTCGTATTATCCTCGGTGTGCACTATCTCAGTGACATTCTCTGTGGCTACGCCATTGGGACACTCTGGCTCGTGATTGCGCTCATGGTTGAACGAGGGAGAATCACAAACAAATAATCTCAATGCTTTAGGTAGTTGAGGGCATCATGGTCTTTTCCGCTTGCCAATACCGCGCTGAAACCGCACAATGGAATCACATTCCACAATGCATCTATGCGACATCTTGAATCTTCAGGCGTAAAACTGGCGCTCGCGACGGCCGTGATCAGCGGCTTCGCGGTGTTCGTCAATAAGTTCGGCGTTACGCTCTGGGGGAACCCCTTTACATACACTGCCGCGAAAAATATCGTCGCCGCGCTCGCACTTGGCGGGCTTTTGCTGGGCGCAAGAAAACTTCCTGAACTGCGACGCCTTACGCGGCGACAGTGGGGGCAGCTCACTGCGATCGGCCTCATCGGCGGTTCGGTGCCCTTCCTCATGTTCTTCAAGGCGCTCTCCATCATGCCAGCAACCGAGGCGGCGTTCATCCATAAGACGCTCTTCCTTTGGGTTGCACTGCTCGCCGTCCCGCTCCTCAAGGAACGCGTCTCAAGGGTGCAGGCGCTGGCGCTCGCAGTACTCTTCGGAGGCGTCTGGCTCTTCGGCGCGCCAACCGCGTGGTCATTCTCCCTTGGCACCGCGCTCGCGCTCGGTGCAACTGTCCTCTGGGCAATCGAAAGCGTCATAGCGAAAATAACACTGCGCACCGTAGCGCCGTCCATCGTTGCATGGGCACGCATGGCGATCGGCTCGCTCTTCCTCCTCGGCTTCCTGGCGGCGACCGGACAGCTTGGCGGCGTCATCCCAACATCAGCGTCACAGCTTGGATGGACACTCATCGTCGGCCTCGCACTGTTCGGGTATGTCGCGACATGGTACCGCGCACTCGCAACAGCGCCGGCAACGCTCGTGGCGTCCGTGCTTGTCCTCGCTGCGCCACTCACCGCCATCCTAAACTCGCTGTATTTCAATCACGCTTTCCCGGGGCAGGTCGTTGTGCCGATAGCTATGATGGCGGTTGGTATCGCGATATTCCTCAAAAAGTATCTCCATGCACGTCGAGATGAGCATCCTGGAACAATCACTGTGTCATGAAATGTTGTAGGGGAGGGGCTTCGTCCCCTCCCGCCTACGAAGGAATAGGCACCCTACAGATGGGCGGGGACTATGCCCCGCCCCTACATCATCACCATGAAGTTGCTCGATAAGGAAACAATTGGCGCCTGTCTTTCAGGGATCCAACGGTGTAGTCGCTACGCATTCGGCCCGAACCGACTTCACTACTGCGGGCCGGATGCGCACCGTGATCTCCACGCATACATCGAGGCCGGCATCACCGATGCCGGCCTCACTGAGCTGCTCGCGAAATTTCAGACCATGTACCCCTACCTCCGCACGATCGCACGCGCAAACGCGGTGCGCGATCCGTTTGATGCGCGCGTCGTCGATGCGTACTGGATCGGAAACGCACTCCTCGACCGCGTTGGCGTACACGAATTTCACCGTCTCCTCGTCGAAGAGCACGGACTCAAACGAAAGCTCGGCACCACCTTCTCGGACATCGAAGAACACCTCGAACGCGGCGCACTCCCATCGCACACCTTTCACGTTCTGAACATCTGGAGACGTACCGGACACCATGCAGCGCCGCATACCATCGAGAGCATGGACGCGTGCCGTGTCAGCTGGGGCCTCATCACGAAAACCGACGGTCCCTTTTTGGAGATCAACCGCCGCGCGCTCATTCGAACCGGAGACACACTCGCGTTGGATGAGCCGAAAAGTATCCGCATTGCGCGCGGCCTTGAGGCGCCACTTGAAATCGATGAAGCGCGTGTCGGCGATACCATCTCGCTCCACTGGGGCGTGCCATGCGAGGTACTCACACCAGCGCAGGCACGCAATGTCGAGCGATACACGCTCCAGAGTATTCAATTGGCGAATGGCTAATACTATCCGTCATTGCGAGGAGTGCGTCCTCGAACGACGTGGCAATCCGGTACTTGATTGGACGGGATTGCCACACCGCGAAGACGCGGCTCGCAATGACGAAAACGGTTATGAAAATCGTCGCGTTCGGCAACCAGGAC
>JBDRLD010000016.1:0-5751 GCA_043813445.1 Candidatus Uhrbacteria bacterium
TCCACAGCCCGCCACCGATCATAATGACAATCACTGCAGCAACAGCACCTAGCGGGATAATCCAACGGTAGATTGCACCAATATACTCACCGAGTGTCGCCACGCTTTTTGGATTATCGAGGCCCGGAATGTGTACGGAAATGTCTATCGGCTTATTCGGATAACAAAACCCCAAATCCGCTCTTCCGCATTCTGTCGGCCTTCCCTCCCAAAACGCACCGAACGTCGTCGAGTCATTCAATGTATTACACTCTGCCCTCAACCAACATCGAAGGTCATCCTCTCCTTGATCTGCATGTACGGAAGACAATGGAGCGAGGAATACCAATAAGCTCATGGCAAGCATCACCCATGGAGAAACTCGTTTCGGGTCGCTCATAATACATTCTCAATCAGAGAACGAAATGATTCTCGCGGAATAATTCCCTCCACTCGAACGGCACGAGTCGCGTCGCCATTTGGAATAAGGAACCATGTCGGTGTTCCCTGCACCCCAAGCGCACGCCCATCATCGAGATCACCTTGTACCGCGTCTGCGAATTCGTGCGTATCGAAACACGTGGTGAATGCCGAAACATCCAGCCCAGCCTCATTGGCATAGCGCGCAAGCGCTGTCGCATCGAACGCCGGTGCATTCATGAACAACCGATCATGGTACTCCCAAAAACGCCCCTGCGCGTGTGCACATTGCGCCGCCTCTGCCGCCGCACGAGCATCCGCGTGAAGCGACTCGACCGGCATATCACGGAAGATGTAGCGCACTTGCTCGCCATACTGCATGGCTACTTCACGAATAGTCGGGAAAACTTCCTGGCAGTACGGGCATTCGAAGTCAGCGAACTCCACAATCGTCAACACCGCATCCGTTGCACCGATCGCAGGATCGCTTTCACTAAATAGCAACGCCGCGTCATACCCCGCAACCGGCTGCTCTGCATTCGCTCCACGTCGTACCACGAGGAGCACGACGCCGAGCACAACCATAATAATGAGGTACACGATGATCGCAATGCCCCAGCTCCTGCGATGCCATGGCTGTCGTATTCCACGCGATTCCAATTCCATAGAACTCCATCTTAGCACGACCACATTCTTACGCCCATGAGTACACTTGACAGGAATGAAGTATGGCGGTACAATGAGGAACAATGCGGAAAGTGCGTAGAAGCTGAGTTTATAGTGGAGAGAAGGTGAGTTGATAGTGGAGAGAGGGTGAGTTGATAGTTGAAAGTTGATAGTGAAAATTCTCTGTCCCTTGTCCATGTTCTTGTCCCCTGTTCTTGTCTCTTATCCCCCTGTTCCGTGTCCATATGAGTGTCCTTAGCATCATCCAATTTTGTTCTGCAATACTCCTCGTGATCGTGGTTCTCCTCCAGCAACGCGGCACCGGACTCGGCTCCGCGTTTGGTGGCGAGGGGAATACCTACCGGACGATCCGCGGCATCGAGCACACGCTCGTCATCGCGACAATCATCCTGGCGGTCATCTTCTTCGGGTCGGCGCTCGCACAAGTCGTTCTCTAGAACGATTCGTGTCTGCCCATCCGCGGTGTCAGTCCGAATGCACCCAATTCTCTCCGGCATACGATCGCGTCTTCGGACGTTTCGTATTCCGTCAACGCAGCACCTTATCCGCTGTATCACGTCACTCAGTCGTCGTGAGCAGCTCGCCCTCATCGGCGGCACTGCTGCGCTTATTCTTGGCGCGACCGTCGCGCTCGTCGGCTGGTACCGACGGGTGACTGTTGTTGTTCCCGATGTCGGTGGCACCTACGTCGAGGGACTCCTCGGTTCGCCACGCTTCGTGAATCCACTTTTCGCACCTGCAAACGATGTAGATCAAGACCTTGTACGACTCATCTATGCGGGGCTCTTCCGTATCGATGAACAGGGTTCAGTTGTTCCAGACCTCGCGGAGTCCTACACAGTTGGTGATGATGGAAAAACCATCACTGTTGTCCTCCGCGATGATGCACGGTGGCACGATGGTGCAAATGTCACCATCGATGACGTGCGGTTCACTATTTCACTTATCCAGGGTGCCGATGCAGGCAGCCCACTCCGTGGAAGCTTCCGTGGTATCACGCTCGAGCGAGTGGATGATTACACACTAAAGTTCACCACCGAGCGTCCGCTGGCGGTCTTCCTCACCGCGCTTACCGTTGGGATCATTCCGGAGCATCTCTGGGTGAACACCCCGCCGGCGCATCTTCCGCTGGCTGAACTCAACCTTCGTCCAATTGGCACGGGACCTTTCCGTTTTGTCGAACTCTCGAAAGACAAACACGGCACAATTCGTTCATACACATTGGAGCGATACGAGGGCTACCACACACAGCCGCCGTGGCTCGATCGCATCGTCTTCCGTTTCTACATGGACACGGATTCGCTTACGACCGCACTTCGCGCACGGGAGATCGATGGAATTGGAACGCTCCTCCCAACCGCACCGGCCTCGTTTGCGCGACCGGATATCGATCCGCGAACCCTCCGACTTCCACAAACAACCGCGCTCTTCCTAAACAAACGCCAGAATAGCGCGCTTGATAACCTGAAGCTCCGCCGTGCACTTTCTGTCGCGATCGACCGTAGTGCCCTTATCACGGACGCGCTTGGTGGTGCGGGCGTTGCGATTGGCGGTCCCATCATTCCGGGATTTGCTAATGACGCAACACCTCCAGCGCCAGATGAGTATGACGCGGAACTTGCCGCATCGATTCTTGACGGGCTGAAGTGGGAGCGGACGGATGCGGAGACGTATATCGCAATCCGCACAAAGCAGCGGCTCGTCGAGCTGGAAATTGCAAAGAAAAAGGCTGGGACGAAGACGAGCGAACTCTCCGCGACCGAAGAAGAGCGCGCAGAGGTGGATGTAGCAGTGCAACAAGAACTCAACTCTGATCAGCCCTACTACCGGCTCCTAAACGCACGACCGCTCTCCCTGACGATTACCATCCCCGATGCGGATGAGCTGGTTGCGATTGCCGAACACATCCGAGACGAGTGGCTCGCAATTGGTGTCAGCGCACACATTGACGTCCAGGAGCTCGACACGATTCGTGGCAGCATCATCCCAGACCGATCGTATGAGATACTCCTCTTCAGCCAAATTCTTGGCCCGGACCCGGATCCGTTCCCATTCTGGCATTCGTCGCAAGTACGCCATCCGGGACTCAACCTCTCGTACTTCTCGGACCGAAATATTGACAAGCTACTTGAGGATGCGCGCGCGACACTCGATCGTGATGTCCGTGGCATTAAGTACTCGGAATTCCAGGAGCGACTCCTTGAAGAACGACCGGCAATCTTCCTTATCACCCCGACACTTACCTATCCGATGACCCGTGCGGTGCACGGCGTCACACTCGGACAGCTAACGCAACCCGCGGATCGCTTCGCGACCGTTACGCAGTGGTACATCGAGACGACGCGAGCGCGCCCACCGCATACCAGTGAGCCAGCGCAAGACGACACACCAAACCAGGAAACCACTCCGGAGGAACCAGCAGTTGAAACGGCGCCGTAGCGAGTGACCTCCACAATCGTAGTCCTGCCATAGTGTGCCGCGGTGGCGGAATCGGCAGACGCGCATGGTTCAGAGCCATGTACCCGCAAGGGTGTGAGGGTTCAAGTCCCTCCCGCGGCATTTGGTAGTACTACATCTAGGACGCTGGGTGCGAAACGCTATACGCCCGACGCTGGATGCGTTACGCGAGACGCTTAGAACACGCTGGACGCTTTACGCTGGATGCGTTACGCGAGACGCTCGGAGCAGAAAATTAATCGTCGGTTCGAAGCCATACAACAAGTGTCATTGCGAGTGAGGCGTAGCCGAGCGTGGCAATCCCGTCGCTCCATTGAACCGGATCACAACCCCACAAAATCCACCCCATCCCTTGTCCATTGTTCTCTGTCCCCTGTTCCATGTCCCCTGTTCTTGTTCCATGTTCTTGTCTCTTGTCCCCCGTCTCTTAATTATGACTCCACAAAAACATTCCGCACCCGGCGCGGGTTCGCATTCAAGGCGATCGCGACGTCGGCCGCGACGACCACTGCGCGACCAGCGCACTACAACCAAGCAGGAGCTCTCGCAAGGCGAGAAGCCGCAGAAGACGCTCCGCATCATCCCGATCGGCGGGTGCGACGAAGTCGGGCAGAACATGACCGTCTTCGAGTACGGCGATGATATTGTTATTGTCGACATGGGCGTTATGTTCCCGGAAGAGGAACAGCCTGGCGTCGACTTTATCATCCCGAACATCGGTTACTTCAAGGGGAAGGAGAAGCGCATTCGCGGTATTGTCATCACGCATGCGCACTTCGACCACATTGGCGCAATAAGCTACCTCGCCCAAAAGATCGGCAACCCGCCGATCTACGCAACGCGACTGACGAGCGCGATCATTAAGAAGCGCCACGAGGAATTCAAGACGCAACCGCTCAACCTCATAAACATGAACCCGAACGAGCCGCTCCGGCTCGGCGCGTTCACGATCGAACCATTCTACGAGAGCCATAACATTCCGGACTCGGTTGGACTCATCATCCATACACCACAGGGCATTGTCGTCCATACCGGAGACTTCAAAATCGACCTCGAACCAATCGGGACGACCGCGGGCGACATCGCAAAGATCGCGACACTCGCGGACAAGAACGTCCTCGCACTCCTCGCGGACTCCACATCCGCCGGGAAGCCCGGCCATCAGCTCTCCGAGTCGGACATCGTGAAAACGCTTGAGACCATCGTGCGCGATGCGGATGGCCGTATCATCATTGGTCTCTTCTCGACACTCCTCGCACGTATCCAGCAGCTCCTCTGGATTGCCGAACGACACGGTCGCAAGGTGTCGATCGAAGGATTCTCCATGAAATCGATCGTCGAGATCGCACGAGAACTGAAGTACATGGAAGTCCCGAAGGGAATCATCGTAGAGACGCGCGATCTCATAAAACTCCCACCGGAGAAACAGATGGTGCTCTGCACTGGCTCGATGGGCCAGGAGCGCGCAGTCCTCATGCGCATCGCAAACAAGGAGCATCGCCTGCTCTCCGTCGAACCGAGCGACACGATTGTCTTTTCGTCTTCTGTCATCCCCGGCACCGAACGCTCGGTGCAGCGTCTGAAGGACAACCTCGCGCGACAAGGTGCATTCATCATTCACTACCAGATGATGGACGTGCACTCGGGCGGCCACGCATGCGCCGAAGATATCAAATTGATGATCAAACTTATCAATCCGCAATATCACATCCCGATCCATGGCAACTACTCCATGCTCGTGGACAATGGTCGCATTGCGGAACGTATCGGTATCCCGAAGGATCACATCCTTATTCCGGAAAACGGCCGCGTCATCGCCTTTGACAAACGTGGCGGAAGATTGACAACTGAACGTGTGCCATCGGAGCGCGTCATGGTGGATGGCCTTGGCGTCGGCGATGTCTCCGAAGTCGTACTTCGTGATCGCAAGCAACTCGCTGACGATGGAATGCTCGTCGTCATCGTGACGCTCGACCGAAAAACCGGAAAGCTGATAACAAGCCCGGATCTCATCTCGCGCGGATTCGTCCACCTCAAGGAATCGAAGCAACTTATCGAGCAGGTGCGCAAAAAGGTGCGAGCGCTTGCAACGAGCGCCAACGATTCCAAGCACCAAGGAGGCGCGGTCGAAGGATACCTCAAAGCCCGCATCCGCGACGACATCGGCCAGTTCCTCTTCAAAAAGATCGAACGTCGACCAATGATCCT
>JBDRLD010000017.1:0-8830 GCA_043813445.1 Candidatus Uhrbacteria bacterium
TTGGAGGTTGAAGGGATGGGGCCGAAGCGGACTCGGTTCGTTTGGAAGGCGTTCGGTGTTCGTAGCGTTCGCGATCTCAAGCGATTAGTGCGATCCGGTGCGCTTGCCGAGGTGCCCGGGTGGGGGAGTCGGTCGGTAGAGAATCTTGCGCTTGCCATCGCTATGCATGAACGTATGGGTGAGCGAATGCCAATTGGTCTCGCCCTCCCACTCGCAGAACGGATTGCCGAAGCGCTACGGTCATCAGGGCTTTGCGCGAAAGTGGAAATTGCCGGGTCGCTTCGCCGTCGTCGGGAGACAATCGGAGATCTCGATTTTCTCGTCACCTCCCGGCAACCAATGAAGGTAATGGAGTTCTTCTGTGCGCTCCCTGAGGTGCAGCGCGTGATCGCGCGTGGGCGGACGAAGGCGAATGTGCTCCTGCGCTCCGGAATCGAGGCGGACCTTCGCGTGCTTCAGCCGGAGTTATTCGGAGCCGGACTCCACTACTTCACGGGATCGAAGGCACATAATGTACACACGCGGAAGATGGCAATCGCACACGGGCTGACGATTTCCGAGTACGGCGTATACCGAGGAACGAAGACGAAAAAGGGGCGACTCATCGCATGTCGTACCGAGCGCGATGTGTTTAATGCTATCGGCCTCCCATATATTCCACCAGAGCTTCGTGAAGATAGCGGTGAGGTTGAGGCGGCGCAGCACAACACACTGCCAAAGCTGATCGAGACAAAGCACCTTCATGGCGACCTACATCTCCATTCTGACTACTCGGACGGAACATTGACGATGGAGGAGGTGATTGCGGAGGCGAGGCGTGCCGGGTTGCAATACATTGCCCTGACGGATCACGCTTCCACCATGGGGATGGTGCGTGGCATGAAGACCGCACGAAGCGGAAAGCGCGGAATGGTTGCATCGTACGTGAAGCGCGTCCGTGCAGCCGCAGGGAAGGTGCGAGGCATCCATGTACTCGCAGGGGCAGAGGTGGATATTCTCGCTGACGGCTCATTATACCTTTCAGACACAGAGCTCGCGCTGCTCGATTGGGTGGTTGCCTCTGTGCATAGTAGCTTCAAGCAGGAGTCGGCTGTGGCTACGAAGCGCATCATCCGAGCGATGGAGCATCCGGCCGTGCGCGTTATTGGGCATCCATCCGGAAGACTCCTCGGGCAACGCGACGGCATGATTTTGGATTGGGAGGCGATTATGGATGCGGCTGTTCGGACCGGCACCGCGCTGGAGCTAACCGCGTCGTGGCATCGGCTTGATCTCGATGACGTGCACTGTCGGATGGCACGCGACCATGGGGCGCGAATCTGCATCAATTCGGATGCACATGATCTCGGAGAGTTTGAGTTTCGGTACGGCGTCGCTCAGGCGCGGCGTGGATGGATCGAACCGAAGGATGTGGTGAATGCGGCAACGTGGGTACAGTTTCAACGGCGCCACATGGCGAAGCGCGGTGTGTGAGGAATTTTACTTGTAAATAGGGAAACGAGAACCCCCATCCCGATGTGTCGGGATGGGGGCGTAGTGTTATCGTGTCAGATGACGCACAGTATATACGATGGCCTCGGCGTCTATGCGCATGTGCGATCGGAGCGTCTCGGAGGGGCCTGAGGTTGGAGTGTTGTACACCGCGAGGATTTCCATTGGGACGCGACCTGCGACTACCGCAGCGATTGCTTCGCCGAGTCCGCCGGCCAGATAGTGGTCCTCAGCCGTGATGAATGCAGTACTCCGATCGGCCAGCTCGCAGAGTGCCATATGATTGAGCGGTTGTAGGCAGTAGCAGTCGACGACGCGTACGGGGTTCGGTAGCATCGTCGCGGCGCGAAGCGCTTCGTGGACCGTTATGCCGCTTCCGATGATTGTTGGGCAGCGTCCTGGCGGGTCGCGAAGGATATGGAAGCCCGGGATGGTGAAGTGTGTCTGAGCATCGTAGATGACTGGCACCTTCGGGCGACCGGTTCGGAGGTAGGTGATTTTATTGTACCGGGCTGCTCCGAATAGCAACGCGGCGGTTGCGGTTGCATCTGCCGGGCAGAGTACTACAGCGTCTGGGATGCTGCGCATCATCGCCACATCTTCAAGCGCCATCTGAGATGGGCCATCCTCGCCAATCGAGACGCCGGAATGGCTGCCACAGATGATGAGGTGAAGCGGTCGTGAATACCCAGCCATGCGGAAGACATCATGTGCACGCGTAAGGAACGCTCCGAACGATGCGAGTGTCGGAATGTATCCTTCGCGAGCCAGTCCAACTGCGATGCCAGCCATAACCTGCTCGGCGATATAACACTGAATGCTGCGATCTGGGAATTCGCGCATGAAGAGGTTGAGGTACGTCGAGTTGCCAACATCACCGTCGACAGCAATGATTCGGTGATCGAGAGCACCGAGCGTGCGCAGTGCGATACCGTATGCCTCCCGCGTGGACACATTCGTTCCAAGCTTGAAGCATGGAAGAGTATAGTTCGTGTCAGCGTGTGACGGCTCACTGGGTGCGATGGTGTCGATGGGCGTCGGGACGAGTTTCACAGTTGGACCGGCGAGCTCTGCCAATGCCTCTGTGAGCTCATTTAGGGACAGTGGCTTTCCGTGCCACTCATGCTTTCCGGCGGTTCGTGAGACGCCATGGCCCTTGATGGTTTTTGCGACCATGACTGTTGGTTTATTTTTGGTGGGCGTGCCGGCGAGTGCACCCCGAAGTTCGGTGATGTTGTGGCCATCGACGACCACTGCCTTCCAGCCGAACGCCATGAAACGCCGAGCGATGGCTTTTACGTCGCCTTGGTGAATAGCTGGGCCGCTTTGCCCAAACATATTTACGTCGATGATTGCACAGAGGTTTGTCAGACCTTTACGCGCAGCGAATTCCACCGCCTCCCATACCATGCCTTCGGCGCACTCGCCATCACCGAGTAAGACGTAGGTGCGTCCGGTGCTGCCACGGAGCCGCTGTGCGAGTGCGATGCCGCAGCCGATAGCGAGCCCCTGTCCGAGTGAACCGGTTGCCGCTGCTACCATGGGAATCGATGGCACCGGGTGCCCCTCGAGTCGACTACCCATGTGTCTGAGGGAATCGAGGTCGTCCGTGATGATCCCAGCCTCGAAGAGGGCGGCGTAGAGGATTGGAGCCGCGTGTCCTTTCGAAAGCACGAAGCGGTCACCGTTCGGGTGGTTGGGAATATCCGGATCGATGTGCATCGTGTGAAAGAAGAGCGTCGCGAGGATGTCCGCGCAGGAGGAGCAGCTTGTCGGATGGCCGGATCCTGCAGTGGTGGTCATCCGAAATGCGTGGCGACAGAGCTGCTTCGCCATCGCTTCGAGGTTTTCGGTAGTCTCCATTGGGACATCCTTTCTTCGATTGGGAATGGGCTGCTTTCACGGTAGCGAGTCACCCCTCGCCGTCAATCATTGTCAATGATATGCTGGATATCGTGTTACAATAAAAATACTATGGCGTACGAAAAATCAGCCGGTGCAATTATTTATCGTATTCGACGTGACGATCACGGGCGACGTGTGCCGTTTTATCTCCTGCTTCGCTACCCGGGGGAGTACTGGGAATTTGCTCGCGGACACATGGAGAAGGGCGAGCGTGAATACATGACCGCACAGCGGGAGATTCGTGAGGAGACCGGTTTGACCGGACTCCGTTTCCTTAAGGGGTTTCGTGAGGAGTATCGCTTTCACTTCAAGCGGAAGGGGCGTACGGTCACGAAGGATGCCGTTCTCTACCTCGCCGAAGCACAACGATGGCGAGTTGAGACTTCCGAGGAGCACTTCGGGTACGTTTGGGTGACGCACCGTGAGGCGTTGAAACACCTTCATTTTGAGAATAGTCAGATTGTCATGCGGAAGGCGCGTGCATTTCTCGATGTGCGACTACGTGCGTCGGAGGTTTCGGATAGTGCACCAGAAAAGAAGTAACGAGATATGCGTTGGATCGCTGTGATGATAAGTAGCGTCGTCGTTTGGAGTATCTGTCTATCGACGGTTTCAGCATCGTTCGATACGGATGACGATGGGCTCCCGGATGTGTGGGAGATCCGAATTGGCACCGATCCGAATGCTATTGACTCCGATGGAGACGGGTACGGCGATGGCGACGAGGTGCGGAATGGGTATGACCCAATCCTCTCTGCGCCGGCACGATTGGCATCGGCGATCGGTATGCTCGACAGCGACCATGACGGCGTGCTCGACGTGGTTGAGTTGCGAGGAGGGCTTAATCCTACAACCTCCGATACGGACGGAGATGGGTATGCGGATGGCATAGAGATCGCCTTCGGATATGACCCGCTTGATCATCGAGCGGTGCGACTTCCGCAACAGATTGTGATTGACACATCCACACAAGAGCTTTCTTATTACACTGGTCCGTACGAAGTTGGTCGTCACTCGGTGTCGACTGGGCGGAGGATATCGCCGACACCGACGGGTGCATTTACGATTGCTTCGAAGCAGCCGCGGGCATGGTCGTCGGTTGCGCATCTCTGGATGCCGTGGTGGATGAATTTTGTGGGGAGTGGTGCTCCGATCGGGCGCTACGGAATTCATGAACTCCCTGTTTGGCCGAACGGGATTCAGGAGGGCGCCACGCATCTTGGTGTGCCGGTTTCCGGTGGGTGTGTTCGACTTGGGACAGACGCGGCGGAAGCGCTCTATTCTTGGGCGCGTGTTGGTACCACCGTGGAGATACGCTAATCGATGCCTTGCCTTGACAGAATGGTAGTTCCGTGCTAAGGTGGAAAGCACGGAATTTTGTTCATTTACAGGAAAAAACACCGGGAGGATACATGCGTGCACTAGGAAGTGCGACACAGAATCTCATGCTCGGTGCAATTGCGCTGGTTGCTGTGGGATGTTCGGCAGAGGCGTCCGGTACGATGGAGGCACGCGAGGACGCTGCGCTCCGGAAGGCGCAAGGTGAAGTCGGGCAGCTCGAAGCAAAGATGGAGCCACTCTCCGTCGAGGAGATTCGTGAGTTGCTCGGGGATGCATGCGCGCTGCTCGAGCGGAGTGACGCGCGAACAATCGTCGCGGTGTGGCCCGGGGTCATGGACGCGATGAGCGTCGCGATCGAGCGTCAGCGGTGGGGAGCGGATCCGTTCCAATGGTACGCCGATCACCCCATTGAAGCCGTCATCGCCGCATGTGATCTCAAGGCGGAAACGCGCAACATGCTCATGCGGTTTGGCGAGCGCGCGCGGGTACAGGATGCGGAGTTTTCTGCGCTACTCGAGCGTGAGCGAACCTCCATGTGCACGTTCGGCCAGTCACTTGCGGAGGCCTCGTCCTATCGCGGTGAGCAATGGACCGACGTGATGCGTGAGCAGTGGACGCAGCGATGTACGGAGCTCCTTACTACTGCGCCGCCCCGCGATTTGAAGCCGAAGATACCCGAACAGCGCGAGGAGCGAGAACGGGATGCCCATTCCGTCGCACGGGATACACGAGCACCCACGCAGGCACACATCCCACAGAAGCGATCGCTGCAGGGTTGTATCGACCTCGAAACACTCGTTGAGCTTCGCCCTGAAATGTCGAGGACGTGGGGTCAGAGATCGGGAGGCTTAAGTGAGCAGCGGTGGCTCGCGTATGGCTACGCTCTCTCATCGTGCTCCCCGCAGGCGCAGCCGTGGGAGGGGAAAATTCGTTATCCCCCGGGACAGGGGAGAGGGAAGTTCGTTAAGTACTACGTGAGACCCTTCGTTGAGGGTGATGTGCTACGAGGGTTGCCTTTCGCCCGTCACAAGCCTCAGCTGATGGTCAATATCCAGAGGAACTGGGGACTCTAAGGCGTGGGTTGTGTAGCAAATGAAAGAGGGTGGCAGGTGCCATCCTCTTTTTCGTTGAGCCAAAAATTGACATTTTGTCCATCTTTTGTCACAGGGGCTTGACAAAAGGTAAATATTATGGTATTTTGAAAGGCCAGCAAGGCGCTGGAATATTGCTGTTTCCAACCGTTTGAGAACGGATAACCGGAATTCTGAGGTCGTTATGCGACCAAAGGAGGATTCATGAGATGGAGCGACTTCGCGTCCTTCGCAACGCACTATGTGCTTCCGGCGATGGCGATCGGCCTCGGCATCACGTTGTGGCTGTTCGTCGGTGGCGTCTTCGGGCGCTACCTGACAACGATCAGAAGCGCCTGGCGGTCTGTGTGCGACCGTGCGGCCGATGATCTCGACCGCGCGGGACAAGCGCTGTTTCGCGCCTCCAAGCGGGTCTTCGGTCTGATCGAGGGGTTGTGGCTGCGCTTTGCGCGCCCGCTGCACTCGCTCGACCGTCGGTGGGACGCCTCGAACCAACGCGCTGCCGATGGCGAGGCTGAGGACGAAGAGGAGCGGCTCGCCGAGCGTGCGGTTCGCATGGCGGCGATCAGATCCTGTCAGGCGTCAGTGCAGGCATCGCAGCGCGTCCTTCAGGATGCGCAGCAGCAGCTCAACGATGCCATGGCAGGCGATAACACGCACGCGATCGAGATCGCTCAGCAGCGGATCGCGCGTACGCGAGACGAGGCCAAGCAGGCATCCGAAGCGATGCGCGAAGCAAAGCGGGAGAACGGACAGAGGACGTCGACGATCACCGTGATTTTCGCGTCCATCGCGTTCGTCGGATCGCTCGCGCTGAATGGCGCGCTGCTGTTCGACATCGCACCGGACCTGCTCGGCTTCTCGCCGGACTTCATCGCGGCTGGCGGGTGGCTCATTATGGCCCTCGTTCCGCTCGCGATTCTGTTCGCCGAGGCCGGGGCTGGATTCGTCGTGAAGACCGCACAGGGATGGGGCGTCCGCCTCATGGGTATGTTTCTGTTCCTCGCGTCGTACGCGATCGAGGTCATCGCCGGCATCCGACGTGGAATCTCGTTTCTCGAGACCGCGTCGCCGTTCGCCGGTGCTTCCACGACGCTGACGACTGAGGACCTGTTCATGGCCGGTCTCTGGATCAGTGTTGCGGTGGTGGTGCCGTTGTTCATCTTCGGCTTCGCCATGATCGTGGAGCCGTACACGCGCGAGTCTAGGATGTTCGGTCGCGTGTTCCGCGCCGTGTCGTTCGGACTGGTGTGGCTCGCGGCTGGCGCACTCGCGATCGCGCTCACCACCGTAGTCTCTGCGCCGCTCTTCGCGGCTGTCGCAGTTGTCGGTGGAGTAGGTGTGATCTGCATCGTGCTGTCCTTCCTGGTTCGGCACCTCGTATACGGGCTCGGCGCAATTGTCGTCGGTGTGCTCGTGGCCATGCCTAGCGCCATCGTCTCGACGTTCCGCCGCCGTCCACCGTCGGGGGGGATGAGCGTGCGAGATCCGAGGGGCGACGTCCAACGTCTCCGAACGTACGGTGGCGGGGGCGACCAGATGGCTGCGCGAAACGCTGCGTCCGTGCTCATGCTCGCCATGCTCCTGCCGATCGTGTTCGCCAACTCGGGCTGCGGGCTCATCCCGGAGCAGTCGGCCGGAGGCGGCGGTACACCAAGGTTCGAGTCGGTGTTCAGGAGTGATCTCACGGACATCCCCGATGCGTCCGTGTACTCGAAGGAGTACAACGTGTCCAAGATGGTCGGAGAGATCCACAAGGTGGTTCGCGTCCGAGCGCCTCGGACGCACGTGTGCCTCGCCGATCTCACGCAGAGCGTGCGGACGCAGGACCTTCGGCAGGACATCCTGCAGAAGTGCTCCGAGCTTGTCAGCGGAACGTCCGACATGCAGGGACCAGAGACGACGGGTATCGTGGTGCCTATCGTCGAGGCCGGCCTCACATCACGTACGCCGACCGAGCGACTCGATCGCGCGGACGTCCCATCGGAGTGTGTCACGAACCCGCCCCTCCCCGACCTCTCGCGGAACACCACCTTCGAGGGGAAGATGAGGAAGATTCGTCGGATCTACGAGGACGCGGAGCATCTCTGCGCCGAGCAGGTCACAGCGGAACGCCAGGCGGCCATGGACGATCGTGAACATGCGGTCGAAGCATTCGTGAAGCGAGTGCTCAGCGCATTCCGCGGTCAGTCGTTCATGCGAACCGACGTGTTCGGGACGATGCGACTAGTCGAGGAGCTTGTCCGGCAGGACGAAGCACGCATCGGTGGCCAGGTCGCCGTGCAGGTCACGATCGTATCGGACCTCGAAGACGACGCCAATGACTGTACGGTCAACGGCGAAGCCGTGGAGTGTCCGAGTGGGATTGCGGATCACGCGATCGCGTTCTGTCATCAGGACAACGTGAAGTGCACGGTGCACCAGGTGCGCCAGGCCACGCTCGCCTCGCGACGTGGGCAGCAGTTCACCCGCGAGAAGCGCGATCGCGAGCTTCGCCAGGATGCCTGGTGGAACTTCTGGAAGGATACCGTCGGAGCGGAGGTGTATACGTTCACCGCGCCGAACACGGCACGGCAGCGCGTGGATCCGGATCCGGCCCCTGCCCCGCGGCAGCACGCGCAGGATCCGGCACCGCAGTCGCGTGCTCGTGATGCGCAGGAGTGTGAGCAGGCACCCTTCATCAAGGCGAACCTCACCGCGATGCAGAGCCTGTCACTGTCCACCGCGCAGTGGATCTCATACGGCGATGCCCTCGTGGCGTGTTCACCGGCAACGTCGCCTTGGACCGACCTCGGCATGAGCCAGGCGCAGTACAAGCGCGACGTCATCATGCGGTTCAAGAATGGTGACCTCGCGAAGGCCAATGCGTTTCGAAACGCGAAGGCCCGCGCGTTCAAGAAGCTCCAGCACGGCTGGTAGTACGAACGATTTAATCGTTTAGATCCCCCACCCTTTGCAGGGTGGGGGATTCAAGTTGTCTATGAGTGACGCACAGGAGATAG
>JBDRLD010000018.1:0-3019 GCA_043813445.1 Candidatus Uhrbacteria bacterium
CTCTACCGACCGACTCCCCCACCCGGGCACCTCGGCAAGCGCACCGGATCGCACTAATCGCTTGAGATCGCGAACGCTACGAACACCGAACGCCTTCCAAACGAACCGAGTCCGCTTCGGCCCCATCCCTTCAACCTCCAACACCCCGAGAAGCCCTCTCGGAATCTCGCGCTGAAGCTCACGGAGGTATCGTAACGATCCACGCGTACAATACTCGGCAATCTTCGCTGCCAGATCCTCACCAATCCCCGGGAGCTCACGGAGTGCCTTCTCCCCTCCGGCCATAAAACGATCGCACACACTGTACGGCAACGACGCGACTAGTTCTGCGGCGCGTTCGTATGCGCGGATACGAAAGATATTTGCATCCTGAAGCTCAAGGAGCTTCGCGATTGTCACAAATACTTCTGCAATATCACTATTGGAGATTGCTCGATGTGTGCGTGCCATACATTTTTATTGTACCGCAAACGGAAACGCCTCGACATCAAGTCGAGGCGCTATGGTTACCGCACCCCACGAAGGAAGGCGGAAACGAAACTCCGGATCGGTCGTTCCTGTTGTATAAACCCATGCTTCCGGCATCGCGGACGACCATTCAGAGGCCACACGTGCTCATTTCCGCTACGGGTCGATCTCCGTCAACTTGTTGCGTCTGCTCCCGATTTGACGTAGGGGCGGGGTTCAATCCCCGCCCGTCTTGCTTCGCGTTCGTCCTACACCACACGCGGGCGGCCATGGAAGACCGCCCCTACGAAGATGGGAATCGTGATGTCCATCGTTCTGATCCGCATATCAGCATCATCTGCATTCTGTTCTGATCCGTATCTACCCCTACGTGGAGAGGACACCCTGTCAGCTTGCTACTAGAAGTGTTTATTATCCGTCTCCGATCGGTGCGCTATCTGTGTTCTCCAATCACTCAACCACCACCTCGTACTCCGGTGACCAGATATTCTTTTCATCGATAAGTGCGTGCGCACGATAGTAGTACGTCCCTGGCGAAGCGAATACGACCGCTCCGGTGAATGTTCTCGGAAGTGCAAAACGACCTACAGCATAATCGATAATCTGCCCTGCGAACGTCAATTCGTCCGGGGTTGTCTGATCGTTCACGGTCGCTATGGAAGTCGGGCCCCAATGGATTGCCGTGCTTATTGCAATACTGCCAATCGGTGCCCGCACTTCCCACGCGAACTGCACTGGAACACCAGTACGTACTTGCACCGGCGGATCTTTCACTACTACTGCAGTCCCGAATGACGCAGTCGTTGGTAGCGCTTCTTCACGAACGCCCTGCCAAGTAATGAAACCAATAATGAAGATTACGATAATGCCGCCAATCCACCAGCGGCGTGAAGATCTCAACATAAATATTTGGTGTAAATACTGATATAAGTATAGCACGCCAAATGGAAGAGGCGACGCGATGCGTCGCCTCTCATTTACGCACAGACATACGGGTCTGCGCTACTCGTCCTTTTTCTCCGGCTTCTTCGCCTTCTTCTTCTGCACGACGCGGATCTTGCCGAACTCCTTCGCGAGTCCGCCCGCGACCAGGCCGGCGGCCGCGCCGAGACCGGGTCGACCGACCAGACATCCGAGCGCCGTGCACCCTGCGAGCACCCACTTGTTCATTTCCATGCCGTCATCCTCCTCTCGTCTGTAGCGATGGACGCCTATTCCTCGTCCTCTTCGTCGTCCACGAGGACCACGGGGGCATCGTGATCGGCCGACTTCACCATCCGCGCACGCGCACCGCGAGCCGCGATCGCGTCGACCACGGACCCACCGAACACGCCGACGAGCACCGCGGTGAGGGGGCTTGCGCGCCCGACGGTCCGCGCGAGCAGAGCGAGGCTCACCCCGGCCGGCAGGTGCACGTGCCGCGCATGTTGCTTCATCTTGTCGAGCATACCGCCGGCGACTCCCGCGGCGGTCGTTGCCATCTCATCTGCCTTCACGGATTTCCTCCTCTCGACCCAGCCGCAGCTGGGACAAGCGATTCGCTCTCCAATGAGCTACCTGCAACCTAGCACGGCATCCAAAAAACGTCAAGAGCTGCCGACAATAGCAGAAAATCCAACAGTTTGAACCAGAAAACGCACAGAAAACAGTGATTGACAAAGTGCGGCGGGTGGGCTACAGTAGCGCCACGGGAACGTTCATTCTAGGAGGCAGACATGCCAAGCCAAGAAGACTTTTACGCCGTGCGGAAACACATCGCCACACGAGGCGCATACTACTGCGTCGCCATGCTCGCCGCCACTATATTCGCTGCGTTCTACGGCATGGATATCCTCGCACACATCGTCGCGACACTCACCGGTGCAGCGATCGTATGGACGCAGTCCTGCAGAAAACACGCAGCGCTCCTCGTTGCAATGAAGCCACCGCGTGCATGCGCGACATTCGCGACGCGCGCCGCGCTCGCACTCTTCCTCATCGGCATGTGGGCATGGTCCTTCCAGTACGGCTGTGTCACACAGTCATACGCAATCGGCGCGCTCATGACACTCTTCACCGTTCCGCTGCTCATCATCTACGCCGCTTGGTGGGCGACCGGCGTGCCGTTGGAGACGGCCAATCGTGAAGGGTGACCGCACACGCATCATTATCGCAGCGCTTTTCTTCATCGCGCTCATTACCCTCCAGTACCTCGTGAAACCGACTTCGTTCCATGGACTCACACAGATCTTCGACGTCCCACTACACGTCTTCCTCAACAGCAATGGGATGTAACCACCAGACCACCCCCTCGGGGTGGTCTTCACGTTTCCCACATGAACCACTCGCGAAGCGAATGAGGGCGTTGATCAGCGTAGCTCGTCTTTTCTTTTTCCCCCTCCCGCTGGGAGGGGGAATACAGGGGGTGGGCCTGTACAACGCAGCACTGATCGTGAATAGTAACCCGGTTGCGCACCACCCCCTCTAGCTCCCCCTCCCCGCACTCCGGCGGACTCAGAAGCAAGGTGGAGGGGGAGAAACAGAAAAGTGAACGCAGCCCGCGTAGCGGGCA
>JBDRLD010000019.1:0-15755 GCA_043813445.1 Candidatus Uhrbacteria bacterium
ACGTTGCTTCCGCCTCGAGATCACGCTTCGAGGACATGAGAATTGGGAAGTAAGTCATGTATTTGACTGCCCACCAATCCTGCTCCACTGCCTGTGCTGCAAGCTTGTTCCCTTTCGCATCCATCGATGGCAATCGCCCAAAGAACGCTACGAAATTCTTGATCGCATACGGCTCGAGGTCTATGCGTCGATGATCCGGGAATCGCTTGGTGGTATCGATTGCATTCTCCGGATCAGTGACGAGTGCGCATGCAAATTGATAGTCTATCTGATCAGCCGGAAGAGCGTTCTGTGTCCTCGTGAACGCGTCCATGAGCGCGGCACGCTGGCCTGCGCCAACCGTAACGCACGGATCGTCCTTCTGCACACCGGCAGGACCGACTGAAATGAATGCCTCAACCGCATCCCGCGTACTCGCTTTAGCACTGAGCGCCAACCGAGCCGGTACCACCCGCGCGTAAAGCTCTCGCGCACGTACGCGATCGTTTTCTGTCAACGTCACACCATACGCAGCGGCTACCTCCGTGGCTGATCGTGGAGCATCAACAGCCGCGATCTGTGCTGGAGTCCCACCTGCAATTCGACGCACTTCGGGTCGTTGATACTCACTACTCAAACCCGCCGCCTCGTTAATCACTACAGCATCACTTCCTCGGACATCATCGCTTGCCACAACTGTCCCACTTGTTACTTGTCGTGTTGTTGAAGGTGGCACCTCCGTAATAACAAGCGCCTCACTTCCCCGTGCGTCATCGCTCGCCGATGTCGCTTCGCTCGTCGTTTGCTGTGTAGTAGTTGTTGTTTGTGACGTTACAGGTCGGGTTACTTCAGCAGTTGAGTCCTCCTGTGTAAATGAGAGATCCGCCGCAACGACCGGCGCCGTGTCCGCCATGGCGACTATATCACTCGACGCGCTCTCCGCTGCGGTGTTTGTATTCGTCGGGATTCGCTCGACTCCTGTTGGTCCCGTACCACGCATCACGCGCTGCGTAATCGCGCCAATGGGTGTGTAGATGCCGATCGCAACAGCTCCGAGTATGAGAGCTGCGGCGCCGATTGCGGTGATGTGTTGTTTCTGCATAACAGTCTATATTGTCACGGTTTTGTGAGGATGCCTTCTAGTGAGGAGTAATGCAAACACGAGCATGAGTACGGTAAGTCCGAGAGGATGATTCAGATAGGGACTCGTGGCGTGCACCACGACGATTCCTAGGAGCGCACATCCAAGTGCAGCGGCCGCTCCCCCTTTACGGATTGCCATAACAATAAGCAGCCCGAGCAGTACGATCTCAATTCCTAATCCAATTATACCGCGTTCAAGTAAGTCGTCGAGATATCCCCACTCGAATGCCGTACTGGTGTATTGACCATCAGGAAAGGCCGCAAGCGTTCGTGGATCTTTTGACTCATACGTCACCGACGCTCCAAAACCAGCGCCGAGTAGCGGGTGTTGCCAAATGGCCTCTGTAAGCGGCTTAATCTGCTGCCAGCGATTTCCAACCGCCTCATCCGCAATGAGACGTTGGGCAATGGCATCGCCAACGCCTGTGGATAATGGCCTCGGCCATGGGAGCCAAACCAGACAAATCGCGAGCAGTAGCCCTGAGGTGCCTGCTCCTGCAAGCACGAAAAGACGGCGCCACGGCACGTTTCGACGACGAAATAGTCGTACACCAACGACCGCAGCGCCAAACGCGGAAAGCACGAGCATGGCAAGCCAGTAACTGCGCGACATGCTCAACACCAGCACGGATACCGCACCGCCGAAAAGCACCACCTGCCACGCAGACGTACGAAGACGGGAAGATTGAAGCACCTCGCGTGCCGCAAGTAACCCAACAGGAAAAAGCAGCACCATGCTCTGAAGGAATACACGCGGGAACCCGCCGGGAAGCACGGTAATCTCGCCAAGCCGCGTATCGCGAACCCACTGATAGAACGCAACCCAAAGCCCACCGAGATCATGACTGAACATGAAAAGTAAAACGAACGCTCTGAATATGAGGTATAGCCCCGCGTAAAGTATGGAACGAGTGAGTAGCCTCGTGTCTTCCTGCGCCGCGAGAAGAAACGCCGGTGTCAACAGTAGGAATAACCACGCATTTCCATCGGTATATACCAGCCCCGATGCGTTACGAAAAACTCCAATGATGAAAGCCGCCACTATGGATATGGAAAATGCCAGTGCCAACCACTTTAGCGGTGTACTTATCATCGAAATTCCTAACGCACTTCTGTGGCGCAATTGTAGTAGTTTCCAGCACAGCGCAACCAACAGAATAGAGAACATCGCCATGCGTAACGAGCACGAAACGCCAAACATCGAAAACTCAAATAGTCTTCCCTGACTTCCTAGCACAAGCTCAGCAAGTACTAGTGCGACGCCGTACTTTAAGTCAGCGAGCGTGCAGAGCCCAAAAACAACAAGAATACAGCACATGAGAAATGCGGACGCACCAACATTACCCCATGCAATAATAGAGAGGAGATCGACCACGAGTCCCGCTGCAATCACCGCGAAAACATGCCTAGTTTTCATACGTTTCTATTGTAGCCCAAAACAAGAGTCCCCACCGTGTTTAACGGTGGGGACTCGTGATTCGTAGCGAACTGCTTACGCAGCTGCCTCGTCGCTCTCAGTTGCCGGAGCCTCCTCGGAAGGAGTCTCGACAGCTGGAGTAGCCGTCTCCTCGGCCGGAGCTTCCGTTGCCGGAGCTACCGGGGTCTGCTGATCATCAGCAACCGGAGGTGTCATCTGTTGGTCGTCCATAGTTGTCGTGTAAGCAATGAAAAAATACGCTCCTGCAGGAGAGTATCTGCGATTGTTTCGACTTCGACCTTAGAAATATAGTAGCATTTCTTAGGAAATCCGTCAAGTGTCTCGCCATTATCGTAGGTGATGTTTGTCGCGAATGCACTGCGCTGCTGTTTCGTATGATCGTACGCGCCGTATCTTCCATGGGAGACGATAAACAAACGATGGCAACCATCGACTCATTGTCCCCTTTGTGTTCCGCACGCGAAACAGTGTATCCGAAATTGCATGACCAATATGACCCTGCGCAGACATTGTGAGCCACAGGTCCCAATCCTGAAATCGTTTCAACGTCTCATCAAATCCAGGGAGGTGAGCTCTTCGCATAAGCGCGGTGGTGTGAATATATGGAATCCGTCGGAGGCGCTCCGCGTCGAATACTAGGGAATGAAAACACTTCCATCCAAATCGGAATGCGGGATACACGTAGCTGGCCCCCGGGTTCATATCAAGCGTGAACACCATGCGCTCGAGCGCATTTTGTGCGAAGACGATATCCGCATCGCAGAATATGATGAGCTCGCTCTGTGTCTCTGCCGCACCCCGATTGCGCGCAGTCGGTGCACCGACATGCTTCTGACTTATCCAGCGAATGTTCAGCTGTTGTCTTGTTTGCTTTAGAATCGGTGGATCACTGCCATCATCGACGACGACTACCTCAAAGTCTTGATATGTTTGTTTCTCGAGTGATGCAAGGCAGTCCGACAGCTCACGCTCATGTTGATATACAGGAATAACAACGGTGATACGACGCTCCTGGCCGTGCGGCACACCAAATATTCGTCGTGCGCGTTCATCAAAACAACGATCGTCGAAATGCGTACGTACACGCTGACGCCCCGCCTCTCCAAATTTACGAGCGAGCTTCTGGTCGTCCAACAATCGACAAATAGCATCTGCTGCTCGCTGGCTATCCGCCTCCGGGACAAGAATTCCAGTCACACCATCGACGATGGCTTCAGCCACTCCCCCACTATTGGTACCTACTGTTGGCTTACCAAATGATGCCGCCTCGAGATAAACAATTCCAAAACCCTCTACATCTTTTTCGGATAATTCACGCGGAAGCATCGCAAAAAGCGCACACTGCGCGTACTCTTCTGCGAGCCCTTCGTCATTGACTTTAGTCTTGATCTGTCCGCGTACACCGGAATCGTGCATTTGCTGTTCAAGCTGCTGACGCAGTGGACCATCACCTACAATAGTCAGTTCAACATGCGGATGTCGAGACTGTACAAGCCGCATGGCTTCAATGAGTGTGTCGAATCCCTTTCGCTCAATCAATCGTCCGACACTGAGCACTCCAACGCTTGCCGACGAGGCCTTCAAAGTTCCATTGACGCCGAGAGGCGGGACGAGCACCTGTATCCGTTCCTGCGGGATGCCCAGGTGCGTGACCGCATTTCGCGTGTGTTCGCTATTAGTAATTACGCGGTCCGCTCTGCGCAAAATCAATCTGGCGAGTAATCGCTTCCTGAAATTTCGCTGCGCACACTGCACATCAAGACCATGTGCCACAATACTATACCGACCGCGCATGCAGCAGCGTCGAATCAAGAGCAGTGTTCCGATTGGGAGCATTTCACTGGTATAGCAGTGCGACGTCGTTGGAATTCGTAATACTACACACAAAAAACGTAGCCAGTGTCTCGACCTTGACAATACGTGGACGTCAGATCTATCACCGAGCGCACGAACGATTGCCGCATTATACCGCGCGACGCCCCCAACTGCGGGTGGATAATCGTAGGTCAGAAGATCGTACTGCATAGCACCTACGCTTCAGAACGAAAAAACGACCGCAGCTGCACAAGATCGCTCCTTCGGACCGCTTGCACGAGTAGTAGCGCCACAGCATATACAACGACACCAACGCCGATTCGAATGAAGAGTGTCAGCTCATGCAGCGCTATAACAATCGCGCTCATGCAAAGTGCCGCAACAAGCACGCGAATGAAAGGATCCACGAGCGCGTGAATGCGATAATGCACAATTCGACGCACGGCGACGCAATTTGCCGTAAAAAGCGTCAGGCTCGCGATGAGTGCGGAAAGTGCTGCGCCAACTGCACCAAGCGGCGGTATGAGGAGAATATTCGCAATCACATTCACCGTAGTAGCGATTGCCAGGAGTTTAGTGTTGACCAGTTGGCGGTCACACGCATTCAAAAGATTTCCGGCAGGAAAGTTTGCGTAAATGAACGGGATTGCTGCCATGAGCAGGATGAGCGGCATAGCCGACGGGAGAAACGCTTCGCCGTAGACCATTAGAATAATCTCACGAGCAAGCACACCGATACCAAACGCCAACGGAAGCGCGACCACCCAGAGCACTCGAAGTGCCTGCACAAAGATGACTCGCAATCGCTCTACATCAAGAACTGCAATGGCGCTCATCGCCGGGTAGAGCGCACCCATGAATGCGAGCGGGATAAACTGAAATGCGAACGCTATTTTGAAGGGTGTACTGTAGTAACCCACCGCAAGCCCGGTCGCAAGAATGGAAAGGAGAAATGTGTCGCTGTATGTGTAGAGACGCGCGAGGCAACTGGAAATCGCGAATGGGGTTGATGTGCGCACTACAAATGTGAGTGATGCGCGAGATATTGTCTGTCGAGCTCCGTCGAAGACCCGCTCGCGTAGACACCCAAAGACCGCCACGAGAAGATTAACACTGCTCGCTGCAACGTACGGCACGAGCAGCCAAATTGGCTTAATCGCAGTTGTAACCGCCAGCAACGGTATAGTGTCTGGTTGCGTATGTAGGCCAGCGCGCAAAACAAGGATACCGATTCCGGAAGCCGCCAACGTAAACTGTGTCACAACCAGACCGATCGCTTCGTACTTCACGCGTTGTATTCCACGTAGAATTGCGTATGCGCTTAGGTGCACTGTGTCGATGAGCATGACCCCCACCGCTAGCGCGATCATCGATTGCGTCGACGCATCGTATCCAATCGCACGAACGATCACCGCCATACACAGCGCTACCGCGACGGCGAGTACGCACTTCATGAGTGCAGATGTCAGAACGTAGGATACTCCTCGCACGCGGTCCTTCGCGACCTCTCGCGTGATGACCGGCGACACACCCCAATCCACCGCAACAGCAAAAAGTGCGGTGAAAGCGAGGGCAAAAAAGTACCGGCCAGTTCCCTCAACGCCAAACACCATCGCGATTACGGTGAAATACGCGAAAGAGATCATCTTCTGGAGAATGGAGCCCACGGTAAACCACGCGGTATTCCGTGCGATTCGTGCGCTAACGCTGCCCATAGTCATCCGATTGTATACATCCACCATAGCAGATACGCCCCGACGAATCGGAGCGTATCTGCATACCGTTGATATTCCGAATTAGCGCTTCGACCACTGCGGTGCACGGCGTGCCTTCTTGAGACCAGGCTTTTTCCGTTCCTTGATGCGCGAATCACGGGTGAGAAAACCTACTTTTCTCAGTGCGCGCCGAAACGTCGGATTCAGCTCACAGAGTGCACGAGCAATACCAAGTCGCACAGCGTCGGCCTGACCACGTTGCCCGCCTCCAACCACCCGTACTTCCACATCAAGCTTTTCCTGTTGACCAACCGTATCAAAAGCTTGCCGACACGCAAGCTGTGCATCTATCGTTGTGAAGTACTCATCATGCAGCTTCCCATTGATTGTCAGCTTGCCACTCCCATTTTTGATGAGCCGTACACGAGCGGATGCGGCCTTTCTTCGGCCGACCGCCTTCAGTGGCACCTGTGGTTCTACCGTCTTCGTTTTAATCACGATTTCTGTCATACAACTACGCGCTATGTCGTTTCACGGACAATCGTTTAATCATACTCTCGCGCAGCTTGTTCTTTGGGAGCATCCCATAGACTGCGTCTCGTAGCACCAACTCGGGATTCCGCTCCCACCGCGTCTTTAGTTGCTCACTTCGTAGTCCGCCAGGCCAGCCGGTGTGGTGCTGGTATAGCTTAGTCTCGAGCTTCCGACCGGTGAACCTAACGCCAGAAAGATTCACAATCTGCACAAAGTCGCCAGCATCAATATGCGGGGCAAATGTCGCCTTGTGCTTCCCTCGAAGGAATGTCGCAGCTTTTGTTGCGATCCGTCCCAACGTCATCCCATTCGCATCGATTTCGTGTTTCGCACGTTGAATTTTTTGATTCGTGTTTACCATATCCTACACGAGTTCGATGATAACCATTTGCGCACCATCTCCAAGACGACGTCCGATTCGAGTAATGCGTGTATAGCCACCCGGGCGCGTTCGATAACGAGGCCCAAGCACCTCCAACACCTTCGCTACTGCTCGCTCATGAACGAGGAGGCTGAGCAAACGGCGGCGATGATGCAGGGTCGGCTCCTTCCCAATAGTAATGAAGCGCTCCACCAAGGAACGCACAGTCTTCGCTTTTGCCTCGGTCGTCTGGACGCGCTCATGCAGCAAAACGCTCGCTGCAAGATTGCGGAGCATAAGTCCGCGCGGGCCAGTCTTCCGACTAAATATTCTTCCAACCTTGCGATGTCTCATACTAATCCTTACTCTTCCTGCTGGCTGCCGTCCTCCTCATCTACCGCCGGCTCTTCGTCGCCTGCAGATGTTTCCGACGCCTCAGGGTCCAGAATAAGTGCAAAGTGATCAATCAGAATTCTTGAAGCCCGCTGAACGGATTCTTCGGGTGTGATAGTTCCGTCTGTCTCGACGGTCAGCGTTAGTCTGTCGTAGTTTGTCGTTTCACCAACTCGTGTATTCTCTACCCGGAAACCGACCGTTCGCACAGGAGTATATACGGCATCGATAGCGATAAGGCCGAGCTCGTTTCGCTCCTTTCCTCTCGCATCGGTAGACGAGTGTCCGCGACCTCGCTGAGCGAAAATCTCCATTCGAATCTTGGAATGACCGTCCGTCAATGTTGCCAGTACTAAATCGGGGTTCACAATTTCTACATCAGATTGCGGTGTAATGTCCCCCGCTGTCACCACCTTCTTACCATCCGCCTCGAGAACCAACCGAACCGGCTCATCCGAAAAAATCTTCAGTCGAAGTAATTTTAAATTCAGCATGAGCTGAATAACATCTTCTTGTACGCCTTCAATCGCAGTAAACTCATGCGTCACGCCGTCAATTTTCACCGCGGTCACCGCTGCACCTTCCAGAGATGCAAGAAGAACACGTCGGAGGGCATTCCCGAGTGTTGTGCCATAGCCGAAAAAGCAAGGCTCAATGACTAAGGTCGCCTCGTTCGGTTTCTCGCTTGGTTCCCACCGAAACGTGGACGGAAGGATGAATTGATCCATACGCGTCACCGTAGTTAATGCGATGATAATCGCTTACCCACTAATCCAATTAGTGGGGTGTGTGCGCACTAGCGCGAATAGAACTCCACAATGCCTCGTAGCTGGAATGGTTGCTGGATCTCTTCCATCTTCGGAAGTCTCAGCACACGTCCAACCGACTCTAACGGCTCGAACGTCAGCCACTCCGGAACCGCTGGCTTCCCAGCCTGCAGCTGCAGATCAGCGAATGGCCCAGCCTTCATACTCTTCGCTCGCACTCCGATGACATCCCCCGGACGCACTTGATAAGACGGGATGTTCATCTTCTTGCTGTTTACAGTAATGTGACCGTGCCCAACAAGCTGTCGTGCTGCTGCTCGCGTCTTCGTAAACCCAAGTCTAAAAACGACGTTATCCAGCCGACACTCAAGCAAGGCGCTCAGCGCTTCCCCGGTGTCTCCTTCCTTCTTCATCGCCTTGTCATAGTATCCTCGGAGCTGCCGCTCAAGAATTCCGTACACCGCACGCGCCTTCTGCTTCTCCAAAAGTTGCTCACCATATTCAGTGAGCTTTCTTCGAAGACGGGGCCCATGTACGCCTGCGGGATAGCTACGGCGCGTCGAAGGACAGCAGTCATTATCGCAAAGCTTTTCGCCTGCTCGACGACACATTCGATGTTTTGGTCCAAGATTTCGTCCCATACGTATTTCTGATCCAGCTAGATTCGCCGCGGCTTTGGTGGACGGCAACCGTTATGAGGAATAGGAGTGACATCTTTCACGCTCATCACATGTAGCCCATTCGCATGCATAGCCCGCACCGCGGACTCACGGCCGGAACCGACACCTCGTACAAATACTTCTACTTCCTTCAATCCAACATTTTCGAGCTTGCGCATAAGATCACGCACCACAATGCTCGCCGCGTACGGTGTTGCTTTCTTTGGCCCCTTGAATCCACACGTGCCAGCGCTTGACCAGCTTAGCGTGTTGCCCTGCGGATCCGTCATCGTAACAACGGTATTATTGTATGTCGCACGTACATACGCACGACCACGCGACATTACCCGCTGCTGCTTCTTCGCACGCGACTTCGGCTTCGGTTTATTGCCGCTCTTCTGCTGCGACTTCGCGTCTAGAAGCGCGTCTGCTGCAGCGAGCTCTGCTGCGGGGTCTTGTTTAACGATGCCCTCTGACATACCGGGTAGGTCGATTTCGATGATTATGTCTTCTCAAGCTTCCTTCGTCCGCTGCCCATAGTTCGACGCATATTACCTCGAACCGTTCGCGAATTCGTCTTCGTCCGCTGCCCTCGAACCGGGAGCCGCTTCGCATGACGAATACCTCGGTAGCTACTAATATCGCGAAGGCGCTTGATATTCCCCATGGTTTCCCGTCGCAGCTCACCCTCCACTCGATAGTCCTTCTCAATGACAGTGCGAAGTTTCTGCACTTCTTCATCGCTCAGCTCCTTTGCCTTTTTTGTCGGTGTGATCTGTACCGACTGCACGATCTTCAATGCCCGCTGTCGACCAATTCCATAGATGGAGGTCAACGCAATGACGATGTGTTTCTCGTTCGGAATGTTGATTCCGGCAATACGTGCCATAGAAGTTCAATACTCAAATCAAACAGACGACTAACCCTGCCGCTGCTTATGTCGTTTCGTCTTACAGATAACGTGTAGCCTACGGCGGCGGCGGACAACTTTACAATCCTTGCACCGCGGTCGAACAGAAGCGCGCACCTTCATACATTCACGGATGTCGTAAGTAAATCCAAAATAAGAACGACGCAGCTCAGTGGGCTGCCGTCGCAAGCGTAGCGAGCGGCCAAAATGATCAGTACCGATAAACGATACGTCCGCGATGGAGATCGTACGGTGTAAGCTCCACACGCACACGATCGCCGGGAAGAATACGGATACGATGCATTCGCATACGACCTGCGAGGTATCCAATCACCTCGTGGCCGTTTTCAAGTTCTATTTTAAACGTTGTAGACGGTAGCAACTCCAGAACCTTGCCGTCAACGCCGATAAAATCCTTACTTGAATTCTCCACAGTCGCCTCACTTGGACGCTGCTTCTTGTTCTTCCTTGGTTTTCTTGCACCACCTCGAGGCCTCCTCATTACCATAGCACTCGTACGACCCCCGCCATCAATGCGGAGGTTGATCTATTGGGCACAGAAAACGTATGGACGAACATAGCGCCATTACACCCAGCGTAACTACCCCAGAGAATTGTGTCAACCATCCTGTCAGGTATTCCTCTATCCACACCGTTTTTACGCTTAACCATGCGAAGCTGCCTGCGCGATCTCCATGGCGACCCCCTGTGAAGGATCGATAATTGCCCGAATTCGTCGTACACCACGACCCACAGCCTCCTCCTTCGCAATGTGGAAATTTCCAATCATTCCAGTCCTTCCAACGTGGGGCCCACCACAAATTTCAGCCGAGACCATGTCATGTCCCTCACCAATTCGGTACACCTTAATTTGCTCTCCAAGCTGAGCATATCGATCATCAAACAATCCTATAACGCCAGAACGCTTTGCATCTTCGACAGACATAAGTTCGTACGAAACGGTAAGATCCGCAGCGATTTGTTCGCGGACGATGCGCTCCACCTCAGCAAGTTGCTCACGCGTCACCTTCTCCGCATGCGTAAAGTCAAACCGCATTCGATCCGGGGTAATATTCGAACCTTTTTGCTCGATGTGATCACCAAGTACGGAGCGTAGCGCAACATGAAGCAGATGTGTAGCCGTATGATATCGCACCGCCTGATCCGAGTGATCAGCAAGACCTCCAGTGAATCGCTGCCCCGCTGTCGCGCGGGACTGCTCCTGATGTGTACGTTCCGCCTCAGCATACGCAACACGATCCACGGTAAGTGATGGCTCATGCTCACGCGCTAAATCCTCGGTCATTTCCAATGGAAATCCATACGATTCGTAGAGCGTAAATACATCGGTACCGGATATCACACTGGAGCCCTCGGGGAGTTGCTTGACGAGTCGATCAAAATGTTTCGTCCCACGTTCAAGCACCTCATAGAACTTTCGTTCTTCTTCTGTCAGTTCAAAAATGATTCGTTCACAATTGTTTTTCAGTTCCGGATACGCCGAACAATAGTGTTCGATGATTGCTTCGGCTATATAAGGAGTCCATGGCTCTGTACAGGAAATCCCAAGTGATTTTCCCGCGCGCACTGCACGACGAATGAGCTTCCGGAGTACGTATCCTTGATCCACGTTTGATGGCGCAATCCCAAACGGATCGCCGAGGATGAATGTCGCTGCGCGCAAATGATCGGCCACAATGCGCACGCGCCTATCCTCACTTGCGCCTATAAAGTCGCGTCCGCTCAGCTCTGCAATCTTCAAGACGATCGGCCTGAACAGATCCGTCTCATATACATGTTTTTTCCCTTCCAAAACGATAAGTATCCGATCTCCCATCCCCGTGTCCACATTGCGTTGTTTGAGCGGCTCGTATACACCATCTTCAGTTCGGTTGTATGTCATGAAGACATCATTCCACACCTCGACCCAGTTCTCATCTGAGGGATCAAACAATTCCGGTGGGTCTCCATCTCCGGTCCAAACGAACATCTCTGTGTCAGGTCCCTGTGGTCCCGGATGTTTTCCACCGGCAGGCCACCAGTTCTCCTCTTTGTCGAGATACGCAATGCGTTTTTCAGAGACACCAGCGCGTTTCCACAGTTCCGCAGACTCTTCATCGCGTAGTGCATCGTTGTCTCCGGCGAATACCGTCACTGCAATACGATTCGGATGAATGCCAAAACCATCCTTTCCGGTAAGAAGCTCCCAACTCCACGGAATCGCCTCCTCTTTCCAGTAATCACCAAGTGACCAGTTTCCAAGCATTTCGAAAAACGTAAGGTGTGTTGCATCTCCCACCTCATCGATGTCACCGGTTCGAATGCATTTCTGCACGTCAGTAAGTCGCTTTCCAGATGGATGCTCCTGGCCAAGCAGATACGGCACGAGCGGATGCATGCCCGCGGTCGTAAAAAGTACCGATGGGTCATTCTCGGGGATCAATGAAGCTGACGGGATGATGATGTGCCCGCGCTGCTTAAAAAAGTTGAGATACGTCTCTCGAACGAGTTCTGCTGTCCATTCCATAGAAAGCAATAAATCACATGTCCGATATCTAGCGTACCACGCGGAACGCGAACGTCGAACCCCATTAATTGACAATTGGCTACGGGTGGCCTATACTCTATGTGCCGCAATAAGGCGGCCATTTTCGCTCAGGGGTGTGCCATGAGTATCACACTTGACCCCGGGGAGCTCCAGCGCGCCGTGGCGGACCTTCACCGAGCGCTTGCAGTGCCCGAACGGATGTGGATGGAGGTTCCGAGGACGTTCCGAGAGACCATCGCGAAGCTCGCGACGATGACGCCATTCTACGGAAGCGTCACACACGAGAACTGTGACGGCCCCCGACGAGCTACCGCGCGCATCAAACGCGTACGGCTCGATGGGGCACATCTCCGCAACGCCTCGCTAACGGTCGACCTCGTCCACGACGGGCGGGAAACCTCAACCGAGGAGACAATCCATGTCCCACTGCAAAAGCTCGTGTCGCTCGTTTTCCACCAACGCTGCGCCCCCTGAGCATTGAGGTCCTCGGCACCGCCGGGGGCCTCAATCCAATTCCATATCACTTAGTATGGCACCACCAAGCACGCGCTCACCATCTGAGAATACGATGGACTGGCCGGCTGCAACACCGACTTGCGGCGTTTCAAAATAGACATCTACCACCCCAACTCCGCGCTGATGTATTCTGCACAACTCCGGCTGCTGTCCGTGTCGAATGCGCGCCGCACAGCTGAGTGCACCATCCGGAGTCGTCGCGAGCCAATTGGTAGCTGTCGCTCGGACGCGTGAACAAAGCCGCGCCGTGTCACTCGGTTTATCACTCACCTCAATAATCCCGCGTGCCAGGTCTCGCTTAGTTACGTATCGTGCGCATGGCAGTCCACCGAGCGGAATTCGCTGACCAATGGTGATTGCCTGTGCAAATGGTACGGTACCGAGGTGCTCTCCGCTTGTTGTAACTACTTCAGCAGCTCGTGGCGTGAGGTGTCGCTCGAGGTACGATGTTAGTGCAACACCACCGAGGAAGCAAATTCCTCGCGTCGATGGCCGATCCCAGCAAGGCAATCCACGTTGACGCGCCTCCTCCCTGACATCCGTTTTTTGCAGCTCACCGATAGGAAACAAGATGCTGCGCAATTGCTTGCGTCTGAGTTCCCATAGGAAATACGTCTGATCCTTGTCGTGATCAAGCGCGCGATAGAGCGAGTCATCATCACCGATCCGCGCGTAATGCCCGGTTGCGATATATGATGCTCCGTGCTCACTGGCGATTTCTGCAAGTACCGGAAATTTCACCCATCGATTGCAAGCGCTATCGGGATTCGGAGTACTCCCCTGCTCGTACGCCGCAACCATCGGATTGAGGACTTCATGCTCGTACGCCTTCGACACATCATGCACAACGAGCGGAATGTCAAGTTGGGCAGCGATACGACGACAGAGCGCAATCTCATCGCGCCAGGGGCACGCCCCGCCATCAACGACAATTTTCAAGTACACCGCGACCACGTCAAAGCCACGCTCTTGCAAAAGCGCTGCAGCCAGGGCAGAATCAACCCCTCCGGATAATCCAATAATAATTCGTTCAGCCATAGCGTTCGCATGCATACTAGCATCACATCGTGCAATCGAAAAGGATACGGCATCGGTAACTGCGATGGTCACGAGGTGGCCATCCCCTTTACATTCCCAGGGGATGTAGTCGAATTTGAACGACGTGGGCGGCGAAGCGGGATCTGGCGGGGTTCCACCAGCACCATCTTGACGCCATCTCCACATCGCGTAAAAGCCCATTGTCCATATGCGGGAAAATGTGGCGGTTGCCCATGGCAAATGTTCGATTACGTGGCGCAGCTTGAACAAAAACGCCTACTGGTTACGCGCATGCTCGACGGGATCGATGTTCCTGCGATACCCGCGATACGACCTGCTGTGGAGACCATCTACCACCGCAATCGGATGGACTACTTCATCGGAGAGAATGCCGAACTCGGGCTTCGCGCTCTTGGCACGTGGTGGCAGGCGGTCGACCTTACTGAGTGCTCAATGATTTCACCTACGAGCAACAAGCTCATGAGTGCATTTCGTGAATGGATGAACTTGAGTGGCGCAAAACCATGGAACCCGAGAACGCACGCAGGATTACTTCGCTATCTCGTTATCCGAGAAGGCAAGCGAACAAATGAGCGCATGGTGATACTCATCACCTCGCCGGAAGAACTTCCCAGCCGCGCAGAGCTCATCGCATTACTCAAGCCGTTTACAACGAGCATTCTTTTGGGCGTTAATGATTCCATCACAGACACATCACTCGCGCAGTCTTACACAACTCTTTACGGTACGGACATGCTCCGCGAGAAACTCTGTAATCTGACTTTTTCCATTCCCCCGAATGCATTTTTTCAAACGAACACACCCATGGCGGAGCAGCTGATTGAGATTGTGCGTAGTCTGGTTCCGGATCGATCAAATCTTATCGTGGATCTCTATTGTGGGGTTGGGGTGTTTGGCATTACGCTTGCTCACCGAGCAGAGCGAGTGATCGGTGTCGAGGTTGAACAAAGTGCCGTCGAGATAGCGCAAGCAAACGCCCGGAGCAACAACGTGCTGAATGCGGAATTTGTTCTTGCAAAATCAGAGGCGTGGCCTTTTCCGGCCGAGCGTATCGACTGTCTCATTGTAGATCCTCCTCGCTCCGGTCTCCATCCAAGAGTCGTTGAACGAATTATGATGCTCCGGCCGGAGCACATTATCTATGTCTCGTGTGGACCCCATGCACTTGCACGAGACCTCGAATCGTTGCTTCAGCTGTACTGTGCCGATTACATCGCTTGCCTCGACCTCTTTCCGCATACTCCGCACGTCGAGACCGTGGTACGATTAAAACGAAAATAACGTATGGCTAAATTAGGAATTGTCACCATTGCGGGCCGATCGAACGTGGGGAAGTCAACGCTTCTCAATGCGCTTGTTGGTGTAAAGGCGGCCATCACATCTCCAATGCCACAAACCACGCGACGAATGACGCGGGGCGTGTTTACTGACGATCGAGGACAGATTGTCTTTGTGGACTCACCTGGTATCTTTGAATCAAATCGAGGACCGGTGACACGCGCTGCAAATGAGGAGGCCCGCGAGGCACTCAAAGATGTCGATCTCATCCTCTACGTTGTGGATCCTACGCGGCCGATTGGTACCGAGGAGCAGCGCATCTTCACGCTACTTCGCGCAACGCTCACCCCAAAAATACTCATTCGAAATAAATGCGACCTTCCTGCGCGTGAACGTGTCCACGGCGAGACCTACGAGCAACTTATCCATTCCAGCCAGGACGGTACATTTATTGAAATTATTGATGTGTCCGCATTGAAGGGAACACACACGAAGCGTGTTCTCGACGAGGTATTCTCACACATACCGGAGGGCGAACCTCTCTACCCGGCGGAACAACGCACAGACGTACCAAAAGACAGATGGGTCGCCGAAATCATTCGCGAAAAGATTTTCCTCACCATGACTGACGAGATCCCCT
>JBDRLD010000020.1:0-15238 GCA_043813445.1 Candidatus Uhrbacteria bacterium
AAATTCAGTGGGGAGTCCATTTTCAGCTCCAAGCACCGAATAGCCGGTGGTCCACAAGCTCCCGTAGAGCTCTTGCTGCATGGCGAGCACCGGAATGAATGGTAGTGCCACGCCAATGACAAGCGCCCCCGCGAGCGGAAGATTCTTCTTTGAACGGGTGGTTGCGAACACGACGATGAGAAGTGCGGCGACCCAAATCAACTCGTGCGTTCTCATGGTCAACGCGAGTCCGATGCAGAGTCCGCCAATCCCCCACTGCCACCAACGATGTGATCGTACAAGGATAGCGAGTCCAATCAACAATAGGGCGACAAATGGAATATTCGGGAGAAACGTCGTCGCGGTAAACAGCCACATGCTCGGATGGAGTGCGAGAAGCGCCGTCGCCACTAAACCGACTCGTGTCCCGAAGAATCGTTCAATAAGCAGCGCAAAAGCAATCAAGCCAAACACAGCGAGCACTGGCGTCACAAAGAGCGCCGCGCGTGCCCCAATTATTCGACCCAGCATGCCGTATGCAATGGGAAGACCAAGGTACCCACCGGGAACAATCGCACCATTCGCGCGCACGTTTGACGTACGCGGATGGATGATGCCATCAACCGAAGGATTGCGTGCTTCCTCTAGGAGCACTGGAACCCCATCGGTGATACGCTCGGTAAAATACGCGTTCGTCGTCTCATCGGGCCAATGGAACCGTGGCGCAAGGTCATCCGCGCGCCAATTCGACCACGCAAGCACTGACGTTCCTATTCCGAAGAACGCCGCCAGCGCCACAATAATAACGAATCGAATCTTCCTGTTCATTGTGCTCCGTTAAACACCGTATGTAGCCAACGAAACCAGCGCAAAGAGAATAGCAAGGATGAATGTCGCGCTGGAAATCGGAACGATCGCCGGAATGCCGAACGCGAGACCAAGCAGCAAAAGCGACACGCCAACCACCTCGAGCACCATTTTGATCTTGCCCCAACGATTTGCTTGGAGCGACCGGCCATGCGCACGCCCATACCACGCGAGACCGAGAATGATCGCCTCAATCGCTACGATGACAAATCCGATGATCGCATCGAGTTCGCGTACGACGACGCCGAAGATCATGCTCATGATGAGCACCTTATCCGCCAATGGATCATATGCCTTCCCCCACTCGGTCACCTGATTTCGCGTCCGCGCCATCGCCCCGTCAACCGAATCGGTAATTGCGGTAAGGACGAATAGTACGAGCCCAATACGGTAGTCTCCACGAAGGACGAAGAAGAGTACAACCGGCGTCATAACGAAACGGAACGTCGTTACCTGGTTCGGCGTCACGGACTTCGGAATAAACGGAAGAATCGTCACCGCGAATATACGGTCAAAAAATGGTTGGAAGTTCATACGGATGAGGTACGCATGGCGGCGTCAGGAGGGTACACTGAAAATACATGGGTAAATTTGTCTCTACTATAGCAGGAATTTCGTTGTTGTCGGGAATTCTCGTGCTCATCGGGTGGTTTCATGCACCCGTCCGTATTATCGTGCTTGTCGTTATTGGGATAGCCGGAATCGCATGGTTGCGCCATACGCGTCCAACATCACCCCCTCTCACCGGCATCATTCTTGCCGGTATTCCACTCGCATGCGCGGCCGGTGCCATAGCGATTCTCTCTTCCGCTGCCACAACCGAGTCCATTCGCTCGCCATGGAGCGTGGTACTAACCAGCGCATTCTTCGCGCTCTACGGCCTCACCACGTTCATTACTATTCTCATTGCACTACGGTCACAACGTGCGGCCGCACTTGGCACTGCCGCCGCACTCGCTGTTGGATCTCTCGTCGCGCTCCTCGTCTATCCGATCGGCTTCGGCTTCGATCACTTCCTCCATTCCGCAGCGGAGCGCATTCTCTTCGACGTCGGATCCATATCACCACCGCCGTATTTTTACAGCGCACACTACGGTCCGGTCCTCCTCCTCGCACAGCTCGGAATACCACTCACGATCGCCGATCGCATACTCGCACCGTTTCTCGTCCTCGTCGTACTGGTTCCGCTCCTCGCCGCAACCCTCCGCACGCTCCTCCCGAATCGACCTACTGTCATCGGAATCACGGTGTTATTGCTTGTGCCATTCCTCCCGTTCGTAGTAAGCACACCGCAATCCACATCGTACGTATTCGGACTCGTCACACTATTGCTCGTCCTACGTGTGCTGGACAATAAACGATGGTCATCATGGATGACGCCTTGCGCAACCGCGCTCGTCGCGCTACTCGCGAACCCGCTTACCGGAATCCCGACGTGTGCGATCGTTGCAACTGTATTTACCGCCACACACCGACATCGCATTATCGCGATTTGCTGCGCCATCGGTGGCGCGCTCGCGCTTCCTTTCGCCTTTCTCATCGCCGCACTGCTCACACCAAGTATTGCGCTTGATACCACCATCTCGCTGCAGTCGGTTTCTATCATCTTCAATTCGCTTCGCGATGCAATTGCAATTACCGCAGTAGACTTTGCTACCGCAGACGCGCTTTCGATTGCACGCATCCTCCTCCCTATCCTTTGGGTCGTCCTCGGATACCTCGGAATCCGTTCCCTCGCGCAACACTCGCGCGCACAAGCAATCACCATCATCACCGCCGTAGCGATTACCGCTGGCGCCGCACTCGTCACCCTCATCACGACAACCGTAACAACACAGCTCTCGGAAGAGCACATCGACTACCCGCTCCGGCTCCTTCGCTTTGCTGTGCTCCTCCTCATCCCGGCTGTGAGCATAACGCTTATTGCTTTTGCTGCACACTTGCGAACGCCGGTGCTTCGTCTTGCCGGCGCAACGGCAATTGCCGCGCTGGCCTGCTTCACACTCTTCCTCGCCTACCCGCGCGACGATGCACAAGTGCGTAGCGGGCTCTGGAGCGTCAGCTCGGATGATATTGCCGTAGTCCACACAATCGCCGCAGACGCAGGGGATTATGCATTTGTCGTGCTCGGCAATCAAATGCTCGGAGCAGCAGCAATGCGCGAGCAACCATTTCGCCCAGCACACATCGTCTGTGCGAACGGCACACACATCTTCTCGACCCGCATAGGTGACCAAACGCCTCCAACCGATACGTCGTGTACCGAACATCTCGCCCATGCACTCCCCGCGGGCGGGCCGGTCGCACAGTACTACTGGCAATACGTTTCGCAACCCCCGCTGCCTTGTTCTCCCCCGAGCAAGCTAGAAGGAGTACCTGGTGGACAAGTGGAGACGGCAATCGTCAGTGTAACTATGGACTGCCTCCTACCAACTCCGATCTACTCCGCAATGAAACTCGTCAATGCCGACATCGCCTACGTAGTACTCCACGATTACTGGCGTAACTATATTCCGCTCAGCGACCTCACCGCATCCATGGCAGACGCGGAAGTCGGTACGTTCGAGCATGTTCGGGTGTTTCGTTTTGAGCAGCCACTCTCCCAGCCGTCATCCTGAACGAAGTGCTTCTTAGTCCGCCTTGGGCGGGAAGGATCTCACAATATGGCAACGCACTCCCTATGAGAAAAGCTCTACGACTGGGTGAGATCCTTCGCGGACTCCCGCCATAGGCGGGCAGGCAGGATGACGGCGGGGTGGGGATCAGGATGATGGCTTAGTTGTTGGTGCGTCACGCACATGGTCACTACTACGCTATACCCAATTTCCACCAACTCCTCCGGATCGCCTCTACTCCAAAGACACAACACAGCCAAAAAATCGAGCCGCACTTGACAAGGGCGCCTCTTTACGCTACCCTGGAAACGAATCCCCGCGTGTATGCGCGGGTGGTCTCGACGAGTCGAGGCAACGCGTGGTCCCTGCGCAATAGGGATGCTCATTCCAAAGGAGGTGCCGGATGGCACCGCTGCAATTCGATGAGCTGGATGACCAACATCATACTATTACTGATGGACCACGCACACTCACCACCGACAAAAAGGCGCAATTCACGCTCCTACGGTACGGCACGGGAAACACGTGCAGGACAATCACCATCACAAGGGTCATCTATCGCATTGAACAGATCGTCTTCTACGGCAAGTACTACGACGGTCGTCTGGTCGAGGGGGTGTACAATCCCGAGACGCATGAAGGCCACCTGACGATCAAACGCCGTGAAACCGTCAACAGCAACAATGCAGACGTCGTGACGTGTGCCAAAACGAAGCGCTGGGACATCCACGATGGGCCATCGAATATGGCACTCCAGCATACGTTGTTCGCACCGAGACCAAGAGGGGGGAAAGCGCTGCGACTCCCAGTCGAGTTCTTGGTGTTGGAGCAAGGCCGCAAGAAGGGATCCTTCGAAGTGTGCATCAACGGCCTCGAATGGGAGGATGGATCTGGCGAGAGCTGGATCTTCCGCGGCCGGCTGGATGGATCCAATACGCAGGTGCACGGCTACTACAGCTCCAAGAAGCGCGCGGGCTGGATAGAGATCGTACCGAAGGCAGCACAGCCAAGCGAGAACACAGAAAGCACCCCCGCAATCAGCTACGGACCGTGGACGACGCTTGGGAAGTTGCCGCCGGACACGCACTTCGAGGCTGCGGATGGCATGCGCGCGACAACGATAGATACGTCTCGTGCCGGGTACGAGAAGTACCAGTACGTCCCCTGCGACGACGGGAGAGTCCACACCGCTCCTGACGGCAAGATGCGCGTTCGCAAGATCTTCATCGAGAGCGTACCAAGCGCGAATGCGAGCGTGGCGGAGCTGATCTGGACGGCGCGAAGCACCGGCCACGGCGATCTCTTCGAGCACGAATGCAGTGGGCTCGTCGCAAGCCGCAGCGACCAATGCGACCACGGACCTCCCTGCGGCGCAATCCACTCCATCGCATGGGATGATGAGGGCCGCGACTGCGCCGTCGCCTACTCGCTCAACTACGAGAGCGCCTCCCGAATCACGTTCTGCCCGTTCTGCGGCGTGGAGCTGACGAAGCCACAAGAGGTGTAATAATGAACAACCAAACTTGGCTTCGATCCAAAGACGACCCATCGAACTTCGAGCATACGTGCTCGGAGAAACCGAACGACGGCCTCGACATCAAGTGGCTGAAGCGATGGGAGGGCGCAACCCTGGTCATAGGCAAGGACCACAGCAGGTTCCCACTCCACTTCCACATCGCGTTCTGCCCCTATTGCGGCGTGGAGCTGACGAAGCCGGCGTAGAGGCGTAGGCCCGCCCCTACGCCAAGACACCCCCCTCTAACTCCACCTCCAGCACTGCGGCGGACTTGGAAGCTAGAAGAGGTGGAGGATCAGATAGATACCAAGACCCCCTACTGGATACGAACAATCCAGTAGGGGGTTTCAATTTATACGATCCCCACCCCCTCTACCCGCCCGAGGCGGACTCGGAAGCACTCCCCCTCCCGGTGGGATGGGGAGAAAATAAGGCGGAGGTCCTTCGCGGAGTCTACCCCGACCAAAACCCCGACGCCCGGGTCGGGGCGAGCGTCGGGGCTCAGGATGACACCGAAAGAATTGTTTCTGGACGAGAAACGACACCACTAAATGCCGTCATTACCCGGTCCAGTAGTACGCCATGATGGAAAAGTCGACAAGATTCACGACACCATCACCATTCAATCGTTCGCGTTCGATCGTTTTCATCGCGTCGCTCAACGGTTGCTTGTACCAGTACGCAGCGATGGAGAAATCAATGAGGTTTATGCGGCCATCGTTGTTCAGGTCACCCCGGAACGTGGTCGATGGCACTGCCATGCTCTCGCCCTTCCCAGCCACCGCGAATGTTGCAGATAAACCGTACGGACTCACTTCTCCATCACTAGATGCTTTCGACCGCGCTTCGTGTTGACCCGAAGCGAGTGGCGATGTGTCGAAATTATAGACGTATGCGCCATGCGCGTCGGCACGTGAAGAGAGGAAGTGTTCGCTGTCCGAGTGTATCACTATAGATACCGTCGCATCCGGTACTGTCTGCCCGAACATGGTAAGTGTATCGCCCCGCGCAAGCGCACGCGCGGAGAGATCAATTGTCGGCGCGATGAAAATTCCACTCACCTGTGCGATCGCCCCGCTCGTGAGCAGCATGGGATACGAAATCGTTGCAGAACGCCGACCAGAACTATCCGTTGTGTACACACTGAAATTGTAGCTCCCGGGCGTGAGCTCGGTCAGCGTTACCTGAAACTTTGCATCAAAACCGGCCACAGTCTCTACCACAATCGCACCATCCCTCAGAATCGTTACCGTACTTCCTGGATATGCGCGCCCCATAAGCGTGGTGGATGCGTGTGCAGCGGGCGCTGCCACACTTGCACCTCCTCCGCCACCCCCACCTCCCGGTGGCTGCACCTCATCTCCAAGCACAAGCGCACTAATACTCACGGAACCACCAACACTCACCACTGCGAGGATGGGAATCGAACATACGGCGCACGCGACGAGCATCCACAAAAACGCACTCCGAAAGAGCGCGGCCTTTTCTTGTTGTGATCTATTGCGACGTTTATGCAACATGAAAAACAACTTCAGCATCTATGTTCCTCTCTATTTAGAGTACCAATTCGACACGCAGACGCACAGACCGCGACGTGGCATCACGTCGCGGTCTGGTCACCTTCTGGCTCGATTGGGGGTGTTCCTCGATTCTTTTGTGCTTTTCGCTTCACTACCTTCTTCGGCGATTTTGTCTCCGCAGGTGTTGGCGGTGCGCGTTTCGCTTTCGTCGCGGCTACTCTCTTCGCTGGTGGCTGCTTCCCAGCCCCCTGCTGCGACTTCGTTGTAGCACGACTTGTCGTCTTCTTCTTTGCGGCCGACCGCTTCGCTGGTGCTTTCTTCTTCGCCGACTTCTGTTGCTGTGGCTTAATACCCTGCATCTGCAACGCCTTTCCAATAATCCAACGGTTGTACTGCCGTACGAACAGCACGAGCAATAGGATAATAACGAACGCACTTACCCCAACAGTCACAAGGAACTCCCAGGGATATACGGAAAATGAAATCTCTGATCGTACTACATCACCCATGGCCGGGCCGTATTTCAACTCAAGCTCTGCACGATACGGCCCAATCAGAAGCTGCTCCCATTGCAGTCGCACAATCTCTAAAAACGTACGTTCTCGATCATCTACAGGCGTGAGCGTTGTAGGATCATCCACCGCCTGCCCCTTCTGATTCCATGCTGACTCGAATTTCCTTACGCTATGCGGAAGAATATTTCCACGCTGCTGGTTCACTCCCAATTCTCCAACGACACGACCAAAAATGTCTCGGATAGTAATGGTTCCCACGGGACGGACACGTTCCGATCCGTCATTCCCATATCGCAGCGCGAACGAAATGGGGAGCATGTTCTGCCGATTTCCACCAACCGCATCGAATGAAAGCAGTCCCCCTCCCTCCTCAACGTCTCCACCAACGCTCAAAAGTATAAGCATGCCGACCTTCCCGCCAACAACACTCACTCCCTCCCCTTCACCTTCCGGAACCGGTGGCTGTGTGCCCCAGAGCAATGCCGCGAAGTGTCCACCCGGCTCTGCATCTTGTGGTATTTCGACACGAAACGGAACAGTGAGACGCTGGCTGGGAGCGAGTGTGTACTCTGCCGGATCCGCCTTAATCCAAGTAGCGAATCCAATCTGCTCGGTCATGAAAAACGGTGTCCCGCTCTCTCCTCGCGCTTCAAAATTCTGTGACGATGCGTAAAATGTTCGCTCCACAACCTCCTCGTTGTAAAGCTCCATGTCACTAATAACTGTCTGCCCGGGTTCTCCCCGGAACTCCAAAGTAACAGGGGAAATCGTGAGCGCATCAACGGGACGAGCAAAACCAAGTATTGCGAAGCACACAACCAGGACCGGCACCGCGCGCAGGAATGTGCACATTCGAACACTGCGCGCTCGAAAGAGTGCGCAGTGCACAATAGTATGCCAAATTGTTCGTACGCTCTCCATGTACTAGAAATTCGCCGTCGCGGTGTAGGTCAACACGGTCGTATAAGAACCCGCCTCCGTCGTCGTGGCAATATTCGCAAGATAGAATGCGCTAATCGTCTCCGTCGCTGTTGGCACGCTTTCATTTACTGCGTCCGTCGCCGTGCTTGCAGTAAATGCCCAATCGCGACTCGTGGGTGTTGCATTATGATCATAACCTGTGGCGATAGTCGCGTTACCGTCTGTGGAAAAACCCAGACCAAATGCTTCACTTCCCTGTGTTCCGTCTGCATCGTCCGTAATACTTGCAACCGTAACCGTATTACTACCACTCGTCAGCGTGGCTCCGTAATACTGGATTGCATACCCGCTCGTCGCATTGGTCGCAATCGTCATGGTGTGTGCCGCAACATCCGACGCACTCCCATTCGTATCACCGGTTGCCCAGGTCGCCGCCGATGCACTCAATGTACCAAATCCAATTGTATTGTCTGAAATCGTAAACGTAATTGAGGATGACACCGTGCCGGTAATCGTCACTGAATCATCGGCAATGATATTAATCGCGATTGTTCCGGAGTCACCGAACACTCCGCCAAAGGTGATGGTAATATTCCCTGCGGTAGAGTTAGTGATTTGATTCGACCCACCGCTCGCGTTTGTTCCAATCAGCACGCGCACGCACACTCCTGCGGCAATCTCTCCAGTAGTCGCATTTGTTGGAGCGACCAACGCGAGTACCTGTCCGTTCGGTATCAATGCCCACTCATCGACACCAACCGTAGCCGCTAATGTCTTTGCTGTTCCATACGAAGCATCAGAACACTCATTTGTAGACGTGGTGACATCAAGATCAACATCTCCAAAGGCAACCGACCCCATGTTAAATCCAGCTCCGAATGTGATTGCAATCGTATCCGATGACGATTCCACGCCGGTTGGCGTAACAAAATATATTTCATGGTTCGCGACAGTACTCGCCTTCAACGTGGACATGTAGTCAGCAAGGTTCGTAAGCGCAGCTGCGTGCACAGGGATCACATGTGCCGCTTGCATCGCAATCGCTGCAACAGCAACAACGCAAACAAACACCGCCTTGCGTTGGTGCTGGCTCATCCACGAAAAAATACGACTCTTCCAATTCTGCATAGTTGATGATCGCATGTGCGATCATTGTTTAGAGTTTAAGTATAGCACGCTATAGCGCTGGCATCTACGCGGGTTACTTATGCACATGCACATGACGACTAAAAAAATCCCGTGAGGATATAGGTAATCGAGGTCGAGTACGTTCCTGCGTCAGTTGTTGGTGCAATGTTTACTAAATAGTATGCACTAATCGTCTCCGTTGCCGTTGCGGCATCCTCATACGCCAACTCGGTCGACGCATTCGCTACAAACGCCCAATCACGATTTGCAGAGAACGCATTGTGGTCATAACCAGTAGCGATCGTCGCATCGCCATCTGTGGAAAAGCCCATGCCGAATTGCTCTGTCCCCTGAGACCCATCCGCATCGTTGGTGATACTCGCGACATCAATCGTACTACTCCCGCTCGTGAGTGTGGCGCCGCAGTATGCAAGCGTGTACCCGCTCGTCGCATTAGTCGCGACCGTCATTGTGTGAGCCGCGGTATCCGTCGCGCTTCCGGTGCCAGCTCCGTTCGCCCACGTCGCCGCGGATGTGCTTAGTGTCCCAAAACCAATGGCGTTATCAGAGATCGTAAAGGTAAGCGTTGCCAATACCGGCGCCGCCACTGCTTCGATCGTTGGCGAGCTCGAAATATTCGTCAATGTCCCATCAGATGCATCGCGTGTCTGTGTCGTAAACGTATCAACCGTCGCGCCGCTCGGAGCAGTAACACCGGTGGCACCGCCGCCGGAACCGTATGTCACGATCACGGTTTCAGTATTTGCCAGTGCAAGAAAAACAACATTAATTAACCATGGACCAGAACCAGAAAATGTCGGTAGTCCGGGACCCACTAACGCATAATCAAGGTACACACTTGCCGCGCCGATGTCTGTGGTGTATTTAATTCCATAACTCTTCACGCTTGTACGTGTACCGCTTAGTGCTAATTTCTGATAACTCCAAGTATTTGCTGTAAGCGCACCAATGTCTAACGTCGCGATCGGACTCGCAAGTTTATCCGTGTCGTCGTATTCGAATTGCAAGTCACCGGAATTTGCATTGACGCTGGAACGCACCCACACACCCACATTGGTGTAGCCAGACCAATCCTGTGCAGAACCGAAAGTCTCCCACCATTTATCACCCGCATCGGCTCCGGCACCAATCGTGTTCAGAAGTGATCCGGTGCCTTCTTTCTTCGTGCCTGTGTCGGCGCTCAGCGTTTGATTCCCCGCTTCCGTCGCGGTCCAGCTCGTAGTTGCATCGCCCGCCTCAAACACCTTGCCCATGGCATCGAGGTCTATCGTGAGTGCACCCTTGTCCACCTGCTGCCGCACGCCCCACGATTTTACAATGGTGTTACTCGATGATGCCGCCGACAATGTAACGTACGTCCAAGTATTTGCTGAAAGGGCAGGAATGTCAAGACTCTCTATGGGACTCAAAAAGGTAGCACTGTCGTCGTACACCCAGTCGAAATCACCGGTGTCTGTTGCCACACTGGACCGAATCCAAAAACTGAAAGTCGTGCCGGTTCCCAACGTTTCTTGCCCGACCGTTCCTGACCCTGTTTTGGAGCGATGGCAGTCCCCGCTTGTTCCGATTCCAACACCGTCCGCATAGGTGCATCTAATTCCCGCATTACCTTCTTGCTGCCCACTCGTGAGAGACGAGATGGTGACGCTAGTATCTCCCGACCAGTTTGTTATCACCTCAGCATCATCGAACATGCTCGAGACGTCGTCTAACTTCACGGTTGCCGCTCCAAAGTCAGTGATGTATTTCAAGCCGTACGACATTATCGATAGGCGTGAGGTGGCACCTAAAATCACAGACGTATATGTCCACGTATCGGCAGTGAGCGCAGCAATATCTATACTGTCTAACACACTCGCGAGACCCTCACTATCATCGTCTTGCCAGTCGAGATCACCGAGCGAAGTTGTGACGCTCGATTTCAACCACATTCCAACATGGAGATTCCCAGTTCCGTTGTTGGTACCCCAGTTTTGTGCGGAGGCGTTGCTGTAATACCACTGTTCATTCGCGACGGCCTGCGCAACAATATCGTTCGAGAGCGATCCCGTGCTCGTCTTATAATCGCTCGTATCAGCCGAAAGAGTCATGTGATTTCCTGCGGTCCAATTGGTTGTCGCGTCAAGCGCGTTCTGCACGGTCCCGGCGATTCCAGAGGAGCTGACAGTGGTATATCCGGCAGTACCGCTGTCCCCCTGTGGCGCCGACCAACCCGAAGGAACTGCAATGGTCATCCCACCGGAGTCCTTTGTCGCATCGCCGGTGTACGTAAAAGTGAACGTGTTGCCGGTTGAATCCACCGCCACAGAAGGAGGGCCAACAGTATTTGTGCCCCCACCATCTGCCGCTTCCACCTGTTGATACCAGTCCGTGTTATTTTGCAAAACGATATTCCAGCCGGGGAACACCCAGCTCACAGAAATCAAAACAACACAAACGCAGCGAATCAGTTTTGTGTGATAACTTCCCCGACGCATATTTGTTGCACTGACGACACGTGCATAATGGATCGTCAGTACCCTCTTCTCATACATGATACCATGGAAACAGTGACGCGTGATTGATACTGTTGATAGAGAAACAAGAGCCAGAGGACAAGGGACATGGGACAAGAAACAATTGACAGATGACTGGGGACACAAGACAAGGGACATAGGACAAGGAACAAGAAACTGGACACATGCGAATTCCTCACCGTGCCATCGCTACCGTCGTTATCGCTCTCGCCTGCATTGGTTTCGCACGGCCGGTTTTTGCGGTGGTGTCTGTAACGACGACAGTTCAGCCGCGCATACCTACGCAGCACGCAACCGTAGAGGCGCGCGTGAATATCGACACTGACGGAGCGGCAATCAATGCGATTGAGGGAACCATCGTTTACTCCAATCCCCTCCTCCATCTCGAGCGCGTGCTTACCGGCTCATCGCTTGTTTCGATGTGGGTGGAACGTCCGCAGACAGAACCCGCGGGACGTGTCCGTTTTGCAGGAATTGTTCCAGGTGGGTACACCGGAAACAATGGCGAGCTCTTCACGCTCGTCTTCAATGCGGTTCACACTGGCAGCGCTACGATCACCTTCGACGATCTCCATATTCTTGCGAACGATGGCGAGGGCAGTGAGCTCGCTGTCCGCCATCCAACCGCACGCATCGTCATCAACGAAGGCCGCACCGGTTTGGAGCCAGAGACCATCGACGCGCTAGAACGTGACACGCTTCCACCGGAGTTATTCACACTCACCATTGCTCGCGATCCAAACATTTTCGACGGGAAATGGTTCCTCTCATTTATCGCTCAGGACAAGGGAACTGGCGTTGCGCAGTACGAAGTGCAAGAGCACCTACTCTGGACCAAGCCAGCCACCGGTTCGTGGAAATCCACCGAGAGCCCGTATTTGCTTCATGACCAGTGGCGCCTCCGAACAGTTTCAATTCGCGCGACCGACCACGCCGGAAACACGCGCGTCGTATCGCAATCATCGCCGCGACTACTCACGCTCATCCTCGTCATCCTCGCCGCGCTCATACTCTTGACCACGTATATCGCCACACGCAACCGACGACGTTCATGAGCATTCGAACTCGCATCATCATCGCCGCTGCACTCGGAGCATTCCTCCTCCCGTACTCCGCTCTTGCAGCAACCGTGCACCTCGCACCGTCCGCGCCGACAATCGCTATCGGAGGGACATCGACGGTGCGTGTACGTGTCGCATCAACCGAACAGGCGATGAACGCCATTGATACGGCCATTGCATTTCCAAGTGATTTCCTTGAGGTGACGAACGTCTCCCGCGCCGGTTCCATCGTCGATTTTTGGGTTCATGACCCATCGTTCTCAAACACGAACGGTACGGCCCGCCTTGAGGGCATTGTCCTCACTCCCGGCTTCACTGGCAGCAGCGGACACATCCTCTCCATCACCTTCCGCGCTAAACGTGTAGGGAGCGCACCAATTACCATTACGAGCGCTGCCGTCCTCGCCAACGATGGTCTTGGAACGAACATTCTAACTGGAAGCAGCGGTACCACCATTCGCATCACCGAGCAAGCACCGGCAGCCCCGCCATCCGTGGAAGTACCGATGCCGACCATCGGCTCGCCAACCCATCCGAATGAATCGGTGTGGTACGCCCGCCCGGACGTGCGACTTGATCTCACCATTCCGGACCACGTAACTGCACTACACGGCGAATTTAGCGACGAACCCGTCAGCACGCCGAGTGCCGCGCTCGATCCGGAAACGCGTACTGTCACCGAGCAACTGCCGGATGGCACTCACTACTACCACGTCATTACGCAGGGTCCGCGTGGGGAGCGTGCGACGAGCTGCTTTCGCGTCAACATTGATAGTACGCCGCCGGAACAGCTCGACGTTCGAGCTGTTCCTTCTGATGATCCAACCGATCCGCGACCGGTCTTCACTATTTCCGCCTCGGACGCGCTCTCCGGCATCGACCATGTCCTCGTCTCCGTGGACGACCGCACGCCCGAACCGTGGGCTGACGATGGCTCCGGCCGCTACACGGCGAGACAGCTTCGTTCGGGTGCTCACCGCCTCATCGTAACCGCAGTAGACCGCGCAGGAAATGAAACAACCGTGCGTGTCGACTTCTCCATCGCGTACACCACGCAATTCGTTTTTATGGCATGGGCAATTCTCATTCTCGCTCTTGCCCTCATTGCCACAATAATCACCTTCATCATTTTCCAACGACGGAAACGTCTCACCACACAATTCAACATTCTCGATGAAGACCGACGACTCCTCGATGCCATCACCGCCAGTCAAGCGGCGCTTACCGAACTCGAACACACCATCGCGCAGCGTACGCAGGGACCATACGTCGATGATGCGACATGGGAGCAACTCATGCTCCTCCTTCACCGGCTCCATACGACCGCGCGACTGGTCAACCGGCTATCGAACGATGCACAAAATGCACGCCGAAGAGCGCGGAGGAATGTAGACGAAGGGATGGAATAGGAAGCGCTACATAGTAAATCACCGCCCCAATATCGGGGCGGTGATTGCATTTATCAATCAATACAGTGTGGGGATGGACGCGTCGCGGGGACATCTACTTCGTAAGGATAAACGCATGGAGGGCACTCCGCTCATCAAGCTCTTGCACGGTACGCAATCCGTATGCACGGAATAGCGCGCGAAGCTCGCGCGGGTGACGACGAATGCGCCGGATTCCGCGTCGGTGCATCCTTGGCAAGAGATCATCAGGCAAGTATCGTTTCATAGCACTGAGTGTACCCAATGGACGAGCGTCAAATTGCAAAAACGCAGCGCCGCGCAGGCACCGCGAAATCTTCGCTACGTAGTTCTCAATCTCCGCAAACGACTCGAGATGCTGAAACGTTAGTGCGGAATACACACAATCAACCGGCTCGCTCCACCAGTCCTGCGCTGGGAGGTAACATGAAATATTTCCGACCCCGTACTGACCACACCGCTGTTGAAGCTTCGAGAGCATGAAGGGAGATGCATCCACCACCTTCAGATTAACAAACCGCCGCGCCATCGGCACGGCGAGCCGACCGATGCCGCACCCGATCTCCACCGCAACGCGATGCGTACGAATGTGTGGCGCGAGGTGTTGCCAGATAAAATCCGTCGTCCGTTCTCCCGATTTCCAAAATGCATCCTCCTCACGCCACCGCTCTTTCGAGCGGGTCGTAATATAGAACATTGGGTCCTCCTTCGCAAATTTGTCCCACGGACTCTCCTGGAGGGGCATAGTATCGTCGGTTACTGCGCTGCTACGGTAGTATAGACATGCTCGTAGGCGCGCGCAACCACCCCACCGCTCTGACGCTCCGCCCGCTCCAAGCACGCAGATCGCATCTCTCGGAGCGCCTGTGTTCCCTCAATGCACGCACGGAGCCCACGGACAAGGTCTTCCACGCTGCCCGGATCCACGAGAATACCCGTCCGTCCGTCATCAACGAGCTCCGGAATACCGCCTACGCGGCTCGCGACCACCGGAACTCCGTGTGCGAACGCCTCAAGAATCACGCTCGGCTGATTCTCGTCACAAAGCGATGGAACGACGAGCACATCCGCATGCGCCAACGTGCGTGCGACTCCATCCGCATCGAGCCGCTGGCATCGCTCCCTAGGAGTGTGTCGGCAAACGAGTAATTC
>JBDRLD010000021.1:0-14926 GCA_043813445.1 Candidatus Uhrbacteria bacterium
TCATTCCCGCATTGCGGAAGTACAAGTTCTTCTTGCAGGACGAGCTCAATGACGAGCAGAAAAGCCAGGAGATCGATATCGCAGAGTTCAACGAGCTGCTGCTCAGGCTCGCGGACCGGTTCTACGACAACGAGAACGCGGATGAGGTTCCGCTTCTCTGCATCGAGACGAAGACCGCAGACGACATCGTCGACGCAGATGCGACCGACGACGAGCTAAAGCTGTTCGTCACCAACGCGCTGTGGGTGCACCCGCGCCTGCGGAGCATGCAGGCGCACATCGAGCGCGTGCTTGGCATCCGGCGGGACGGGAAGTGATCCGTGCGCCACGATGCGTTGGGTGTTGTCGCCCGCATCCGTGACGGAGCCGAGGCGCTCGCGGAAGAACTCCGCGCGCTCGGTCTCCGCGCACATGCGGCGAATAGTGGCATCTTCGTCGAACTCGCGGAACGCGGGGATGGGAACTACCCGATCCCAGACGCGATCCGAAAGCATCGGCCGGACTGCTACCTCAGCGTCGCCGAACACGGCGGTGCGTTCACCGGCGCTACCGGATACGGCGTCATCGTCTGCTCGTTTGGCGGGCAGCCCCTGCGCGCGCACCACATCGAAGAGGGTGGTCGCGGCGGGTGCGGTATCCACGCGCGATTCAGCACCGGCAACGGTGCGTACACCATCGAGGCCGGGCTTGGCAGCGATGAAATCGTCATCACGAAACACCGCGTAAGTAAGCTCGGTGGCAACGTGGCGAAGCTCATCTCCAAGGTATTCTTCGCCGGCGACGTACCGACAACCGCATGGACGTGCAATGTGTGCGGTACACGGCTGGACCACGCGCCGTCGCCAAAAGAGCTCAGCGCACACGCCCGTACCTGCCATGGTCGCTTCCACCACGCGGCAGTCACACTGCCCAAGGCGATCGAATTCCTGCGCGATCCCGCGGCGATCATCGCTGCGAAGAACAAAGCGCAGTGCGGGAACTGCCGTTGCGTGCACTACGCAATACGAGATAGGCGCGCTCCTGCACAGCTCCCCTCCATGACGATCGAGGAGCGGGATGCGGCATGAGTAGCGCCGTCCTTTGACCGACACGCCCCCACCCTTTTCGAAGGGTGGGGGCGTTCACGTTATGCGCTTGACACCACCGCGCGCCCGAGCTACGATGCAGCCGCACCGTTCTTTAGGAGGAACCATGCGTCCATTCGTTCCACTGCGGGTCGATGCCTCGTCAGTTTGCTACGTCTGTTCCAGATTTGACGTAGGGGCGGTGGCGTTGTCACCGCCCATCCGGACGGGCGACCACGACGGGATCGCCCCTACGCGGAGAAGATGCCTCTTCGGCCTGTTGCGAGGAGCATTCGTTATTCTGGCCTGCGCCATCATCATCGCGGCGTGTGATCCGTGTGTCGAGCGAGTATTCGAACCGTTCGAACCCATCTTTACCAACCAGTGTTTCCTCCTCAACCAGACGGTCTACGCATACGGCGAAGCCAACGATCGCAATGATCGCGACTGTGAGCGCTGGGCTACGTTCCACGCCCGATTCAACCTGGCCGAATGCGTCCGCCAGCTCGTCCTCCAAGGTGTCATCACCTACCCACCCGCAAAAACCTTCACGGTTCGCGTAGACGAAGCAATCGTCATCTTCCACGACACCGACGATCTCACCGACCGCGCGCGCTCACAATCACTTCGCGTTCCCGTGACGCGCTACACCGGTGATCCGGGGTTATTGACCGGACGAGCGTGGGTGAAACTTGATCTCGTTGCAGCCAAAGTAGCCACACGAAATCCCTAGCTGCCAACACAGCACGGCAAGTCATCGACCACTCCATTTCTATGGAGTGGTTTCACGTTGTGCGCAACATCGGTGTACAATGAATCAGAGGTCTGTTGCTGAGACATTAGAAAACTGTCATTCCGAGCCCCCGACTCTTCGGTCGGGGTGAACTCCGCGAGGAATCTCACACGCTACAATCCTTTGAAACGGATGGGATTTCTCTCCTCGGACTCCCGCCTAGGCGGACTAGGAAGCATCGAAATGACATACGGAGTGAAGTTTTGCACATTTTCTACAGTCTCAATTGGCAATCGATGGTCAACATTTGTAAGTTTGGCATAATCAGCCCCTTACTCCCTCTTGAAGAATGGGGAGAGATACGCGTATGGCACGCAAGCGACGAACGAAACGCACGTACACACGGCGGAAACAGGAGGAGGAGGACGTTGAAGAAATTCCACGACTCTCTGCAGAAACACGACACGGCATCGTTGTGGTGCTGCTTTTTGCGTGTGGCATTATCGGCGCGCTCTCGTTTGCAGGTGTCGCCGGTACCGCAGGCGACGCGATTGCCGTTTGGCTTCGCGCGTTGTTCGGGATTGCAGGATTCCTCGTGCCACTCCTTCTCTTAATACTGGCAGCGATGCTCCTTCGCGTCGGTCGCCCAAAATTTGGCATCCTCCAGCTTATTGGCTTGGCTGTACTTGCGGTGAGCTTCACCGGAATCCTCCATATTCGCCTTGGGCCGCACGCAGCGACAACACTTCCGACCATTGCAGACGGTGGTGGCTACCTCGGACTCGTACTCGCCACGCCGCTTGTACAACTCTTCGGACCGATTGCCTCTGTGGTGATTCTCATCGCGCTCACCATCATTGGTGCATTCCTTGCGTTCCATCTCTCATTCGCACGCGTGCAGGCCGTATTGAGCGCGATTGGCGAACGCCGACGCGAAGCACGCCTCGAGCGCGCCGCGGAACGCTATCGTGACCACGATGATGATGGAGAATCGAACTTCGCAGAGCGCGCGCTTGAAGAAGAAAAAAAGGAGGAGGACGAAACAGATGAGGAAGAGGAAGAGGAAGACGCTGAGGATGACGAGGAAACCGATCGAGCCACGAGCGCGGATGCGTTTGCTGCTCCGGCACGTCGACGCCCACGCAAGCACCGCCAACGAGTAGAAATTCCGCTCGATCTTCTTTCTAATGAAATTGGAAAGCCGACGAGCGGGGACATTAAAGCCGCACAGGAAATCATCCGAAGAACACTGGAAAATTTCCGCATTGACGTTGAAATGGCCGATGTGCGCGTGGGTCCAACCGTCACCCAGTTCTCGCTTCGTCCGGCAGATGGGGTCAAGCTCTCGCGCATCACGACGCTCGCGAACGATCTCGCGCTCGCACTTGCCGCACATCCAATCCGCATCGAGGCGCCGATCCCGGGAAAGTCACTGGTTGGAATCGAGGTTCCAAACCAGAAGGTTGCTGTCGTTCGGCTCCGAGAGGGGCTCGAATCTCCCTCATTCCGCGAGTCGAAGTCGCCGCTTACCATCGCACTTGGCAAAGATGTGGCTGGCCATGTCTGGACAGCAGACATGACGCGCATGCCGCACCTCCTTGTCGCTGGCGCAACCGGTAGCGGAAAATCGGTCATGCTGAACACCATTCTCATGTCGCTCCTCTATACGAATGGGCCTGACGATCTCAAGCTCATTCTGGTGGATCCAAAGCGTGTCGAGTTCCCGATCTACAACGGTATTCCACACTTGCTCACTCCGGTCATAACGGACGTAAAGAAGACCATCCACGCACTCCGCTGGGCGATTGCGGAAATGGATCGACGCTTTGAACTCCTCGCGAGTAAACGAAAACGTGATATCGCGGCATTCAACCGCGTACGAAAGGAAGAAGATCGCCTTCCCTATCTCGTCATTGTGGTGGACGAGCTCGCCGACCTCATGGCGGTGGCGGCCTCCGATGTTGAATCTGCAATTATTCGCCTTGCACAGATGGCGCGCGCGGTTGGTATCCACCTCGTCCTCGCCACACAGCGACCCAGTGTCGATGTCATAACGGGACTCATTAAGGCAAATATCACATCCCGTATCGCGTTTGCGGTCGCATCATCAACAGACTCCCGCACCATTCTCGATGGCGTTGGCGCAGAACGCCTCCTCGGTCGCGGAGATATGCTCTTCACCACCGCAGAACTTAGTAAGCCGAAGCGAATTCAGGGTACATTCGTATCCGACAATGAAATCCAACGCGTCGTGGACTTCCTTCGCGAGCAAAGCGGCACTACACTGTACGATGATGAGGTGACCGAGCAACCAATTATCGCCTTTACCGATCGGAATGGGAAAGACGACGAAGACGAGCCGCTCCTCGCAGAGGCGAAGGACGTTATTCTCCAGGCTGGAAAAGCATCCGCTTCCATGCTTCAACGCCGCCTGAAAATTGGGTATTCTCGCGCGGCTAGAATTCTCGATATTCTCGAACAACAAGGTTTTATTGGTCCGGCTGATGGTGCGAAGCCACGCGAGGTGTACGGCGAGGACGAGCAGAAGACAGCGGACAAGGAACAAAATACATGGGACGAGGGCAGCAGCGAAGATGACGAGGAGGAAGAAGATGAGGATGGTGTGGACGATGACGAGGAAGACGAAATTGAAGAAGCAGAGTACGATGAAGACGAAGAGGAAAAATAATTGCCAGAGTGCTCTTTGTTAAATTGTTGATATACTAGGTCCTATAACAAGAGGAAGAATAATTGACAAAGTGCTCTGTTGTTAAATTGTTGATATACTAGGTCCTGATACTGTGACAATTTGACTATTTGACAATTTGGCCACTTATGACCATGCAGCGTCGCTTACCACTCTACGATGCTCCGCTCCTCGTGCGACGTCTCGCAGTCGCTGGGGTGGCGGTTGTCATTCTCGGCGTGCTCGGATTCCGAATTCTTTCGGTACGCACCCCACCGCCGCTTACCATCTCAACACCGGTCAACCTCCTTTCAACAACAAGCAGAATTATCACGATTGAAGGGAATACCGCGCCGGGGGCGACCATCACCATCAACGGTGAAGAGTACACGCCGGACTCGGGCGGCGCATTCAGCGCTGACATAGTTCTTCTTCCCGGAGTGAATACTATTGCTATAGAGTCGTATCGACGCCACAGCCGTGCCGCGCACGTGGAGCGAACCATCCACGTCCATGCCGCGAACGCTCCGCTTGCCCTTCGCTAATAGCTTCCGAAAGCTCCCCCGAATAGTGGGGAGTTTTCGTATAGATTGAATTCTCCTCGCAGCAAACTGACGGGGTGTCCTCTCTGCTGGCGATTTATCCTATTTCCCGATTTGACGTAGGGGCGGTGGCGTTGTCCCCCGCCCCTACGAGGTCCAGCCCATTCTTCGTAGGGGCGGCCTTCTATGGCCGCCCGCGGGTGGTGTAGGACGAACACAGGGCAAGACGGGCGGGGACGACGCCACCGCCTGCCCCGCTACGCGGTGGCCCCTACGTCAATCAGGAAAGGACACAACAAGCTGACGGAGTATCGACCCCGAGAGAAATTGGATGGGGGTGGATTGCGACTCCACACGTGGTACAGTAGTGTCTATCCCTGTGGAAAGAATAATGAACGTATGGCAAAAACAGCAGCATCAAGACACGATGAGCGATCCAAGGCCGCATGGGACGCGGTGAGTCAGATTAAGGAGCGGTTCGGTGATGGTGCCATCATGCGCCTTGGTGAAGCACGGAAACTTGAGGTGGAGAGCATCACCACCGGGTGCCTTTCTCTTGACCTTGCGCTTGGCGTTGGAGGATTTCCACGCGGCCGCATCATTGAAGTGTACGGTCCGGAAAGTTCCGGGAAAACCACCCTCGCACTGCATGTCATCTCGGAGGCACAGCGTCTTGGCGGTATTGCCGCATTTGTCGATGCGGAGCACGCGCTTGACCCAGAGTATGCAGCACGCATCGGGGTAAACGTTGAAGAGCTTCTCATTAGCCAGCCAGATACCGGAGAGCAAGCTCTCGATATTGTCGAAACGCTCGTCCGCTCCGCTGGCATTGACGTTATCGTCATTGATTCGGTTGCAGCACTTGTTCCAAAGGCGGAAATCGAAGGAGACATGGGTGATCATCACGTCGGTCTTCAGGCGCGACTCATGAGCCAGGCGCTCCGAAAACTTGCCGGTCTCGTTTCGAAGACGCAGACCTGTGTTATCTTCATCAACCAAACCCGCGTCAAGATTGGAGTCATGTTTGGTAATCCTGAAACTACCACCGGAGGGAATGCACTCAAGTTCTACTCATCCATCCGCGTCGAGGTACGTCGCTCGGCACAGATCAAACAGAACGACAAAATCATCGGCAACATTGTCAAGGTAAAAATTGCGAAAAACAAGGTTGCGCCACCGTTCCGCCAGTGCCAGTTCGATATCATGTACAACGAGGGCATGTCGATATCCGGCGATCTCATTGATCTTGGCGTATTGGAGAGCGTCATCATAAAACGCGGAAACTCGTACAGCTACCCGGGTGGCGCAGATGCAGATGGGGAAGATATCAAGCTTGGCATGGGACGCGAGCAGGCCCGACAATTCCTTCGCTCGAATCCGAAGCTTATTACACAAATTCGCAAAGCCATCGAGGAAGCCATCAGCGCAAAGGAGTCCATGGACAAGGTTCCGGTCCGCGCGAGTGGCGAGAAAGAATCAGCAGAAGACCTCCCGGAAGATACTGACGCCAACGTTGCGGCGTGAAGTAAGACAATCAGAAGCCACCCCGCAATGCGGGGTGGCTTGATAGTACCTGCTCGTCGATCACAGCCGTGGGGTATGGGGTGTTGTTTGTGCGTGTCATCCGTACCATTCCTGTCTACCATCTCCACCCCCGTCGTCATCCTGCCCGTCCGCTGTCATCATCCGCCTCGGGCGGGCTTAGGCTGGGACTAAGAAGCGCCTTCATCTCAGAATGACACACATACACCCATGTCATTGCGAGTGAGGCGTGGCCGAGCGCGGCAATCCCGTTGCCAGTGAACCGGATCGCCACGTCGTTCTAGGAAGAATTCCTCGCGATGACAACCCAAATGTGTCATTCTGAGCAACGCGAAGAATCTCAGACGGTACACCCACAGAGCAGGGTTCAAGGAAGTGAGAATGTATCCTACAGTACGCGGTGTTGTGAGATTTCTCCCGCTGTTCGAAATGACTAGAAGTTCTGACTGGGTGAGCTGTTCCTAAGAATGACACGGGAAGAAATACTCCTCGGAATGACAGGTGGCTTACATGACAACGTGAAACCACCCCGACGAATCGGGGTGGTCTTGTGTGTCACTGGTGCGCGTTAGCTTGCACGACGTTCCAGCTCACGATCGCTGAGTGATTCGGCGCACTGCATGCGCTGCTTGAGGAGTTGGAATGACTCCGGGTGCGCACGGCACGTCCCACTGGAGAGCACATCATCTCGGCTCGTCGTATAGCCCCTACACCCCTCGCGAGCAAGGAGCATCTCGACTGCCTCTCCGAGCGTCCACTTCGTGGGTCTCCACTCGACCAGACAGATGAACTCCGGGTCCTTGCGCGTGTTCACCAGCCAATCCCAGGGCGTTCGCACCGGGGGCGGATGCCCGCTTTCGAAGTACGGCGTCCATGCACCGCTTCCCCAGGTTCCGGACCAGAGGAGCTCCTCGACTCGTGCGAGTTGTGTGAATGGCGATTTCAGATCGTTGGGTGTACACGCGTAGTGCTCACGCATACTCAGACAGACGAGTCCGGTATCGTGCATGTTTGGCATGTTCGCGTGGTACAGCTGATCACGCGCCGAGGTGATCGTGTCGTTTCGGTAGAAGATATGCAGACGATGGAACACGCCCTTATTGAACCGCGTCATCAGGATGACGTACGGAAAGGCGAGAGTGAACGTCTGCGATGTGCTGCTCGAGCGCGCCAGGATTTTACTGCGCAGCTCTTGCTCGGTCATGCCGAGAACCTCATATGCCCGTTGCTCGACGAGCTCCTGCTCGACCATATCGTAGTTTTCTGTCCGCCCCCAGATGCGCGTCGTGAGGAAGACGGTGCGCGTGGTTGGACGCTGCTCGATGACGTAGACATCCACGTCATCGCGTCGCGCGTGTGCGACGCAGCGGGACGGAAGTAATAGGTGCTGCCGTCCGTGTAGCTCACGAGCATCCACGGTGCGACAATCCATAACGCGTGACTGCTCCTCGCTCGTTCCGCCGGAGAGCACCATGCGTCGCTCGTATCGAGCAATGTCATCGGGGGTGATGGTGATTCGCTCCGTCTCCGTGCGATCGGTCATGCTTCCTCCCCGTCGACGATGAGCACATCGGCGAACCCGCGCGTAAGTAGGAGCTCGAAGGCGGTCGGTGCCTTGATGGCGATGTCGAGCGGATCCCGCTCGCGGTCGCGCACACAGAGGAGCCGATCGACGATCTCACCGATCTTGGTCGGGAACGTGGCCCACGAGAACGCGAGGACGCCATGCGGATCTCGCTGGGTCTCGAGCGCCCAGTCCCACGGCGTCGCGATTTGTTTCGGACAGTGCCGTTCGTCGGCACTCACGCGCTCCCAGCATCCATCCCACGCGAGCTGTTCTACCGCGAACGCCTGCGCCTCAATCGGCGCCACGCGGTCGACACCGGATGAGGTGATGCCGATTCGTCCGAAATTATCGGTGTTCCCGCAACACGGGTAGCACAGCGCATCTTCAGCGCTCCGCACCGGTGCGTTCCGGAAAAACAGGTAGCTTCGCTCATGTATTCCTTCGGCGAATCGATGGACGTACACGACGTACGGCGTCGCGAGATAGAACTCCTGCGGGCCATCGGCGTGCAGTATCCTCCGCGTGAGCTCCGCTTCGGTCGTACTGAAGGCCTTGCAGCTCGCATCGCTGCGTAGAAGTCGTTTGCACAACTCCGTACGATCTCCACACTGCTCGGCGGCGAGCGCCTCACTCCATACGGTTCTCCGAACCGTCGGCAAGTGCTCGGTGACGTAGATGTCGATTTCGCCGGCACATTCGTGCATGCGGCACGCCTCCGGAAGAAACGCGAGATCGATGTCTGAGCAAAGCATCGCTGCATCGGCGCGTACATCTTGGACCATGCCCCCCGACACTTCCGTCGGCTTGCTGATGAGCGCGCGCAGTGAGTCCATGACCCCGCGCCGCCCCTTATCTGTTCCATTGCCGTACGTTGCGGTGCCATCTGCGGTCACCACGATTCGCATGCTGTCCATGATCACTCCTGCCATGGTTCGAGCTTGGATACTTCAACATCTCTTCTTGAAATGTGCACCGATACATGGCCAAGTAGGCCCACGCACCAGACGTTCTATTAAAGCACGGAATGCCAAACCTGTCAAGTCCTGAAAAACAACAATTTCTCGCCTTTCCTGAGCCAATCCACCAAAAAATGAACCGCTCCCCGCTGCAAGCTGACGGGGTGTCCTCTCCACGTAGGGGCGATCCCAGAGCCTGTCCTGCCTGCCCGCCTCTGGAGGGAGTCTGCGAAGGATCCGCGTAGGTCGCCCGCGTGTGGTGTAGGACGAACGCGAAGCAAGACGGGCGGGGATTGAACCCCGCCCCTACGTCAGGAATTGACTTCGTAGGGGCGGTCTTCTATGGCCGCCCGCGTGTGGTGTAGGACGAACGCGAAACGGGACGGGCGGGGACGACGCCACCGCCTCTACGTCAAATCGGGAACAGACGCGGCAAGCTGACGGGGGCCGGCCCGTGGCGGAAATGAAACCGGCCCCGCAGGGGGCCGGCTATGTACTCGACGCGACCGCACCGCGGCACCATCAAGTGCACTGCACTCGTCGCTTGAGCTCTTCGAACGCCGTTGGCACCTTCCGCTTTACCTCGCGCTCGATGTGTCTCTCCCAGTCCCATCCGTTATCTGTATTCGTTCTTTCATCTTCGTTGTCACGAAGTAACGACAGCATGGAGCCGAGTGTCCACTTCGTTTCAGTCCACGGAACCGAGAGGATGAACTCTGGATTCTTTCTGGTGCTTAGCACCCAATCCCAAGGCGTACACACCGCATCAGGATGACCATATTCAAAGTACGGCGCCCACATACTCCCTCCCCAAGAACTCGACCAGAGAAGCTCCTCGATGTGTGCTATCTGATCGAATGGCGATTGTGTATCGCGTGTCCCGCACTTGAAGTGCATGCCCATGCTCAGGCAGACCGTACCATGCTTCGTCACATTCGGCAGGTCGGCATAGTAGAGTCTGTCCTCAGCAGAGGCCAGTGGATGATTGCGATAGAACATGCTGCACCGATGTAACACACCCTTGCTGAATCTCGCGATAAGAATGACGAACGGGAACGCGACCGTGAACGTTTCCGACTGACGTATATCTGAACAGAGAAGGCAGTAGAGCTGATTCTCGGTCAAGTTAAACTGCTCATGCACGCGCTGCTCGATTAGTCGTGCGTACGCACGCTGACTCTGACTATGGGGCCGACGCCACGCACCCGGCTCGAGACACACCGTGCGAACACGCGGTCGTTGCTCGATGACGTAGATGTCCATGTTGTCACGCCGCGTGTGTGCGACGCAGTGGGACGGAAGGATTGTGTTTCTCCTCCCGAGCAGTACGGCGGCGGATACGGTTCGCTGATCCATGACGCGCGATTGTTCCGCACAGATTCGAACGTGCTCGTAGGTTGCGCGATTCTCCGAGGTGATGACGATATGCTCTCTATCATCTGTCAGCTCTGCCATGCTATCTCCTCATACCGATCACTTTGGGGATGTAGTCGATTTACAAATGAGCATGTACATCAGACCCCCTATTGAAGCATATAATGTATTCGCTGTCAACTCTCCGCCTATCACCAGCCAAACAAACAACAACACCCCCAAGCAATCTCGGGGGTGTTGCGTTTCCAAGTGTTACTTAGAACTGTGCCGGGCGATCCTCGCGCGGGCGCGCGACATTCACCTTCAGCGGGCGACCATCGAGCTCTTTGCCATCCCACATCTCGATCGCTGCCTGAGCGTCACCATCGTCCTCGAACTCGACGAAGCCAAATCCGCGTGATCGACCGGACATGCGGTCCATGACCACCTGTGCCGATGAAAACGACGCACCCGCCTGCGCGAATGCCTCGCGGAGACTCTCGTCTGTCGTTGAGTACGACAGGTTGCCAATATACAACTTTGTCATAATGCATGGTTACTGATCCGAGTAGGGCGACCTCTCGCCGGGACCCGCACCATACGCAAAAACGCGACGGACATGGGACCGAATGCGAACACCTACTGAAATACTAGTATAGCATGGAATGTGTGGGTTGTCAAGGCAGTGTATGGAAACAGCCCCCAACGAATTGGGGGCTGCATAGCCGACAAACCAGGCGGGAACGCACCTCAGTAGAGGATTGTGGTACCATATCCTCTTCCGGACCAGTTTTCATTGGCCCGCCGTGGATCCTGAGCAGCAGCATTGGCCGAGCTGTCTTCCCTCTTAGCTTCCAGCTGCGGATCTTGTGCTTGCGCTTGCTGAAGTCTCACAAAATCCTCGATGCAGCACCCGGCGCTTGTGCAGAAGTCGAGCGGCGTACAGCGATCCACGGATTGAGGCGATTCGTCGACAATGCGTGCGGGTCGGACGGAGGATGGTGTGATCGCGCGAGGAAGCATGAACTCCAGTCCGTTTCTGCACTCGTTATGCAGGCGCACTAAATCGAACGATTGGTAACGCAGCTGCACATAATCTCCATTGACCCCCTCGAACCAGATGTGGCCTTTCGGATTCAGAGAGCACAGCTTTGAGCTATACGTCTCGTCGTTCGGATCCCAGTGCATCAATCTCGTCTCACTTGGAACCATCCAGTGGCGTTCGTTGCCGGAACCGACCTCGATGAGCTCGCCCCGGATATGTGCAGTGCGCACAACGATTTCGCCGTCTTGCTCGGTTCGTCCGTCGAACCAGTCCTTCTTCCATTCCGTATCGTTCTCAGGCGATTCCGATTCGACCATCTCGTCATCCTCGCTATTCGAGAGCATCCAAATGCCGTACGATGCCGCGAGCGCGATCGCGAAACTCATATACACTGCCACCGTCTTCAACATGGCTTCCTCCTGTCTATAGCGCGTTCAAAGAACAGCACCGAGAGCGTACCACCGCGTGCAATCGCCGTCAAGACCTGACTGCGGCAACATTCTGTGCCACAATGAGGCCAGCTGGAAGTAATCACTGAACCCCAATATGCGACGCCTCCCCCTCTTCATCGTCATGCTCGTCGTCATCCTCCTCGTAAGTGTGAGCTCGACGCTCGTCCGCCTTTACACGGACTGGCTCTGGTTTGAGACACTCGGCCTTGCGACGCTCTTCTCTAAGCCGATTATCACCCGCATCGGTGTCGGTGGGGCGGTCGCGCTTGCAACCTTCGTGTGTTGGTTTATCAGTACCCGCGTCGCACTGAGCGGAAACCGCACGGCGCCACGCATCCTCATCCCGCTCCAGCGCGGACAACGCGTCGTGGATATCGGGCCGCACCTCACAAAGCTCACGGTGATCATCGCGGCTGCCCTCGCCGCACTTACCGGTCTTGCGCTCTCCGGCTCGTGGGATACCTATCTCCTCGCCATAAACGCGGTGCCGTTCAGCATCGCCGATCCGGTCTTCGGACGTGACATCGCATACTACGTCTTTACGCTTCCATACATTCGAACACTGCTCGGGCTTGGCGTCTGGATAACCGTCGTCGCACTCATCAGCGCCGGTGCCCTCTATGCGGTGCGCGGTCTCCTCTCGTTCCTCCGCCGTTCCCGCCTCCGCTCATCCGTGAGCGTCTCCGGCCGGCCGCGCGCACACCTCGCACTTCTTGTGAGCGTACTCGCACTTCTCGTTGCCGCACAAACCTGGTTTGTCGGAATCCCGTCGCTTCTCTTCTCGACGACCGGGCCGGTGGTCGGAGCAAGCTACACCAATCTCCACGCGACTCTTCCTTTCCTCCGCATCGAAGTCATCCTCGCGATACTCGTGGCCATCTCAGCGCTCCTTGTGGTGTTTCGCATGCGCGCACGCATGCTCGTCGGTGCAATCATCCTCTACGCCGCTGTCGCGATCACCGGCAGCATCTATGGTATCGCAATCCAGAAGCTCGTCGTTGGCCCGAATGAGCTTGTGAAGGAGCGACCAACGCTCGAACGGAACATCGCCGCAACGCAGCACGCTTTCGGCATCGATGCGATTCAGCAGCGCGACTTTCAGACAGAATCGGACCCATCCTCACCGAGCACAACGCTCACTGCCGCTAATCTCAAAGACAATGCGGGAACACTTCGCAATGTTCGCCTCTGGGATCGTGAACCACTCCTGGACACGTTTGGACAGCTCCAAGAAATTCGCACCTATTACGATTTCGACTACATCGACAACGATCGCTACATCATTGACGGAGAACTCCGCCAGGTTCTCCTCTCACCGCGCGAACTCAACCCCGCGGCGCTTCCGGCACGATCATTCATCAATGAGCGTCTCTCCTTCACGCACGGCTACGGGTTGACGCTCGGACCGGTCAATGAGGTCACCGCCGAAGGGTTGCCGCTCTTGTTCATCAAGGACCTACCCCCCGCATCATCGGCGGGCGCACCGGAAATTACCCGTCCTGAAATCTACTACGGAGAGGTGGATCCGCCAGGCGACGACTTCATTTTCACGAATACCGCCAATGCGGAGTTTGACTACCCGTCCGGCGACGAGAACGTCGTTGCGACCTACGAAGGCACCGGTGGCGTCGTCGTCAACTCGATCCTTCGCAAAGCGCTGCTCGCATGGCGCTTCGGCTCACTCAAGGTATTGCTCTCGAATGATATCGATGCAACTTCACGAGCGCATTTCGTCCGAAACATCCGCGATCGTGCCGCGCACTTATACCCGTTCCTTGAGTTCGATGCGGATCCATACCTCATCATTGGCGACAATGGTCGCCTTACATGGATGCTCGATGCGTACACAACAATGGATCACTACCCGTATGCCGAGCGCTTGCCGAGCATCTTTAGTAAATTCCCGGGTGATAGTGTGAGCTACATCCGTAACGCGGCAAAAATTACCATCGACGCCTACGACGGCTCTGTGCGCGCGTATATTGCGGATGCCGAGGATCCGCTCATCCGTACCTGGGCTGCGATTTTCCCCGATGCGTTCCTGACATTGGAAGACATGCCGGAAGGACTCCGCACACACGTTCGCTACCCCGAGGATCTCTTCACCTACCAGTCATCCCTCTACGCGACATACCACATGGAGGACCCACAGGCCTTCTACAACAAGGAGGACGAGTGGCGCATTCCGGCGTACGGCAAGAGCGGCGACCCAATGCACCGTCACCTGGTGATGAAGTTGCCGGGCGAGGCAGAGGAAGAGTACGTCCTTATGCTCCCGTTCACGCCACGTGGAAAGCAAAACATGGCCGCATGGTTGGCCGCACGGTCTGATGGCGAAAACTACGGCGAACTGATTGTTTATCGCTTCCCGAAACAGCGTCTCGTCTACGGGCCGCAACAGGTCGTGAATCGTATTGATCAGGACCCGGACATTAGCCAGCAGATCTCACTTTGGGATCAGCGAGGATCCCAGGTGATTCGAGGTAACCTGCTCGTCCTACCGATCGAGGAGTCACTCCTCTACGTCCAGCCGCTCTACATTCGTGCTGAGGGTGGGCGCATTCCGGAGCTTAAGCGCGTCATTGTGGCATACGAGAATAAGATTGCAATGGAAGAGACGTTCGATGCGGCGCTCGCACGTATATTCGCTGGAGCAAGCGCGCCTCGGAGCGCGACACCGTCACCCAATGCGACTCCGACAAACACCGATGCGATTCGTCAAGCGCAAGCACACTATGACGCCGCCCTCCGCGCACAGCGCGCCGGAGACTGGACGCGATACGGTGAAGAGCTCGACGCACTCGGCGATGTATTGGATGCCCTCCACTAAATACGCGCAACTAATAGACGCTGGACAACAAACAACACTCGTCGGCATTCGCCGGCGAGTGTTGTGCATATAGCCATGTTCTTCACTCGTGCCGTAGCGCTTCAATCGGATGCTTTTTCGCGGCCTGTCGTGCCGGATAGAGGCCAAAGATAAGTC
>JBDRLD010000022.1:0-4168 GCA_043813445.1 Candidatus Uhrbacteria bacterium
CTGTCCCATGTTTCCGTGATCCCGCGAAGATAGTCCTCAAGCCCGAGCTCGTTGATCGCCCAAAGTCGCTCGGTGTGCGGCACGTAGCGCACCTCGAGGATCCCACGGAAAATATTGTCTGCAGTATTTCCTTCCCACCTGAGTTTGTCCGTGTAATACGGGAGCTGCATGAGCGCGCCCTCGGTGGTAGGAATGAAGCGGAGCGGCTCATCGGCTGTGTACCAATCGGTACCAAGCTTGATGTGATAAACATTGTCTGACGGTTTGAAGTCAACCGCGATCTGCGCGTTCGCCGGAGCGGTGAGTACCTCATGGCCGGATTCCTCTATCACGCGGAAGCTGCTCTTGGAGGTGATAACGTGCGGGAACCACTGATTGTCCTTCGGCTCGACATATTCGATGCCGATACGAATAGTTGGTTCTTCATCGTAGCGGATCGTCTCAGCGACGAAGAATGGATCGACACCATCGCTACCTACCGCATATGCCGCCTGAGATGCGCCGGTCCCGTAGACGCTTGTCGCGAATCCGTTCGGTGTGCTCGAGCTAGGTACCACGGAGGTCGATGAAGTCACCATCATCTCCACTTCGTTGAGCGATCCTTCCAACACCTCGCCGTCGAGCGTGCGAAGTACGAACGCATCGCGGTAGGTCCCTTCGGTGCTCGGTGCCTGAAAGCTCGCGGAAAAGAGCGCGAGTGAGCCATGCGTGATCGTCTGCTCGTTTTGAAACGTCGCGCGCATGGTGTCTGACCAGTTCGGTGCCATGAAAACGCTCGGACCGCTCGGGTCTGCACGTTCTAGGATAGCGGTAGAGGCGCCGCCCTTCTCCCATGCGCGGCCGCTCAGGTTTTTGAATCCAAGTGTAAGGTTTACAATCACCCCTGCCTCTACCGTGATGGGCATGTGATGCGAGCGGATGAGAAGTGGCGCGGTTTGCTCCGCTGCGTAGGCGGTGTTGATGCCGAGAGCGCGATGGAGTGCGGTGCGAGAATCAAGCTGATGTTCTACAAGTGTGAGTCCGTATGCAACGGCGAGAACAGCAATAAGAGCAACGGCGAGGGACGCCGCTGCGCTAACGAGCGTGGCACCGCGCTGTGGTGCCATAGGGATTGTTGCTTGACAGTCACGCCAACTCATACCGTGCCTGGAGGCTCGTGATGGGGCAAACGAAATCTGAGGACACGACTGCGTTAGGTCCGCAAGCGTGTCGATGGTATCCGTGCTCACCCGCGTCGCTCCCGCATCCGCCGCGCGCGTGCAGGCAAGCTGAGCATCGGAATGCATGTTTTGGTGTTTACTTTGATTTTTCGCTACGAGTCGATACCCCGTCAGTTTGCTGCGTCTGCTCCCGATTTGACGTAGGGGCCACCGCGTAGCGGGGCAGGCGGTGGCGTCGTCCCCGCCCGCACTGCCCCGTCGCATGACCGGGGTCCGGACTTGCTGCGTCTGCTCCCGATTTGACGTAGGGGCGGGGTTCCACCTGCCCCGTCGGATGACTGGGGTCCGGACGGGCCACCACAACGGGATCGCCCCTACGCAAAGAGGATACCTCGTCAGGTTGCTGCAGGGAGCGTTGATTCTTTGTAGTCCGATTGACTCAATGGAGCGAATACGAACTACCTGTTATTCTTAGTATAGCATACTTTTGGGTTGCCCTCAAGATATGACTGGTGTGATTGCTCATGCGTGCGCGTTGGTGCATGTCAGGATGGTACAATCACAGGGCAAAGGATGTTCGTATCATTCATGCGTCGGCTGCGCGGGAGTGCAGTCGTTATAACAACGATGATATATGGTCGAATTTTGGAAGGGCGCGCCGCGTGAGGAGGGCCAGCGGCGAACGCATCATGAGCGGATAGGAGAGTTGGAGAGTGCATCTATGGAGGCGCGCCTGCCGGTGGAGGAGCGACTTCGGATGGTACTTAGCGTGCGTTCCATACTTCGTGCGGCATCGGATATGAAGCGGTTGGCGCAGGCAGCCGAGGGGAAGGCCGATCGGACGCGCTACGCCAAGCAGTACCAACAGCTTCGCGATCAACTCGTGGCGTTGCGGGAATCCCCGGAAGCGGCGGACTTGGAGTTGGCGTGGCGGCAGTTTGTTTCGTTTAAGCAGCGCGCCGGAGAGTTTCGATCCATGACTGACAAGGCGAGAGAGCTGCGGCATGAGATCAGGCACCGCTCTATTAGCATCGGCGAATCCGCGCAGGAGGTGCCGGTTGGATCAAAAGGGATATCGGAAACGCGTCGCCTCACTTCCGTTGCGCGCGCAACTGAGCAAGGAATTGCGCCAGACTTGGAGCTTGACGATGCGACCATCGTCGAGTTGTTTGGAGATGAGGCGGTTGCGGAGTACGCAGCAGCGGGAGGTGGTGAGCCGGATGGCGATGGCGTGATCGTAGCGGACGAGTCGTCACCGGAGACAATCGCCGAACTGGAGGCGGAACTTGAAGCAAATGAGGAGGAGCGTGAGGAGCGGTGGGAAGACCCCATGGTGCGATGGTTGTGGTACACCCGCAAGCGCAAGGAGCTCCGTGAGCAGCTTCAGGCCGGGCGCGAGGTTGTGGATCTGCCGTCCACGGAACGCCTTCTTCAGCAAGTGGATCGCCACGAGGAAGAGGAGCCAATGACGCTCTTTGGGAGTATCCTTGTTGGCCCGCCCGGAACCGGGAAGACCACAGCGGTACGGGAGCACTGTCGGCGGACAGGGCGCAAGTTAGTAGAGATTGACCTGTCCGGCGATGTGACGCGCTACCTGTTCTGGGGTACCAAAGAGTTGGTGCACGACGATCCGGTGGAGCGGTATGAGCAGCTCAAGAAGCGCGTGAGCGATCTCCATGGTGAACAGCTTGTCGGCTTCCTCAAGCGCGGGATTGCACAATACGGCTCGTCTTTTTTGGGTGTCACTGAGGAAGCGGTTGGCCAGCTGAAGGAGGTGAGCGAAGAGACCGCGGCAACGTTCAAGGAAGAGTTGCAGCAGGTACTTGGCAAGCAATTTCAGGGGCAGTTGGCGAGTGAGGTGTACAAGTACGGACGTGAGAACGGCTGGCGTGCCGGCCTGGTGATGCACGCGCTACAGCACGGCAACTCGATTCTATTCAATGAGTTCAACAAAGCAAGGGACCTCTCGTTCTTGCATGGTCTACTCACCGCGAAAGCTGCTACGGATGATGAGGCGGGGACGGATCCCAAGCAGGAGCGACCCGGCTGGTTCCATATTGCTGATGCAAAGCAGTGGGTGCGTCTCGGCACGCAGCTGGCCGCAGACGGAACGGATCGCGCCGCATCCAAAATGTTCTTCACTGCGAACGTCGGCAAGCAGTACAAGGTATCATCGGTTCTGGGGCCGCTTGCCAGCCGTGCGGAAGGGCGCGTGGTGCAGGTCGACTATGTTCCAAAAGAGGAAGAGATTGCATTGACCGCCTCGTTGGTGGAGGATGGTGCCGGACGACCAATCATCGACAATGAGATGAGCAAGAAGTTCGTTTGGTTGATTGGCGAGGTATTCCCAAAGGTGCGCGCCTTCATCGAGGATAAGCCGCAGGGCATTCCGCTGTCCTTCCGCACTATCAGGAATTTGATCGGGAAGCTCGTGGATCGGAAAACAGAAAGCGTGCGTTCCGGTGCGGGAATTGGGCGTGCGGCGGTAGAGGTACTTGTGGATACCTACCAGCTCTATCCCGACAAAACGATTCCTACCCAAATTGCTCGCGAACTCATCACCCAACGCATCATCGTTGAACGGGATATCATTGATGATTTGGTTCATCGTGGTCTCTTGCAAGAGTCCGAGGTTGCGGCGTTACTCCAAGAAGGTGAAGAGTTTGAGGCAGACACGGAAGCCCAGGACACGCTGCACAGCTTCCTAGACAAACGCCGCGACAGTGGCGACGTCGGCCCCATGCCAAACTAGCCGAGGTACAAAGACACCCACGAGCGGGCCTCCCCCTTCGAGCGCAGCGAGATCCCGAGTCTCTCGAGGGACAAGGGGGAGGGGTGGTATGAGACTGCAACTTCTCGCGATGACACAGATACATCTATGACCGAGCGCCAACTTTCACCGGCATTTGAAGAACTTCGTAAGTATTGCCCCACTTGCGGCAAAGAGCTTCCTTGTCCCCTCCATGACATGGAGTTCATTGGAGCTGTCCTCAACCCTCCGGAATCCA
>JBDRLD010000023.1:0-24138 GCA_043813445.1 Candidatus Uhrbacteria bacterium
CCTTGTCGTCGACGTAGGTGAAATTCCCACATGCGGCGACAAAGCCACACAACACCACCACGCGTATAACTGAACGCATCACTCTTCCTCCTCTGCAGGCAGTAGCTGCTTACTGCGCGAGCCACCGAAGTACCATACGAATTCAAGGAGCACTGTTGCACCCTTGGCGCCATTGACAATCACCGGCAAGAATCCGGCTCGGACCTCCCATCCGTTCACCGAGTCCTGCTCTACGAACTCCTGCGCGAAGCTCGCTCCGATAAACGGAACCGAGTTGTATCCGCCATCGTCACTACCACTAATCGGTAGTCGCATGAGATACATCCAGCGGAGATCGAGGCCGATCCCGGTGGGATCTCCACCCCAATCATTCCACCAACGACCACGCAGGCCCGCTCCCATACCAACAAACATTTGCTCCTGCGAGCCGATGAAGTACCGATTGTGATATCCGAGTGTGGCCATTGCTGCGATGCTGAACTGCAACGCGGCAAAACAGTCAACCGCGATCGGAAGCTCCACCTCGCCCAATAGCGACGGCCCAAATGCGCGGCGCGCAAGGCCGAACGTTGGCGTCAATAGACCAACGCCATAGGAGACATCGCCGATCGAGAGCGCACAGTCGATGTCGGGACACTGCCACGTACCATCGTCATCATCCGAATCGTCCTCAGACTCAACGACGGCAGGTAACGGCTCCGGCGTTGGTAATGATTCATGGATCGGATCCTCTGGAAGTGACATCCCTCGTGATACCGGCTCCGCACCGACTCCGGTTGTCACTGCGGAAAGCTCGTACCGCGCGACAATGCGGATCTTCGCGACTGCGCGCCTAATCAATGTGCCTATTTCTTGCGCGTGCGGATAGAATAAATACTGCGAGTCATCCCAGACTATAGCGCCACCACTCGTGTACTGCTTAACCACATCTGCAAGCTTATAATGGATCGCTGACTCGAGTGTATACGAACGCAGCGACCCAAGGCGTCGATGAGGCCCCAACTGCGCTCGAATGCCGACGTAGTTCTCCTGCTGTGCAGGAGTGATGCTCGGCGTACAGCTACTGAGATACTCCGACGTGTCGATGAACGGACTTGCAAACTCGGCCGCATCCGAATAACCGCCTCCGGAATATTTGCTGGTGTAGTCGACGGGGACAAGCGAAACGGGATCGTGATTGGCGAGCAACGCGGAAGCGTTCTCAATGGATCCACGAACCGAATCCAGCTCCCGAATATCCTTCGCTAATTGACGCTCCACCTCACCGAGCACATCAAACTCCGACTCGTTTCCGCAGTATCGTCCAAGCCGAAATCCAGCTGCTCGGATGTCCCATTGCATTGAGACGCTCAGCATCCCGTCACTCTCGCACGCAATCGTTGCGTCATCAGCGACTGGCGGCAGCATCGAAACGAATTGATCGCAGTCGACCGCGACCACTCTCGGCTGAGCAATGATCTGCATGACAAACAACAGCTGCCAGTGCATAGCTACTCCCTCCGCCCTGCCACAAGGCAATTGTGAATGAACACAAAAAGTATACAATCAAACTGTCGCATAGTCAATAGGCTGCATTTTTGTATTCCGACTGGCCAAATAACATGAAACGTGGTTTACTAGTGCCGAGCCATTGAAACCGCGTAGGGCACCATATGTCAACATGCGTCCGACGGACACTCTATGGCAGCGAACGAAATGATGAGACCCCGAACGTCATCCTTACCTGCCCGCATGACGGTGGGCCTGAAGCATTCCTCGGTGATTACCCGATCATCACTCGAGTGTGCCCTGCCGACCTCGGAACGCTCATGCGCTACCTCGCCGTGGAACGAGATACCGGTGCGAGTGCGCTCGCGCATCGCATTGCATCGCTCATTGCCAATCAGACCGACCACCGCGCTGCAGTCATCGAGGTCCTCCTTCCGCGAGGGATTGTGGACGGAAATCGTGTGACCGGATGTGCGATTCGAAATGTTTTTCACCACCACGCACACTCCGACCTCACCGCGCAGCTCCGCGAGCTCCACACACAGGTACTACAGCTAGCATCATCGTACGTCAGCGAGCTAGAACCCAACGGTATTCTCCTAGACATCCACACCATGGCCCCGTATACGCCATTTTGGGATCAGGAATCAGCCACCATGGCCGTCAAAGAGACACCTGATGCACTCTCACAGTATGTCGATGTCTGGATCAATCCCACACATAGACACAAGCGACGTATGCTTGACGTAGTTACGCGATGCGACGATGACAATATTCTCATTGCTGATTCGGTTCTTCGTGACGCATGCATGAGACAACTCACTAATCATGACATCGCTTGGCGTGAGAACGATCCGTATTTTACTTCGAATCACATCGTGACCACGAACTTCATGCGCGCGCACCGCGCGATCGCGCTCGACGTGCCGAAGGACTACCTCTCAGAACTCAACGCAGAGGACGATGAGTTCGACCCTACCGCGCTCACGATCGACAACACAAAACTCAGTCGCATCGCACAAGCGCTTGCCGACGCTGCGATCGAAACGCTTGACGCGTAATCGATACAATCACAAAACAGCGACTGCTCACGCAGCCGCTGTTGCCTTTTCTCTCACACGTTAGATATCTTCGCGCTGTTCACACTCTATCTCTCCATTGTTCCCCTCCCTCCCCGCGCGAGTGCTTCGGGGTATCCCGTTGTTCCCCTCCCCCCGCGTACTCGGGGGGAGGGAGGGTGAGGGATGAAGAGGTGGTATGATTCGCGTTTTGCTTTGTGGCGAAGCCATCTCTCCCCCTCTCTCTCCTCCTCTCTATCTTCGATGGAGGGGGGGTCGGAAGGAAGAGCTACTGCGATAGTGAGGGGTCGTGCAAACAACGCTGTTTATTCTCATATCTCACAGATTAAAATCCTGTACCAATTTTTCACCACCCCCTCGCTTCCATTACGAATTTATAGCCCCTCAACGCAGTATGCGCAGAGGGGCTTCCAACGTTGCTTCGTACCCATACGATAAACGATCGCGCATGGCCACCACGACTGGCTACATGTAGCTCTTCACACAGAAGTGCATGATAGCTCCAGCAAGTAGTCCGATGACCACGTTCCCAAAGAGCCACGAACAGATGAGTACCTCCACCGCAAAGCATCCTACTTCCAGAATAATAGCTGCAATCATGACACGCTCCTCCTCGCGTCTCTAAATTAACACAAAATCGTTAGAATACCAAATCGAATCAAGCCCCTCATCACCATCCATGTCGCGCACGTTTTATGCGCTCTTACTTGCTTATTTAACTAACCAGGCAAGTAGACTATGAGGTTGAAGAATAAATCAGAGAGTGAAGGTGGAGAGTCTTTACTACGAAAAACGGACTTGACACGGTTTCTTCAGAAAAGAAACCGACCCGCTGAGTTCCCGAAGGAATAGTGGCGGGCCGGCGTGGGTACTTAGATGAGCAGAACGGCGAAGGCGCTGATGGTTAGGAGCGATAGGACCGTGCTGATTGTCACAGCGTTCGCGCCTAGCGTCTTCCTACCTCCATAGAACTCGACCATGAGGACGCTCGAAACAGCTACGGGTGTACTCGCAAGCAGAACCAGAACATTTCGTTGAAGATCCGTGATCGGGAATGCGAGCAGGACCAACCAGGTCACGAGCGGAATCAGTATCAGCTTTACGATGCTGATCGACAACAGCTGGATACGCGTTGAGGCCGCATTCGTCAGCTTCATCCGTGCGCCAACGATCATAAGCGCGAGCGGAATGGTCAGCCCACCGACCATCATCAACACCTCACGCACGTTCGAAGGCAAATCCCATCGAACTAGGGAAAGGATTAGGCCGGAAACACACGCCAACATGATTGGATCTCGGCGAATCTTCTGCCAAATGTCACGAAGGAGGCGTTGCCAGCCGCCTGTCGCCTGGCTTGTTTCAGCTTGTCCGAAGATCAGTACCGCAATAGATGCGGCGTTCACGATCGGCCAGCTGATTCCGGCAAAGATGATAGCCAGATCCAGCCCTTCCTTACCGAGAATACTCTCGATGAGCGGAAATCCCAGGAACACAGCGTTGGACTGAAAGGTGATGGCTTGCATGGTTCGCTTGTCTTCCCGTACGAACGGCAAAACATGGAACAGCCCAATAGTAAAAATCTGCGCGGCCACGATAGAAACCACGGCCTCAAGGACAAACCACCCCTGCTCCGCGTCCCACCGGAAGGTGTCTAGCTTGGCAATAAGCAGGCAGGGCACGCAAATGAAGTACACGAACTTTGAAAGCGCACCCCAGAACTGCGGCCCGAATTCCCCCGCGAGCCGACCGCCGCTCTTGTTGGCGATCCACCAGCCGAGCAATATGACTATACAGAGATTTCCAATTGCAAAGAGCGTTGCGCTCATCGTTTCCTCCTCATTCGATGACCAGCAAGTATATCAGATCCTCTATCGTTTGTCAAGGAAAATAATCAAGACACCATTGATCTCTATTCCTTACCTCTCAACCAATACACTCTTATAGTAAGGAAACCGTATCAAGTCCACTTTTTACCGGTCGGTCTGCTGGTTGCGGAAATGGTGTGAGATCAAACTGATTTTCCATGCCTACACGGACAGTGTCAGTAAGGGACCTAGTCCCCATTTTTCGCACGTTTTTCGGTTGGAACAAATGTGGTTTGAGATCCTTCACTGCGCTCAGAATGACACAGGAAATGGACTAGGATGACACGGGGGAAGGATGTGAGATTGCCGCTGTCAAGGACTCAATCGTAATGACAAAACTAAACGGGCGGGGGTGGAGAACCCCGCCCTTACGTCTTCGGACTTTCAATTACTACATTGTCGTCACTTCCACCTCCTTCTTTTCTTGCAGTGACTTTAGCTTTGAGTTGTATTCCTCTGACATCTCATCGAGTTTCTTTTGGAGGCGATAGCGATCATCCTCGGACAGTTCCTTAGCGCGTTCAGCTTCGATGATTGCCGACCGGGCGTCGTCTCGAACCCTGCGCACTCGCTGCTTCGCTTCTTCGACTTTCTTTCCAAGCATTTTCACGAGCTCCTTGCGCGCATCTTCGGTGAGCTGTGGCATGGGGATTCTCAAACTATTCCCTGTCGATACGGGATTCAACGACGGTTGCGCGATTCGGATGGCTCGCTCAATATCCTTCGTCACTGCCTTGTCCCACGGATCCACTTGAAGCGTACGCGCGTCCGGTACGCTAATCGTCGCGAGTTGCTTCACCGACATCTTCGCATTATATGCATCAACAAGAATATCCTCGACGAGCGCCGGCGATGCGCGTCCGGTGCGAATGGCCTGGAGCTCATGTCTCAGGAAGTCAACAGCTTTTTCAAATTCCGGGGCGTACGTATCGAGTGTCATAAGAGATTCTTCCCCCTGTTTACGATGTGCTATTTTTTCACCTTCCGAGTACCCATCCACACGACGCTTTCTCCGCGGCTGTCGATCGCAAGTGCGCTGACCTGCCGCGATGTCGGTAACTTCTTTGACTCCCATGTCTGCCCGCCGTCCGCCGTTCGATAGAATGTCGATGTGGTCGCGTAATTGATGTCGTTCGTATTGTTTGGGTTCACCGCAATACTGGAGATATCAACCGTTCCTGGCGCAGTGAGTAACGGCACCGGACTCCACGAGCCGCCACTATCATTTGATCGAAGCACGCCGTACTTCGACGCGTAGAACAACACGCCAGGGTTCTTCGGAGCAAGGATCAACTCGCGGTACTCAAACGCCGCTGCATAACTCTGCAGTGCCTCGCGGAGCGATTGCCAGGAGTTACCGCTATCCGTACTTCGGAAAATCCCCTGATTCTGTGTCGCTGCAAATAGCACCGTCGTCGTTCCAACGCGTTGCGCCAAAATCCGCATCACTCTATTGTTCAGCCGTTGTGTCGCAAGCCAGCTACCGCCACCATTCGTGCTCTTCAAAAGATCCCCACGAGCATTACCGGCATAGAGCACGCCCGGGCTTGATGGATCTATCGCTAGCGCGGTCACCGCTACCTCGAAATCGCTTGATGACCAATTGCGTCCACAGTCATCACTTCGAAATACTTTCTGTCCCGCGGCCACCAGGAATGAACAACGCTGCGTCGGGTGCAGTGCGACTGCCTCAACACGCGCCCGCGCAAATGGTGCGCCGAGCGACTGCCACGTTCCACCACCATCCCACGAATAGAACGCGCCATCGGCGTCGGTGCCAAGGTAGAACGCAAGCGGGTCTGCCGGATCCTGCACGATGCTTCGAATATTAGTATTTGCTAACGACGAACCACCGCCTACCGTTGGAATTGCGCCACGCTGTTCCCATGCGTCGCCGCGATCACGTGAGAGAAAAATCCCACCGTCGCCGGTGTTGCTCGAAAATGAAATGCATCCCGCCCCAAGGAAGAGGAGCATTGGTATAAGTGCAAGTGTATAGCGTGCGTTTCTCATAGGTCGATCATCAAAGCGTAAAAACTATGGAATGGACATTGCAAATGCCTCAAGGATTGTTCGTGGGGCAACGTTGGCATCGATGAGTGCGGGTGCCTGTGCGAGAACATGGAGCCACTCTAGCTGCGCCGTATTCGCATCCGGATGGCGCGTGACGGCGCGACTCTTCCGGCTGAGCACGCCGATACACTCACGAACCATCTGACGCACGACAACTCTATCTTTCGGGTCCTTCGGTAGAGATCGAATAAACTCATCCACGCTGCGTAGTCGATCCGTAAGACCGCTTGTCAGTACGGCCTGTGCAAATGACGCATAGCGCTCCTCCGACGCCAGTTCTCCATCGTCCGCAAGTAATACCGCAGCGCGTTGCGGGCGCCCATCTGCAAGCGAGACTATTCGATCGAGTGTCACCGGGTCTGCGACGTATGCTTGCAGTGCATCGCGCAGCTCCTCATCGGATACCTTTCCGCAGCGAATGACAGCGCAGCGCGACACAATGGTAGGAAGCACACCATGCAACGTATTCGTCGTAATGAGAATAACAGTCTTTGGTGTCGGTTCCTCGATGGTTTTCAGTAACGCATTCGCAGCGGAAGGTGAGAGACGCTCTCCATTCTCTATGATAGCGATTTTCCAGCCTGCGAACAACGATGTCTTGCTGAGCTCGGATGCGAGCGTGCGTGCGGATTCGACACTAATCTTCTCCTTGTCCGCCTCGATATTCATGCGAATGACGTCCGGATGCACGCGCGACTGAACATGCACACATGTCGTACAGGTGCCGCATGGACGTTCCGAGGATGCACAGAGGAGGCGCTGGGCCACCCATGTCGCAATCTCCGCCTTCCCGACACCGGAAGGCCCGACCAGAAGGTAGGCGTGCGCAAGTTGATCCGTGTCGATGAGACGGAAAAATGCATGACGATGCTCTATTTGTCCTACGGTCAGTTCCATAACGATACAAAAGAGATAAAACAGGCGAGGGTGGGCGGGATTGCCATCCATGTAGTGTCATTGCGAGCTGCTTCCTAGTGGCGTGGCAATCCGGTGCACTGGTGGGCGGGATTGCCGCGGCCGAAGACGGCCTCGCAATGACAGGTGGGTGTGGGCGGGATTACACAGTGATTTTTGTCATTTCTTGCACAGTACTTATCTAGTGTACCAAACCGTCACCGACCAAGACATCCGGGCAAAAGGAAAAGCCGTCGGGTGAGGGTCCCGACGGCTTTACGGAGGTCGCATGCCATTGTCAAATTTCAGCGGTGAAAGGTATCCAAGTTCACTACCACAGTCTACCCATCGCTCCGCTTGTGCCTGCCTGCTGAGGAATTTCTCTCCCTCTTGGCTCGACGAATCGAGCTACAGGAAAGCTCCTGCCCTCGTCTCAGCTTAACCTGTTTGACGAGGTTCCGGCTGTGGCTCGCCAGTTCCCTCTACGGCCTCCCCGCATCGCACCACGCAAGGTGATGCAGTATGGGGAGGAGCGATTCCATAGAATCGCTCTCATCTGGTGGAGGCGGCGGGAATCGAACCCGCGTCCGAAAACACTCTTCCTCAAAAGCGCTACGTGCGTAGTTCCGGATTTATACTCCCATTGTGCATCGCCCCGAAACCGGCTCTACACGGGAGGTGCTCGAAGTCTTAACGCACGGTACCGAGCAATCCCGCGCGAGCATCCCACTGCATGACATCGGGTCCCAAAACCGTAGGAGCAACCTTGGGCCGACGGCCGTCTACCGCTTACGCGGCGGCGGCGAGCTCGACGTTGTCGTTGGCTCTTTTGGTTTGCCACATGGATTTACGAGGTATGTAACACCCTCGGCACGCTCTCTTGGGCATCCTGTCCCCGTCGAAACCGATCGCCCCCATTTAACGGACTATAGACACTGTAGCACCCTTTCCGTCACCTGTCAATGACCAGCGACACCTGCTGAAAGTATGGCTGTGGATTAGTGCCCAGATGTGGCTTAACAAAGCGACACAGCAATAGTCTGCACTATTGACCACGGGGTGCTAATTTTGTGGAATGTCTCATCTTCTTGACAAACTGCCCGGCCTCTGCTACGCTTGAGATAGCAGACCGAATCTGCATGTACGTTCTTTCCTTGATGGGTTTCACGAGGATGGAGGTTGTTTCACCACGGCGTCATGCGCGGAGTAGTGCATATGCGCCGAGTGCGCCTTTGATCCTCCAAAATTGATGGAGGTTGTGATGTATTCGACGACGATCAGTCCTTCGCGGTTTTCTCCGGGTACCCCGATTCTGCGTGCTGCAGGATTCGGAAGCAATAGCGGCGGCGGCGCATCGCCAGCCAACCGCTCCAACAACCCGGCTCCGAAACCACGAACGCAGCGCCCGAAGCAGTATTCCACCGGACTCCGGCAACTCAAGGCGCTGACAAAGCGCACGAACCGCCGGACCCTCCACGCGCGCAACTGATCCCGTCGATTGAACACCCAACCGAATCCCCCACCCAATCAGGGTGGGGGATCGCTATTTCTCGTAAATCCTCTGCAATGGTGATGCTGACCGGGTATCTGATCTGCGTGAGGGAGTAATAGGAATCCCAGCAACCTACAAGGCATTGGGTTGGGCCTTCGCTGCACCAATCCACGCGAGCTGGATCACGGATCGTAATGTTTCTGCGAGATCCTCGCTCTCCGCAACAAGTCCTATGAGCTTACCGGTATATGTGAAAGCAAAAATCTTGTTACCAAAGACGTCGAGCTCGCCCCGAAATGGAACGATTCCATCGGGAATTTTACGAAACTCCCAGTTCTGGTGCTGTTTAATTTCCTCCGGTGCAACAGTGCCGGTGTAGAGCACATGCTGACGCACGCCTTTTGCAACCATCTTACGGTCGTACTCCTCATGCTCCGGTGTCGCAAGCTCATTCGCTCCAACGCGCGCCTCAATAACCGCCCACAGATCGGTTGCTTCGGTAGCGAGAATCTCCTCACGAATCGCACGGACACCCTCGGAACCTTCGAAGAACCGTACACGTGGACGCTCTCCTGCTGATGCGAGGATAGCTCGAAGCTCCGGCAACACCTGCGAAAACTCTCTCTCCCGCTCACGCAGCTCTTCCACTTGCACGCGAAGCAACGAAAGCAAACGATCCGGCGCCTCGGCCGAGAACAGGCGTTTCTTTCCACGTTCAAACGACGACATCAACCCACGCTGCGCAAGATTCTCGATCATAACATACGTCGTTGCGCGGTTCACGCCTGCCTTGCGGGCAATGTCCTGCACGGGCTGCGGGCCAAGTTCGAGCGACGAAAGGTACACCTTGGTTTCCTTCTCGCTCAAACCGAGCTTCTGAATTTCCTTCTCGAGTGTTGGGTGCATAGAAAAAAGTTAATAGTTTATAGTGGGGAGTTGATAATTGATAGTTTGGAAAGCGATGTCCAATTTACAAATCCAGATGTCCGACGGAGACCCTACGACTGCGCTTGCCGACTCGCTTCGCTCAGGGAATAATCTGCTATTTAATGAAATTCCAATGTTTTAGTGTATAGATCCCTTGTTTTTTGAGATTGATTTCAGCTACGGGTCGACACTCCGTCAGCTTGCTGCGTCTGCTCCCGATTTGACGTAGGGGCGGGGTTCAATCCCCGCCCGTCCGGACGGGCGGCCATAGAAGGCCGCCCCTACGAAGAAGAGGGTGTCTCGAACAATAAAAGGGACTTAGTCCATTTTATTGTTCGTCGAGACCGCCCCTACGAAGACGAGGATGCCTCGTCATCCTGCTGCGGGGAGTGTTTATTTGGTAATTCAATCCCATCTCCCAAGTATACCCATACAAAAAATGTTGTCAAGCTGACAAAACTGACTTTGTTGCGATTATACTAGAAAATGCCCACTTTTGTGTAGTAGGCATAACCATTTACTGACAAAATCAAGAACGCCCTGGGGCGATCTCTAGTTTACTTTTGCAATACTGACCACGTCTGCTCGGCACAGCTCGACCAAGAGAATTGCCGGGCACGGGCGCGGCCACACTCACTTAACCGCAGTGCATTTTCCTTTCGAAGAATCTCATGCATTCCTCTTGCGATCGCATCCACATCCAACGGATCGACGAGTATCGCAGCATCTCCAGCAATTTCTTCGTGCACCCCTCCCCTACTCGTGATAACCGGCACCCCGGCCGCCATGGCCTCGAGAATGGGGAGTCCAAAGCCCTCACCGAGCGTCGGGAATACAAACGCGCTCGCGATGCCCAGGAGATTTCGGTATGCGTCCGTACTTACCCATCCCGGCATACGGATGCGGCGCGCATGACGCGACCGCCGAACACGCGCGTGCGTACTTTCGCTTCCAAAACCATCGGAACCAACAAGTACGAGTTGTACCTCGGTATCAATATCTGCAACTTGCTCGAATGCCTCCACAAGGCGTTCGGTGTTCTTCTTGTTTTCAATCCTGCCGGCGTACAATAACAATTTTCCAACGGGTCGATTACCTATCGAGAAATAAATCGAATCAACTCCGTGGTGAATCGCTACTATCTGTGCCCGGGGCGTCCCGTAGTATCGCGCGAGATCGTTCGCTACCGAGCGCGTGGGGACGATCACCGAATCTGCGCAGCGCAGTGCCAATCCGGTTGCGAAATTCGCATACCGCCGCTCGCGTGGGGAATACGTCTCTGGAAAATCTTTGAATACTACATCGTGAATGGTGGTGACGATCCTCATACCCACCCCCCCACGCCCCCCCACCAGGCGGGAGATGGGAAAAAGATTTTGTAGACGTCTTTTCCACGCCAGAGCAAGTGGGATAACGTGTGCGGGGATAAAGAGTACATCAGGCCGATCACGCAGTACCTGCCATGCAAGTCGAACTTGGGACCAGAGCGGCCAACGCTTTGAGAGTTGAAAGTTGAAAGTTGAGAGTTGAGAGTCCGAAGGATTATCTCTCTTCGACCTCCCTCTCACACCGGGCCACGGCAGCACCTCCACCTTCCAGTGATCCGGGAGCGGTAAGAGGTCATCGGGTAGCTCACGATCAGAATATAAAACAACCCCGACCGTGTCGGGGATCACGTCTTTCAGCGCATTGACGAGATGCACCGTGTACCAACCAATTCCGGTACGTCCCCGCGCACCTGCTCGTGAGACATCGATCGCTAATTTCATAATACCGAAAATGCAATTGCTTCAAACTTGCTCTATTCCTTATCGAGTCCCGATGAGTGATCGTTTATAGACATCGAGATTCTCGAGTGCGATACCTGTTCCCTTTGCTACGCAGAGCAGGGCGTCGTCCGCTACGAAGGTATTCACTCCGGTTGCTCGGCTGAGCAGCTGATCGATGTTTCGGAGCAACGAAGTGCCGCCTGACATGACGATGCCGCGCTCGATGATATCCGCAGCAAGCTCCGGCGGTGTCTCGTGAAATACCTCCTTCACAGCATCGATAATACCCTGAAGGTCAGTCTGGATCGCATCGGTTGCATCATCAGATGAAACTGTGATGGTCTTCGGAAGGCCGGTCACCATGTCACGCCCGCGCACCTCCATGGTCATCCGCTCATCGAGATAGAGCGCTGACCCGACGCCGATCTTGATGTTCTCAGCCGTACGCTCGCCGATCGCGAGACCATACTTCCTTCGAATATGCTCCTGGATCGAATAATCGAGCTTTGTTCCTCCGATACGCACCGACTGTGCAGTGACAATTCCTCCAAGCGAGAGTATTGCTATTTCCGCAGTACCACCTCCGATATCAATAATCATGTGTCCGGAAGCGCTCCCGATTGGTATGTCTGCACCGATCGCCGCGCAGATCGGCTCCTTAATGATGTACGCGGCCTTCGCCCCTGCAGCAAGTGTCGCATCGATCACCGCGCGCCGCTCGGTAGAGGTGATACCACCCGGAACCGCAACCATCACTTCCGGTCGTGTGAAACGAAACCCACCCGCGGCCTTGTTTATGAAGTACCGACGCATTGTCTCGGTTGTCTTGTAGTCTTCTATAACGCCATCCTTCATCGGTAGCTGCGCAATAATAGTATCTGGCGTTCGGCCGAGCATTTCTTTGGCGTCTCTTCCTACCGCAAGAATCTTCTTGTCGAGCACGGAAATTGCAACCACCGAGGGCTCGTTGATAACGATCCCTCGTTTCGGCATGTAGACAAGCACATTCGTCGTGCCGAGATCGATTCCAATCTTTGAATTAAACACAGGAAGGAAGGAGTTACTATCGGATTGATGAATGCAAGCGCTTAATTACCGTGTCATGAACAGCTCAACTACTACTTGAGGTTCACTCGGAAGATACGATCAGTTTGGAGGTCGGTTTTATATGTATAGCGGCTATTCCCCCACTCTGCCGGCACTTCCGCCGGTACTGCCGCTTCCACAGGTGTACCAAACTCGTGATCGACCGTCAATGTCGTTGCCAGAGAGCCAAGCTGCTTCTGGACGGCCAGTCCATACGATCCCCGCCGGATGCGTTCCGCGACCTCAGGTGCGAGCTGCACATCAAAACTCAGCGTCCGCTCTTGTCCGGGCTCGATACTAATGAACGCACCGAATGCGGTTCGATCGAGATCATCGTACACATCGACCCTCCCTGGGATTGAGGATCGATCGGACTCCATTGCACCACGCGTCGCAATAAGTTGCGTTCCGGCCGGAAGATACACGCGTGTGTAAGTCCGATACCTCGTCGTCTTCCATGTGAATGTTCCGACGTTCCGATAGTGAAGATCAACAGTTGCGCGATAGCCACCCAGCGCATCCGGAATAATCGCGTACCGAACGCTTCGCTGTACAACCGGATCAGTTTTCAGCGCACCCATGTTCGCATCGACAACCATAAGGAAGTCGTCCCCGGGCGCTACCGCTTGCACTCGTCCCGCCACCCCAAACCGTTCGAGATGTTTCTGCATTGCCGTTTCAGTGCTATATGCCATAAGCTGTCGCTCAAGCATTGCATCGCGCAGGACACGAAGCACAAGTGGCCATTTTGCCACAGGCAGATTTCGCAACCGATCGATCACAACCTCACTCAACGACGCGATGATTGCTTTCCGCTGCGGCCGCGGAATACCTTTCGTGTCATAGGCAAGCTCAACCTGGTACTCAAGCTCGTCGGCAATATTCTCCGATGTAAATTGAACACCTTCGACAGTGACCGATCCAACGAGTTCGAGGAGTTGCTCAGCAAGTGTTGGAGTGAAACCAATCACGATGGACGGATCGCCAGGGCCACCCTCTCGTTGATAGAAGTCAAGCACCATGGATGACGACACGGCAAAGTCCGGAGACCAATTTGCATCGCGGAGGTACCAATAATTAACGATGCCGTGATCACGAAACGGTTGTGGAGGCGTGATCTGCTGCGTTCCAATTACGAGCTTGTCAAGATTATACACATCATCAGTCATGAACTTCGTCAACGCTCCATGCTCGATGGTCGCAAGCCCATAGGTGCCGAGGAATCCTCCCCCAGGTCTAATCTCGGTGTTATTCAAAAAGAGTAGGAGTATGTCGGTTGGATGATCAGTCATGGCAGCACGAAGAACACTATCAATCGCTGAAGTCCCTTCGCGCACGAGCGTGCTCACTCGAATAAACTCATCCGGCATCTGCTCTGGGTCAAGCAATGAACATGCCTCGACGAACGGCGCGATAAAAAATGGGCATCGCGCACCCTCCAACAGCGCTGCTCCCTCTTCAAACGATTGGCCCGCGTCTCGCACACTGGCGATCCCCTCTCCGAGAGCCGCATACACAGTGGCACGCTCGTCATCCGAGAGTGCATCGAGCGGTTTGGCGGGGATATATTCGAGAAGTGAGCGATACTTCGCGGCAACGCTTGCGAGTTCGTACATTCCGCCGGTCCACTGGGCCGCACCACGAAGCGCACGTACACCGTTCGACGTCATTCCGGAAACTCCCGGAACAAGCCGTAGCAGAACCTCTGCTTCGAGCTGCTCGGATGCCCACGAAAGCTCCCGCTGCGCAACCTCAAGCTCGTTTGCGATCTCGTGTGTCCGCTCAATCCCCGATTCGTCCCACAAAGAAACCGCGGTCGCAATGTGCTCCTGCGCGCTCTTTGCATTTCGAACAACCAGTGCGACCGCTGGTGCGCTACGCAAAAGAATTACTATTACGCCACAGACAAGTACGCACAAAATGATAAGAATCATCCGCTTCTTTGGACGCTTCATTGATAAGGTTTTCTCTTGCATGTTCTGTTCCATGACATTTCACTCGTAATCACCACGAGTGGTCGTAATGCGCGACTAAAAATTAACTCTTTTTCTTCGCTACGTAAAAACCAAGATACCTGCCAAACATAAGTCTGGTCTGCGCCTCGACAGCCGGTAGCGCACCGAAAAACACAAGTGTTACCGGAAGGAGTATCCACTGAAGCACCTGCACAATCATCGACGCGGGGTGATAGTGTTGTGGCCGTTTTGGAATGAGTGTAAGTGCAAAACCCGCCGAAGCGAAGATGCCCAGCATGGCCACTCCAAGCAGCCACTCCAGGACGAACGGGGCAGATTGCGCGAGCACGGTTCCATCCAAATGCTTCCAGCGCATCACCGCAAGCGGTAAACGACTGAACACAAATAGCATCATCGGCGCGGTCGCCATTGAAAACATACCCTCACCAAGGTTCCAAAGATATTTTAATTTCTTCCAGAGCGGAATATTCCGTCCATTTCCGGAAAAAAAATGCCAGAGCATGTACGGAAAATGTTCTACACCCCACATCCATCGTCGCTGCTGTTTGTATAGATTCACGATACTCCTCAACAGAGTTTCCGCTTTCGCGGTATACATGGATACTGGAATAAAAAGCGGGGTCACCGTATATTCGCCGCTATATCGTATAAAGCATTGTAGAAAAATTCTCGAGTCCTCGGTAACGATATCTTTCTCCCAAAATCCGACATCAATGAGTGCCGGTAGTGGCATGGAGTGTGATGAGAAGGTAAAAAGTCGATCCGGGCGCATGAGCTCCGTGAGGAGCCAGAATGTTGTTCCAAACGCAGAAACACGCATGAACGACGGTGACTCCCACATGTTGTTGTTGTAGAGTGCAACCGGCTGATAGCTGGTGTGGAGACGATCCGGATGTTCTAGGAATGTCTTTGTAAGACAACCAAAGTACTGAGTGTGCACGACCGTATCCGAATCGAACGCAGAAACAAGCACATCTTCGTACGAGATTCCGAGTTCATCTATCCTCCGTACCGCCGCCCTACCCGCATGGTGCAAGTTTGATCCCTTACCTGGGATCTCGTCAGGAAGATTCTGTGGGTGTATGTTAATGAGTATCTCAAAAACTTCACCAAACTCTTCGACGATCTGCCGCGCCCGTTCACGGAATCCATCAGCATACAACTCTTCTCCGGTTAGCACGATGAGCATCCGGTCATGTCGATATGCGCAACGACGAAGTCCGTTTAACGTGCTCCGAAGCACCTCGATGGATTCGTGCGTAGTCGGAAGAAAAACAACGTGAAAAATCCGCTCCCATGACACCGCATGCTCCTGCTTGAGCTCAGCGAACCAATCGCGCATCACATCATGACGAAAGCGACCCCACGAAGCAATCAGATAGACAATGAAGTAAATAACGCGGAGTAGCCAGTAGAAGCTGAAGCAAAGTATGAATACGAGCACCCAGCTCGGACGCACAAACGACAAAAAGACGCACAGGCCAAGTACGACCCATAGTGCGCCTCCGGGCATCATCTCCAACAACCTATAACAGGGCGTCCCTCGGGGCACCCCTTTAAGCCGATTTTCCTGTTGTTCCATCTGCTTCTATCCTATCGATTATACCCACTTTCAGCCAGTCCAAACGCTAGCAGCCCCCGGAACTCCGGGGGCTGCCTTCGAATCCACTTTCCGTATCGAGCAATTACTTGCCCGAAATGTCCTTGCGGAGCCGATCGAGGAACTTCGACGCATGGTCCTTTCCGCCAAGCCCGAATGCGAGCCCTGCACCAATAGCAACCATTGCAACGAATCCCTGCACGATCGTATTCAGCAACGTACGCCCAATATCGAGTTGGTCGAGCGCTACGATCACGCTGAAGATCATGATCGCCCACTTCGCGATCCCTGCTACGAAGTGCGGGCTGAGAAGTCCTGTCGACTTGACCGCATTGCCAACCACCTTGTAGATGAATTCCGCTGCGACGAGACCTGCAACGAGAATTACTACTGCGACGAATACCTGCGGGATGTACAGCGCGACGTCCTTGAGGAAGGCAGTTACCTGCACCCAATTTAGAATGTCTGCTGCCGCAATGAGGAAGGCGATGATGAGGAACCACTTTACGAGCCAGCCAATGAGACGCGCCAACGAGAACGAGACATCCGCCCGGTCAAATACACGATGGATATTCAGCTTCTCGATCAGCGCATCAATCTGTGTGAACTCTACAATACGCCGGGCGACATTACCAAGCGCAGAAGCGATCACCCAGCCGACAACAAATACTATCAACGCTCCGAGTAACTTCGGAATGAATACTGCGAAGCTCACCCAGAGCTCTTGGAGCGAGGCGATTAGCACGTCGCCCCACTCAGCAACACTAGTTTGAGGCATGTGGGTATCAATAATAAGAAAAAAGTGAGTTGAGAGGGACGACCTTTATAACATTTCAATAAATAGTATACCACGGCGCAACAGGTATCCTCATCGCTTGTTATCCACATTCCGTTTTAACTCGGTGATCTTCGGTTCGGTGTCGTATTCCGGCTTCGCAACCCGCACGCGGACTCCGTTACAATGGAGGGGAACGCGGAGGGACCATGCGAGTGCATTTGCCGTAACCACTCCGAGACGAATGTCGCTGTAGCTCCCAGGACCGCCAACCACACCGACCTCGCGGATCTTCTCGATCGGTTGCCCGCGCCTATCCAGTAGCTGCCGCAGTGCCCAAAGGAGCGCCCCGGGACGTCGAAGGCGGCCGAGCGCAAACTTCCGCGCAGCCCATTCGGTCGTTCGCGGATCGCGGAGCGCAACCTTGCCGCGCTCGCCAGACGTATCAATGTGTACGTTCATGTTCCTGCTGCTCGCGTTGTGCTGCGGGAGTAAGATCATCCATGACTACGATCTTCTTCCCCTCGAGAATGTTATAAAGAAAACGATCGCCGATACCCTTGCGGTAAGTAAACTCCTGCTCTGTCATTACTGCGTAATTCACCGGATTTCCAAGCTCTCGCTCAAATTGTTTCATGAGCTGCGAAAGACGCGACCGATTGACCGTCCCCACAATGAGGGCATCAATCGGTGAATCTTTCTCACCGAGAAACATTCCGAGGAGCACAAAGTAGCGGAATTTTCCAATCTGCTTGACGCGACGCTTAAACTCCTGCTCAAGAAGGAACTGCGACTTCAAAATGAGCGTTCGCAACTCATCAACCAAGAAAAACTCACCGTCGAGTTGATAGTACTTTCGTAGACGCGCTTTCAAATCTCCGACTTCTCCGGCTGGTGTCTCTCCACTTTTGATAATACCGAGATGCTCTAAATTCTCGAGCTCACGGCGGACCGCATGAATTTGCGAGTCCACCTTACGAGAAATTTCTCGAACAAAGAACGACGATCCCTGGTTGCCAAGGAAAAGACGGAGGAGCTTCACGCGAGTCTTGGAACCGAAGAGATGCTCGAGCATATAGGGGGTGTGAACAAAAACTGTTCACTACCACGATATACTGTACTCAAGCGATACGCAACTGAGACTGTTGAGCAATGCGACTACATTTCGACAGTCTCATTCAAACGAACGCTGGTTTTTACGTGCTCTCGCATGTCATACGTTGTCCCAATCAATACTTCGAACGATCACGACGCGAATGTTTTTTCGACAGAGATTCGCATACTCGGAGCTAGGCGGGCACAGTTTTTTGGTATTCTCGTTTCACCTCCCTCTGATCCTACGGGCGGCAAGCGTCGAATGGATCCGTCGGTGTTCCGCACAAATGTCGCAATCACAATCCAAAACATCGCCCTCCTTGATGCACTTCCGAATAAGCCGGAAGAATGGCTTGCAACGTGCATACGACGCATTCAGGACGCGCTCAAGGACACCGTGAAACGCTCCGCGCCACTCAGTGCGTGTCTTGGACTCACCTTCGACATCGATGGGCGTCGTGCGATCAGTATTACTTCGTCGGGAGGAGTGCGCGCACGTCTCATCGCCAGAACAATACGTGGAGCCCCGGCGACACAGTCGATCATTGATCCACAGGAGATCACAGTACCATTGCGCTTCTCTCATGTTCTGGACGGCGTCCTTAGCACTCACGATGCACTCATCCTCGGTCCATCGGCACTTCATGATGCTCTGAACGATGAATTCCTACGAACGGCATTTTCAAAACGCACTCTTGGAGATGCCGTCGGTGAGCTCGAACGTATTATTAATGAGGAGCACATTACCACCGCAGGGATCGTTGTTTGCGGCTCCTCTGCACAAATTGCGCAGCGCTCACACGCGTCCATGGAGTCTTTCATCCATACCGCAGACACGACCGAACGATTCCTCACTCCAAAACTCGGGCCGGTCCTGAAACGCTACATCGTACAACTTCGCGGTACCGCTCGACTTGTACTACCGAAACACCGTCGCGGGCGATCCAAGCGTACCCGTCATTCATCAACGCAAACAGTGCTCGCGAAAACCGTTCAACTCCTGGTCCATACGCTTGTTGTCATCGGGAAGAGCATGTATGCGCTGAGCATGGATGGGCTGCGGTTATCTGTTATCGGTTGCCGGCGGGGATATCTTCTGACCGCTCGATTAGCTCGATACCTCGCGCGACGTCGCGCGCAGCGTGCCGAACAGCCGAAACAACCGTCACTGCATGCGCGTATACAGCCGAAGGTGCTCATCAAGACCTCGCGCGAGTGGCTCCAGAAGCTTCCGAAGCGCTTCCGCACACTCCCGGAACTTAGTAGGAAGCTTCTGGTTACCGCTACCATTTTTGCGCTTCTTTTCATAATCTCAACCGTCGCGCTTTGGAGGAAGCAGGTGACTGAAGCGAATATCGCGCAGTACAACACGGTCATAAGCGCCATCGAGGAGCTTCGGTCTGTCGCGGAAGCACGCCTCCTGTTTGGAGATCGTCGCGAGGCACTCGAATCCTTCCGACAGACGATTGATTTAATCGCACAGCTACCGAGAACATCTCGAGCACGACGAGAACGCGCGGAACTTCTTGAACAAGAGCTCCGTGCTTCCCTCGATCGTGCGCGCCTCCTCACACGAATTACTCAGCCACTTGAAGTCCTCAACACCTCAGCACTTCCATACGATACCTTTGCGGCCGTAGGGGTCGTCGGCAATCAACTCGTCGCTGTAAGTAGCGACATCACCACGCTAACAGTGTTGTCCGCTGGAAGCGGCAAGACGGCAAACTACAATGTTGTTCCGGTTCCTCCACTCTCCGCTCCACTCTTCCTTTCAGTTGTGGATCTTCACACTATTCTTCTCGTGGACCACCAGGCACGTGGCGCGTTCATCGACATCACGTCCGGAGCAATGACCACCGCGGTTATTGGGGAACCATCGAGCGAAATCCGTGCTGCGGACGTTTTCAGCTCGCGCCTCTATCTCCTTCTCGCCAATGGCAGTATCACAAGACATAATCGCATTGCGGGCGGGTATGGAGACGGATCGCTTTGGCTTAATGCTTCCGAGCACACCGCGTCCGCAGAGACAATGCGAATTGCCGGACCGATCTACCTCGGCTACACAGCTAGCATACTTGAGGAGTACTTTGCCGGTCGTCGACAATCTGACAATTTGATCAGCATCGTTGACCCCCCATTAGTCGAATCACCAAAAATCGCCCCACTTCCGGAAGGTGGCCGCGTTGTAGTTGGTAGCCCAACGGACGGACGGATAGCTGTTGTACATGCCGATGGTCGTCTCATTGGACAAATTCAGTCCGACGCGTTTACGGGATTCCGAAGCATCGCTTCGGACAGCTCGGAACAATCACTGTATATCGCTACTGATACTTCGGTGTTTCTTGTAGCACTTCCAGGGTCCTAATCGCGAAAATGCGTATTATTTGGCTCAACCATGCGAGGGGCTTGACAGTTCCTCATAAAACATATACTGTCTGCTCGTTGGCCTGATTTGCAGTAGCCAAGATTAGAGAGTCGAAATCTCGCACGTCGAGGAGGACTAGCCCGTGGGCACGATTCTCAAGTTGATCATTTCGCTGACCACCTTCCCTTTTCGCCATCCAGTCAAGCTGGTGGTGCTCAAGGTGAATGCGTGGCTCTTCAGACGCCGAGCTTGGAAGCTCTTCCAATCGGTGCTCGACGGACTCGAGCAAGTAGGCCTCCCGCATGAGACGCGACTCCAGTTCGAGGAGCGTGCCAAGCCGATCATGAGGTTGCTGTCGCCGAAGTTCTACGCCGAACGCTTCACTATCGTGCAGTCCGTGTTCGAAACGGTCGGCAAGGACAGGAGGCTGCTCAGCGCAAGCGACCCGAACGACACCCACCCCGAGCTCGACGAACTCGAACTCGAAGGTGCGCTACGCGGTGCAGTGGCCGCCGAACAACGAAGGCTCGCTGGAAGACAGGGCGCTCGCCTCGCAGCCGCCGGCAAGCGTCTTCTGCAGGGATAGTGACGAACCATTCTCGTCACTGCCAACACGATCCCCTATCCTCTTAAAGGATGGGGGGTTTCACTTTTACGAAGTTGAATGACCTCGGGGTTCCCCGCCAGAGGCGGACAGACATTCCCGCCCGTCCTGCCCTGTGTTCGTCCTACACCACACGCGGGCGGCCATAGAAGGCCGCCCCTACGCAGAACGGACATTTGGTCGCCCTACTGCACCTGTTCCCGATTTGACGTAGGGGCGGTTGCTCGAAACTACGAGCTCATACAACGCCACCCCTCCCTCCCTAACCCGCCCGAGGCGGACTCGGAAGCCCTCCCTCCCCCTGTGTACACGGGGAGGGAGTGGATCAAATCAAAAGGGATGCCCCGAAGTGTAAACAACGCGGTGGAATCTCACACCTTAGTATGCCGGAGTGTCACCCTTAGAGGCAGGCTGTGCACCTACTTGACGAACAAAGTGTTGTGGTGAAAACAAATCCCGAGACACCTTAGTGTGCCTCGGGATTTGTCCCTCCTCCCTCGCTTGGCTCGGGCTCATCGGAGTGGGGGTATTCGTTCTTACGAGCTTGACGGCTACTTGAGTGTTACTGTTGCTCCTGCCTCTTGAAGCTTTGTCTTCCACTCCCTCCGGCCACAAGAGAACCTTCCGGTTCCCTTGTGCTATCCCTCCCTCAACAGCGGGAATTCGCTTCGCCATCGCGAGGGTCGGGCGTAGCCCTTCCTCCCTCGCTTGGCTCGGGCTCATCGGAGTGGGGGTATTCGTTCTTATGAGCTTGACGGCTACTTGAGTGTTACTGTTGCTCCTGCCTCTTGAAGCTTTGTCTTCCACTCCTCTGCAATCGCCTTCGGGACACCTTCCTTGATTATCTTCGGTGCCGAATCCGCCATGTCCTTCGCATCCTTCAAACCAATCTCCATCAGTGAACGGATGGCCTTAATGACGTCGATCTTCTTCTCGCCACATGCGGTCAACTCAACGTTGAATTCAGACTGTTCCTCTGCCGCGGCCTCGTCGCCACCGGCTGCCGGGGCTGCCGCGATTGCCATTGGAGCTGACGCGCTCACGCCAAACTTCTCCTCAAGTACCTTCACAAGCTCTGCAAGGTCAAGCACTGAAAGCTTCTCAATCGACTCCACGAGGTCCTTAAACTTTGCAGGAACCTCCACCACCTTCTCTTCCGTCTTTTGTTCATCTGCCATACGTTTGACTATCGCTCACCGACCACTGACTACAGAAATTCTACATTTCATTCCAACTGTAGTCGGAGTCCTTCAGCGATGGTTCCTTTATACTTTTGATTGCTGAATTGCACTGAGTACCCCGACGAGTCCGCGCAAATTACCCTGTAGCACTCCGACAAGGCCACGCAATGGGGCCGCAATGCTACCAACTGCCTTTGCGATGAGCTCGTCACGACTCGGAAGATCACCCAACCGCCGAACGCTATCCGCGTCGAGCGCAAGTACACCCGACTCCTCGCGAATGAATCCACCGTACACTCGAAATGCTTCGTGCTCTTTCGCGTACCGCTTTGCAATCTTTGCCGGTGTGATTGCGTCTTCAAATCCGGCAAGAATACTGACACTTCCCTCAACCTGTCCGGCGTCTAACGGAACCGATTCCGCTTCTGCCGCACGCTTGAGCAGCGTTTTCTTTACGACAAGAAACTCGCAAGATTCTGCACGACAGCGCTTTCGCAAATCCTCAAGATCGTGCATCTTTAGTGTTGCGAAGTCCGCAAGCACAGCCCCGGACATCCTCGCGAGCCGATCCTGAAGACCGGCAAGCATCTCAACCTTTTGTTGTCTTGTTTTCGGCATAAACAAAAATTGTGCTCCACCAGAAGCACAATGTCTCGACCAATTGAACACTCGCAATCATCCAGCCAATAGGCCGCATGTATCGCGACGCGCTCACAGACACTGCCTCAGCGGCTTTATTAAGCCCAAATAATATGGACCGCCGCTTTCTCTGGCTATGAACCCAGATTGCCACACAAAAGAATATTTGTCAAAAGGAACACCCCGGCCGGATGGTCGGGGTGTCGAGATTTCACTTTACTGCGTCACAGATCAACAGAGTTGTGCGAACGACGCGAGATCGGGCAGCACTCGCATGGTTGGGATATTCGCATGCTGCGCGAGGATGCGCTGCTCCGAATGGAGGCCACGCGGGATGATACACACCTGCATCCCTACCGCAACTGCCGCAGCCGCATCGTCCACCATGTCTCCCACGACGATGATGCGCTCTGGCGGAATTTGTGCCTGCTCCGCGCACACACGAAACTCTCGAGCTTTATCCGTTACTCCACCGAGTACCATCGAGAAGTATCCCACAAGCCCGTGGTACACAAGTGCTTCGGAGAGTCCGGGCCCTGGCCACCCGCTTATGAGAGCTGGGTGACCGATGTTCTCAACAACTATCTGCACCGCTTCGCGTGCGTCATCGAAGAGGCCTGCCGGTTCTTCGCCCTCCATACATTTGCAGATGATAGTGTCCCACTGCTTCTGAGAGACATCTCGAGGAACTCCGTGCCTCCAATAGAACGGCATGAACTCATGTGTGATCTCGTTGAGATACGTCTCCAGCGTTGGTGCCGGAAGTCCGAGCAGCTCGAACGGTCGCACCACGCAGAGATCATACACGACGTGACGATCGTTCTGCAGGGTCCCGTTGAAATCGAAGATGACGAAATCGAACTGTCTCACGCCGTCTGCTCCCCAACGAGCGCCGCTTGGATCGCTGCGCCGCGCTTCTCGCCGATCCCACGTATGTTCAGCAGCTCATCGCCCGACCTTCGAAGCTGTCCGACGCGGTGAATCTCGGCGTCCCGCAGCGCCTTCACGGTCGGCCCATCCAGCTCGAGTACGCTGATGTCGTCGCCGTCGCCTTCGGCGTACTGCGGGTCGATCAGGTCGATCAGATCACCAACCGGCTTGTCGGCTTCGCGGTGCCGTGTCTCTACGGACGGAGCGTTCACCGAGCGCGACCGCACGGCATGCAGCTGTTCCAGCGTCACCCGCTCACCGTTCGTGTCGCTGAGCAATCCCTGGGTCACCTCCTTCTCA
>JBDRLD010000024.1:0-5601 GCA_043813445.1 Candidatus Uhrbacteria bacterium
TCCTCGGTGACAATCCGAAGCTCGCCCGGCCTAAGGAGCGAGACGAGCGGGATGTGATTCTGAAGTACCGTAATCTCTCCCTCACTCGTTTGGAGGGTCACCTGCCTCACATCGCCCTCATAGACAACTCGTTCCGGAGTAATAATGGAAAGTTTCATAGATAGGACAAACCAAGCCGTTGTGTACTTACAACAAGCCCATGTTTTCGCTCAACAAAACGATTTTTCTTCCAGCCCTTGACAGTTATCCACATCTGTGGTAGTATAGAAATATCAGGCAGTGAGCAGAGATTATCGTGCGCGGTTCAAACGCGCTCAAAACCCAAACCAAGGAGCCCGCCATGCGGCCAGAGGTCCATTCCCTCCGGTCCGGCTTGCCGGACCGACCGCCGTAGTGCCCAATGTCCGCACCCCCCCGACCTAGAGTTGGGGGGCTTTCTTTTCCGGAACTCCTATCACCGACCACTCCCAAGTCGCTGCCCACGCTACTGCCTCACCCCATCGATTCCGCCTTGCATGTAGAACTTCTGCTCTGGGACGTCATCGTATTCGCCGTCGAGAATCGCCTTGAATCCGCGCACTGTTTCCTCGCGCTTCACATACATACCCGAGCGGCCGGTAAACGTTTCCGCAACGAAGAATGGTTGTGACAGGAACTTCTGTACTTTCCGTGCACGCGCAACCGTTCGCTTGTCATCTTCCGACAACTCCTCCATTCCGAGAATCGCGATGATATCCTGGAGGTCCTTATACCTCTGAAGCACTTGTTGTACGCCACGCGCCACATCGTAGTGCTCATGTCCGACAATCTGCGCGTCGAGAATGCTCGAAGTCGAATCCAGCGGGTCTACCGCCGGGTAGATACCAAGCTCAGAGAGCGCTCGTGAAAGCACAACCGTCGAGTCGAGGTGCGCGAACGTTGTAGCCGGTGCAGGATCGGTCAGGTCATCTGCGGGAACATACACCGCCTGCACTGACGTCACCGATCCATCGGTGGTTGACGTAATGCGCTCCTGAAGCTCGCCCATCTCTTCTGCGAGCGTCGGCTGGTAGCCCACCGCGGACGGAATACGCCCGAGCAGCGCGGATACCTCTGACCCCGCCTGCGTGAATCGGAAAATGTTATCGATAAAAAGCAGCACGTCCTGATGCGCCTCATCACGGAAATACTCGGCCATCGTGAGACCGGTAAGACCAACACGCGCACGCGCCCCTGGCGGCTCGTTCATTTGCCCGAACACGAGCGCAGTCTTTTCAAGCACGCCCGACTCCTTCATTTCGTGATAGAGGTCATTCCCCTCTCGTGTGCGCTCCCCTACTCCAGCAAATACCGATACTCCACCGTGCTCCTGCGCGATGTTACGAATCAACTCCATAATCACCACGGTCTTACCGACGCCGGCACCACCGAAAAGTCCGACTTTCCCACCCTTCAGAATCGGACAAATGAGATCAATGACCTTGATACCGGTTTCCAGTACCTCGTTCTGCGTGGACTGCTGCACGAAAGATGGAGCGGGTCGATGAATCGGGTATGTCTTCTTTGCCTTCACTGCCTCGCCTCCGTCCACCGGCTCTCCAACCACGTTAAACATTCTCCCAAGCGTTTCCTCACCAACCGGCACTGAGATTGGAGCACCGGTATCCTCCACCGGCATACCGCGCCGCAATCCGTCTGTGGTATGCATCGAGATGCAACGCACTTGCCCACCGCCGAGTTGCTGCTGCACTTCCAACACGACACGATCCCCACTATCCGTGCGGATGTACATCGCAGTTCCGATGGTTGGTGGTTCCCCTTCGGCTTGTACGTCGACTATGGGACCAAGCACTCTTGTAATCGATGTCATACTCAGGAATTGATAGTTGATGTTGATGATGAGTGAATGCGCGAGGCTAGTTTCCAAGCGCTGCTCTTCCAGCAGAAATCTCAGCGATCTCGCTTGTAATCATGGCCTGCCGAGCGCGATTCAATGAAAGTGTGAGTGATTGGATCATGTCGCTCGCAGCGTCAGACGCACTTCGCATGGCGAACATACGTGCGGAATGCTCAGACGCTCCGGTTTCAAGATATGACTGATACACCTGCAATTCTGTTAATCGCGGCAGCATCGCATCAAGAACAAGCTTCGGGTCCGGCTCAAAGAGAAACTCCTGAACGATTGTTTCTTCTTGTGTGTTCAATGCTTCTTCTGGCTCGCCGATACCAATCTCTGCAATACGCTGCAATGGAAGCAACGTACGTGCAACGGGCTGTTGGCGCAGACTGGAAACGAAGTCGGTAAAAACCAGACGCACCTCATCAACCTCCCCTCGAGTGAATGCATCAATTGCTATTTGTGAAATAGGACGAAGCTCGGCTACCTTCGGTGCAACAGCGACGTCAACGAATGACGCTTCAAGATTCCATCCTTTTCGACGCAAGAACTGTTCCGCTTTCTTGCCAATCGAGACAAACCGCACACAGGACGGATCCGATGCGTGCTCACGCACGTCTTCTAGTAGCATTTTGAAGAGCTGTGCATTAAATCCGCCGCAAAGCCCACGGTCGGATGCCATGACAATATAGAGTATGCGGGACGCAGACCGCTCGAGGCTTGACGCCACACGCAGGAGCGGATGCACTTCCTCGTCGACAGTCCCCTGCAATGCGCCGATCATCTTCCATGCAAGCTGTGCGTACGCGCGAGTCCTCAGCGCCGCGTCAACCGCGCGACGCATCTTTGCTGCGGCGACCATTTCCATGGCCTTCGTAATCTTTCGCGTATTCTGGACGCTCTTAATGCGTCGTCGAATTAGTCGTGGCGATATTGCCATAAATCAGAAGGACGAACACTCGAAACCGAAAACATCGTAACTACTCCACCGCGACGAACTGCTGTGTAAATAACTCAATAACCTGTTTGAGCTTTTCTTCTAATTTCTCAGACAACACACCCTTCTCTTCTATATGAGATACGAGATCCGATTCAATGTCGTTGAGGTACAAGGTCAACTTGCCTCGCCATGTCTGCACCTGATCAACCGGAACAGCGTCAATAAGTCCATTCGTGCCGGCATAAAGAAGCGCCACCTGCACCCCAAATCGTCGCGGTGCGTATTGATCTTGTTTAAGTAGCTCCACAAGTCGCTGCCCACGTTCAAGTTGCTGGCGCGTGCTCGCATCCAATTCGGAGGCGAACTGTGCAAATGCCTCCAACTCACGGAACTGTGCAAGTTCAAGTCGCAGCTGCCCCGCTACTTTCTTCATCGCCTTTCGCTGCGCCGCAGACCCGACCCGCGAGACAGAAAGTCCCGCGTTCACTGCAGGCCGCACGCCCTTGTAAAAAAGGTCCGGCTCGAGGTAGATCTGCCCGTCCGTAATCGAAATAACGTTCGTCGGAATATACGCCGACACGTCACCCGCCTGTGTTTCGATAATGGGAAGTGCAGTAAGTGAGCCACTCCCATTGTCCTCGTTTAGCTTTGCCGCTCGCTCAAGCAATCGCGAGTGGAGATAGAAAATATCGCCCGGATACGCCTCGCGTCCCGGTGGACGCTTCAAGAGGAGGGAGATTTGTCGATATGCCCACGCGTGCTTACTCAAGTCGTCATACACAATGAGCGCATCCTTCCCTTGTGCCATGAACCACTCACCAAGTGAGCAGCCTGCGAACGGCGCCAGGTATGTAAGTGAAGCAGGGTCAGATGCACCGGCAACGACAACGATTGTATGTGCAAGTGCACCCTCCGCTTCAAGCCTGGCGACAATTTTCGCAATCTTCGATTCCTTCTGCCCGATTGCAACGTAAATACAAATCAAATCTTTGCCCTTTTGATTGATGATGGCATCGATCGCAATGGCAGTCTTTCCAACCTGACGATCACCGATAATGAGTTCTCGCTGGCCACGTCCGATCGGGATCATCGCATCAATAGCCGTAATTCCGGTTTCTACCGGTTGTCGAACGGACTCACGCGTGATGACGCCCGGAGCTACTCGATCCATCGGAAGACGCTCCGTCGACTCGATCGGGCCCTTGCCATCGATCGGCTGGCCGAGCGGATCAACGACGCGACCGACAAACGCCTCACCAACCGGCATGGAAAGGACGTTCCCAGTACCGCGCACACGATCACCCTCACGTATATGATGGGCCTCGCCAAGCACAATACAGCCGACACTATCCTCATCGAGATTTAGCACCACCCCGCTGATCGGCTCGCCGCCTTCACGCACAAACTCCACCATCTCGGACGCCATAACATTGGCGAGTCCGGACGCATGCACAATACCATCACCCACATCTGTGACAACACCAATTTCCTCCGCACCGGTATCCGCGGAGAACGTTTCAATCTTTTTACGAAGTTGCTCGACGAGATGGTTCTGCATAAAGAGAGTTGGAATTGCGATACTGCTCACCGTTCGCTCCTGGCATCAAAAAATGCCAGGGGTCAACGGTCAGCGACGAAAAAACTGTCGAAGTTGAGCAAGATTTCCGGAAACCGTCAGATCAATTTGCTTTGTACCAGCGATGCATACACGCAACCCTCCGATACAGGATGGATCAACCGAGTACGACGCCAATACAGCCGTTCCTATGCGCTCGCACAATGTCTGCTCAATATGTTTCTGCTGTTCTCCACTCAACGTGATTGCGCTCTCAACAGTCACTGTGGTTACTCCGTCTTCGGCATCCGCAATACGATCAGCAGCACGAATGACCGCATCAAGCTTCCTCAATCCACCGGATTCCGCCATGAGACGAATCACCCCAATAACCGGCGCAGCGATTACACCATCGAGCACCTCATGGAGTACCGCAACACGTCGTGTGAAATTGCCGGTTCTGCCGAAAAAGAAACTGCGCACCACCTCATCAGTAGATAGCGCATTGCGCACTTGACAGAGGTCCGCAATGAACCCGCGGAATGCTTCGTTGCTTTCCGCGAGAGATCGCAGTGCTTCGGCGTAGAGCTTCGGAGTGTAGGTCACAATTCAACGTTCTTGAGTTCTTGCACGGCCTGCTCGATGAGTTTGCCGTGCTCCTTGTCAGAAATAGCACCAGCAGTCACCTTCTGTGCCGCCGCAAGGACAAGCGTTCCAACTTGTTGTTGCGCATCATTGAGCATGCCGGCGCGCTCACGCTCAGACTCCTTCCGCGCGTTCGCAAGAATGTCCTGCGCCTCCTGTTCGGCGGCTGCTGTACGCCGTTTTCGCATTGCCACACTCTCTTCGACGAGCTTCTCAAGTACTGCACTCCGCTCCATCTCTGCACCTCGAAGCACCTCCTTACGCTCCGCATCCACGTGGGCGAGTCGATGATCCGCCTGTTTAGCGTGCTCGAGTCCCTCCTCGATGCGCTCACGTCGCTTTGCCAACATGGCAAGCATCGGCTTAAAGAGGAACCTCCGCAGTACAAAGAAGAGAATAAGAAAGTTGACCAACTGCGCGAGCAGTAACTTCCAATCAATTCCAAGTTTCGTGAGAAGATCTCCCACAGTACATGACTACGGACTACGTCTGACGGACTACAGCGCAGGCGGTAGTCGGTCGAGCGTCGTCGATGGTCTGCTAGACAAACTTGATAATCAAGGCGATAACAAGCGCATAGATCGC
>JBDRLD010000025.1:0-11673 GCA_043813445.1 Candidatus Uhrbacteria bacterium
CCCCCTCTACACTCCCCCTCCCAGCGGGAGGGGGAGGATAAGAGAAGATGCGGCATCGCCTTCAACTGTCCTCCCTCCTGTCTGTGTAGAAACCAAGTCAAGTCCGATTTATTTGGTGATGTTTGATTGGAGAATATCGCGGGGTCTGATCGATTACTGGATAGGGACTTTACGCTGTTTTCCTTTACTTGTACGCGTCCTTCCGATCTGCCACGCGGAGGATGACGATTATCCGATCGCGTTTGTGGAAACCGTGTCAAGTCCGGTTTCCTCCCGGTCGCCCATGGGGTCTTGGGGAATGAGAAAACCCGCACTTGCGCGGCGTTGGCCGAGTTTTTGGAGTTTGGTGCTACAGCTGAAATCCGTAAATTGCTTCTGCGTCTGGTGCGTATTCCAGGGACACGATGTTCGTGTCTTGCATGCCGATGCTTTTGGCGAGTTTTTGGAATGCTGCTTGATGCTGTGGTGTTGCATGTGTCTTTACTTCGTATGCGTGCTGTTCGTTAACAATGAAATCAATTTCGTCGCCTGACTTGCGCTGATAGTATTGTATTTTCTCGCCGCGGACGCGGAGTTGATGGAAGATAGCATTTTCAAAAACATGTCCAAGCTGCAACTTTCCAAAATGATTCACAAATCCACTGTCAATACAATACACCTTCGGAGTGCTTCGGATTTCAACGTCCGGATTCTTTGTGAACGGACGCACAAATTGAAACATGTAGGTCGCCTCAAGGAAGGCGAGGTACTCTTTCACGGTCGGGCGTGTAATACCAAGCTCTTTCGCGAGCTTTGTCTCATCGAGTTTACTTCCAATACGCTGCATAAGCAGCAGCATGAGGTCGCGCACTGCCTGATTGTTTCGAAAATCTCCGAATGCGAGAACGTCTTTTTGGTAGTACGATGTGAAAATATCTTCGAGTGCCTTGATTTTTTCTTCATGTGATGTTTTCTGAATCACCATCGGGAAACCACCAAATTCAATGTATTCACGATAGAGCTGGGTGAAATGGCTATGGAGCGCAGAATTCTTGACCTGCTCAGGGACTTGCTCCGGCATTTCTTTCAATGCAAGAAACTCTTCAAAATCGAATGGGAACAGATCAAAAACTACCTTTCTTCCGGCGAGTGATTGTGTGAATGTATTTTTGATGTAGAAACTTGCGGAACCTGTCAGAAAAAATTTTACATCACGATGATCAGAAAGATACTTCACCACTGATGGGATATTTTTTACGTATTGCACTTCATCAAGAAAAACAAATGAGCGTTCGTCTCCACGCATGCCGAGCTTTTCAAAGGTGTACCAAATCGCGTCGTAATTTTCTTCGTCAAAGTATTGTTGATTCACGGGATTTTCGAGATCGAGCGTCAGAATATTGTCACTATGAGCATCCCGGATCTCGTCGAGCATCTGCTCCACGAGCGTTGTTTTTCCAACTCGACGCATGCCGGTAATAACCACAGCCTCTGGTGAGGTGAGGTATTTTCTGATCTTTTTTGCGAGTTTTCGCTCAATTAAAGCCATATGCCTTAACTATACCAGAAGATGTACTATTTGTAAAGTATACTTTACTTTTGGTATATAGTACCAAATTAGTGCAGAGTGAAGCGAAAAAAACTCGTACCGACTCCAATGCTTTGTGTAAGATTCCTCGTCGTTTTACTCCTCTGAATGACGAGAGAATGGGGAAATGTGGAATCAAGTCCCTTTTCTCGTATAGAAACCGTGTCAAGTCCGATTTATTTGGTGATGTCCTATTGGAGAGTATCGCGGGGTCTGATCGATTACTGGATAGGGACTTTACGCTGTTTTCCTTTACTTGTACGCGTCCTTCCGATCTGCCACGCGGAGGGTGACGATTATGAGCTTTTGCTTGTGGACTTCGTAGATGATGCGGTATGGCCAGACGCGGATGATGCGACAGTCAACAAATTCTCCTTCGAGCTTCTTTCCTTCATGCCAATGCGCTGGAAGTCGATCTATGGATCGCCATATTCGCACCTGCGCGGGTATGGGTAGCCTCCTAATTGACTTGACGATCTTTTTCGGGACAATGACATCCATACCTATTTCTTGGGTCGCTTCTGCTTACTCTTTGCGCCTCGCTCTTTGGCAGCTTTTGGTTTGGGAGTCTTTTTTCGTTCTGTATGCTTCTGTGTTCCGTACTTTGCTTTGGATTCTTGAACAAACCACCCTTTCTGCTTCAACTCGTCAAGTGTGTAGTATTCCCCGCGTTCAACTTCCTCACGAGCGATACGAATATCCTCCATTGCTTGGGGATCGCTCATGATCGCAACGGTCTCCTTCCAGGATTCCCATTCGTCCTCGCTCATGATGATGGCCTTGCCCTCGCCCTTTACGGTAAGACGAACATACGGCGTTGTTGGCCGCTGTACTCGCTCAATGATGTCGAACAGCTCCTTACGCGCTCGACTGACCGGAATGGTGGAGGTTGACATACGGGTCTCGCTTCCATTCCTCCCGACGTGTCGGGATTTCGGGTTGCGATATTTTTACTCACCACTGTTGTACGTTAGAGCGTACAACACGACCGCCTTGCTGTCAATTTTGAGTGCTGCCTATTGCTGCCCTTCGACTCCGCTCCGCTTCTCTCAGGGAATAACTGGCGCGCGATGGCGGGAGGTGGGAGCAGGAGCGGGCGGGGATGGAACCCCGCCCCTACGAGGAGGGAGAAGGAGGAGAGGGAGGAGAGAGAGGGCAAGCGGGCGGGGACCCCCGCCATTACGAGGAGGAAGGGGGAGGAGAGGGACGGGCGGCCATGGAAGACCGCCCCTACGTCAGGAGAGAGGGACGGGCGGGGACCCCAGTCATACGACGGGGCGTTGTATCACCCCGCCCCTACGCAGGAGGGAGGAGGAAGAGTGTGAGAATGGGGTCAAGTCCCTTTTTCTTGCTATGAAGGTCTTTCGAGGATCTCAGGAGGTGAATGTAGAAACGATCTTCCATGTGCCCTTCTCGCGGAAGGCGGGGATGGTTTGACGGCGGGCTGCGTTGGCAAGCGATGAAGCAGATCTGTGCACTCGTTTTGCGTAATCGGAAAGGTTGATGATGGTGTCTCCTTTAAGGTAGGCGTTGCGCTTATGTAGCGACTCCATGAGCGCAAGTGCGATGACGCGCTCCATGGGTTTTGCATCTTGCTTTTCCTGATAGGCACGAAACGTCTCGTAGTAATCATCGCGATCCTTAAACTGCACAATCACGCTCGGAAATCCAATCTCTCGCAGCTGCCAGTTAATTAGAGTGCGGCCGATGCGGCCATTGCCATCACAAAACGGGTGTACAAGCTCGAAATCGAGATGAAAAGCAGCAATTTTGTCGAGTACATAAATGGAATGATCGCTGGTGTACTGCACGAGCATTGATTCCATCATGTCTTCGATCCGTTCTGGCGGAGGCGCAATGTACGTTCCAACACGAACGTACTCCCCCGCCTTTCGAAATCGTCCAGCTACGTCGTCGTCAATATTGCCAAGCAACATTTGATGCAGCAGGCAAATCATTTCTTTTGTCAGTTCCTGCGCACGCGCTTTGCCGCGAATGTATTCAATGACCTTTGCGAGATTTCTTGCTTCGAATACTTCCCGAATTGAAACATCTCGAGCAAGCTCTTGCTCGAGCAAAATCTTTTCAGTTTCGCGCAGGGTCAGCGTTGAATTCTCAATGGCATTCGAGTTATAAACGGCTTCCGGGACCTCGGCCTCATCAAGCATAGCGAGGAGTGACTCCTTACCCTTTCGCAGCTCATCAAATTCTTGCTTGAGTTCCTGAACACGATCCCGAAACTGCTTAGGTGTTGCCATATGAAACTATAATACCATTTCACGGTATTTTGTCAAATCTACATGAACGAAGGGCTGTTTTGTCCTCTCTTTCACGGTTTTTACTATTTGTAAAGTATTCTTTGCTTTTGGTAAAAAGTGCTTATAAAGAAACCGTATCAAGTCTGATTCATTTGATGATGTCCGATTGAAGAATATCGTTGTGGGGAAAATGGGATCAAGTCTCTTTTTGCCTCGGGTCATGGGAAAATGTGTTGGAAATGGGGTCAAGTCTGCGTAAACCATTCTATTTTGTATTGTCAACTTATCGTCAACTAATGGGGCTATGCGCTGCGGGATTCGAGAATGCTCCACCAACGGTCGCCGGCGAGGATGATGTGGTCGAGGAGGGCGATGCCGAGGAGTTTGCCGGCTTGGGTGAAGCGTTGGGTGGTTTCGATGTCTGCGGCGCTGGGGGTGGGATCCCCGCTCGGATGATTGTGGAGGAGCATAATGCTCGCAGCGTTTGCGTTCATGGCGATGCGGAAGACCTCGCGCGGATGGACGACGCTGGCGGTGGAGGAGCCCTTGTATAGTGGTGTGTCGCTGATGACATGATTGCGCGTGGTGAGGCACACGACAACAAAAACCTCCTGGCGGAGGCCTTGGTACATTGGCGAGTAGAGGCGGTGCGCGTCTTCGGGTTGCGTGATGCGCTGGCGCTTGCGATCCCCTTTCACTTGCATGCGCTTGTGAATCTCGAAGACGGCGGTGAGTTCGATCGCTTTTGCTTCTGAGATGCCCTTGATCTGCATGAGTTCTTGCGGGGAGCGCTCGACGAGTCCGTGCCATCCGTTGAATTCCATGAGCAGCTCTTCTGCGAGGTCGAGCGCGGACTTACCGGTGGTTCCGGTGCGCAAGATAATCGCGAGTAGCTCGCGATCGGTAAGCGCGTTCGCGCCGCGATCCATCATCCGCTCGCGTGGACGCTCGTGTGCTGGGAGATCGTGGATTCGGAAACTCATAGGATTGGTCCTACTCGCCACCCCCTCTAGCTCCTACGCCCGAGGCGGATTCGGAAACCCTCCTAGGAGGATGGGGAGAAAAGATGTGAGTTGCAAAACTCGGGACTGATTATATTATACACCGCTCCACCTGAGGGGGGGTGGGATTCTTTGCTTCCAAATCATCCCCACCCCCTCTAGCTCCCCCGCCCGAGGCGGATTCGGAAACCCTCCCGGTGGGAGGGGGAGAAAAATGGGCTCGAGATGACGGAAAGAGGAGCGGGCGGGGACGATGCCCTGCCCCTACGGTACGCGCAGCATGAAGAGAGATTCTTCCCGCCCGAGGCGGACTAGGAAGCGCTTTGTTCAGAATGACACAGTGCGCCGGCGTCTTACTCGATCACATACTCCCAGCCCGGCTTCCAGGATTTTGTCTTCCTCCAATCATCCGCGAAAGCCTGTTCCCATGTTTTCCCGCCGAGCAGCACGTCTAGCGCGAGCTGCGGGGCTTTGTGTGCGACCAGAGCAACTTGCTTCCCGTCGTAGCTGTGCTTGAGGAAATCGAGAAAGTCACCAATGCGCGCCTTGACGTCTTCGTAACTTTCTCCGCCGGGGAATCGTTCCGTAATGGCTCCTTCCTGCATCGGTTCAACAATGTGCGATGCTTGCGCGTTGTACTCACCGTAGTTACACTCACGCAATCGTGCGTCGACTATGATCGGCGCCATCCCTTCGAATGCAATATTCGCAGAGTCGACCGCCCTTTTCAGATCGGAACAGAATACCACGTCAAACTGTCTGTCTTTGATCTGCTCTTTGAGTTCGTGTGCCCGACAAACTCCTAGCTCTGAAAGCTCGACATCGAACCAGCCCGAGGAAATATCCTTTTCATTGTCTGTAGTTGTGCCGTGGACGAAGTAGGTTATTTTGACAGACATAAGACAAATTATCTTTTTAATTTCGTACTCAGCTATTGAATCTTCCGTTCCGGATGGGTCACGGACCTAGACGGTTCATCATTCTCAACTTTCGCACAGCTGGAAACGATAATCAATAAGAGGTCCCGCGCGGTCCCTTGCGTGAGGGGTAGAGTTGCCACCCTTCGACTCCATACACACCCCCTCTAACTCCCCCTCTAGAAGCGGGGGAGGAAAGATTGGGCCCGAGATGGCGGAAAGAGGGACGGGCGGGGACGACGCCCCGCCCCTACGCGGAATTAGTGCAAATGGAAAACCCGCTCATCTCCTCTCGGAGTGGGCGGGTGTGCGGACCTGGGTGGGGGTCGTTTCGATGGACGTAGTGGTCTAGAACTACTGGAGTTTCTCTAGGATGGTATTGATAATTTCGTCCAGTGGCTGAGTGGCGTCCATACTCTCTCCGTAGTCGAACCGTGAGACAAGAGAATGAACTGCGCGGGCAGCATCTTCGCCGAACGTGGTTGCTCGTCCCCTGTCTCGCTCAATGCAAACCTCAACCGGAACCTTCAGCGTAAAAACCTTTCCGGGGAACTCGAGTTTTTCGAAAAGATCTTCGATTACCTCTTTGAAATAGAAACATCCGTCAAGGATAACCGACCTTCCGAGTCTCATCGCCTCACGCACTTCAGGAAGGAGCGCCTCGTTCAGCTTAAGGAATTGTTCCTGTGGGATGCACTCGTCGTCGGCGCTCATGTGGTCGAGACCCCGATCCGAGAGCTCATGATCGATAGAGATGTACCTCGCGTCAATTCGTTTCGCGAGGTTCTGTGCGATCGTTGATTTTCCGCTGCCGAGCGGTCCACGGATAATTATGAAGTGTGTCATGGTTTGAAGATGCCTCCCAGCTCGTGCTTGTTATTGTTCCGAACAATGCAGGGTATAGGATTATTCGAACTACCACTACCCGCCACGGACAGTATGTGTCCTTGATATCATATTCGGTGACTAAATACAAGCCCCGACACCCCACCCCCTCTAACTCCCCCTCCCAGCGGGAGGTGGAGGAAAGGAGAATGGGAACATGCGGAAAAAGTACAGGGTCATTTACGCCCCTACGTCAAGAGAGGCGGACAAGGAAAACCCGCTCATCTCCTCTCGGAGTGAGCGGGCGTTGCGGCCTCGGGTGGGGGTATTAGTTTCGAATAATCGGAGTCGCTACTTGTATGCCTAGTCGTAATCGGGCATACAGACGCACCGCCCATACCCACCACCGCGCATCTCGGGCAACTCTCTGCCGCACTGATGACAGCAGCCGCCCGCGCCACTGCCCTTATTCCTCGCTCGCTGCTGCTCAGTTGGACTCGCACCGCATGCTGGGCAACTCTGAAACATGGCGATCCGATCGACTCCCATGCCGTATCGTGTGCCACAAATTCCGCATTTTGCCATGATTTCCCTCCTTGCTTCGTGTCGCTTTCGATTGTACACGCAAATACGTACGTATGCAAGAGGAGCGGGCGGGGATGGAACCCCGCCCCTACGTCAGGAAGAGGAGAGTAAAGAAAACGACCCCGGGTGGGGGGTCGTTTGGGGGTTACTTGATGCCAAGCTCCTTTGTGGCGCGGTCTATCCAAGTGTCGACATCGCCGCGCCAGGCACGTTGGAGTTTTGTGCGAACGTTTTTGTGTGCAGGGTATCCGGTTGGACGAATGCCCGGATGTATCTTTTTAAATGGAGCGGTGCGCTGTACAACCGCGTTGAAAATCTCTGCGAGGTCCCAGAATTTGCCGTTGTTGGGATCCAGCTTTGTGAATCGCTCCGGATACTCTCGCATGCAGTAATCATAAAAGAGGAAGTGGAGCATCTCGTGTGCGATGGTGAAGCAGGTGTCATCATCCGACGCACCGGCGAAAACCTGTAATGACATGCTCTCGAGGAATCGCGGGCCGAAATCGAACATGGAGATGTACGCGATGTACTTCCCTTCCGGCCATGGATGTCCGCTGAAGTACTTTGCGGTCCACGCGAAAAAATATCGTTCGCGCCGATGCCACACCTCTGCGAAGTGCCGTTGCGCATCTAATACTTCTTCCGTGTGTTCACGGTACCAACGCTCGACATACCGCCGAAGGAACGCACGCGGCTGTTTCACTTGATCCATGCGAATGAGCTCTGGATGCAGCACGAGTGCGCGCGTCTTCCATAAATCAGCGCCACCGTGTACACGATTTTTGTACATGTAGAACGGCAGACTCACGTCGAGCATCGGGTTGTGCTGAAATCGGAGGCGTGGATGCTGCATAGTCCCCTACTTTCGCACAGTTGGACACGAATATCAATAAGGAGCGATGCCGAGCTCTTAGCGCGAGGGGTGGTGTTGCTGCCCTTCTACGCAATGCCCCCGCGCGAGGGGTTGGGGGTGCTGCCCTTCGACTCCGCTTCGCTTCTCTCAGGGAATAACTGGCTAGCAATGGCAGAGAGATGGACGGGCGGACACGTCGGGCCGCCCATACGAGGAGGAGAGTACGGTGGAAGACCAACAGAAAGAAGGGCGGGTTGTCCCCGCCCTTCCAGTGTCACGCCTTGCAGAGTGCGTCGCAGAACCCTCGTTTGGTTCTGGCGATGATTTCTTCCGGAACACCGAAACGCCTCGCAAGCGCGCGCAATGGTTTCTTGCTTTCTTCGCGCGATGTTCGGTCGGTGAGTGGAATACGAGCGATGTACGCCACGACGCGCGGGTGAAGGTACGGGAATACGGGACGAGCGCCGGCACGGACTGCTGTGCGTTCGAGCGGCAAAAGGTGATCGGGAACGAGACGAGACCAGAAGTACTCGAACGCGCTCCGCATCTTCTGCTCGTCATCGCTCGCCCGATGGTTCCAGTACCCACCCATCAGCTCATCGATTCCATCATGCGCAATGGCAATCCTCGCCTTGTCCTTCGCCAAGCGCCGATAGAGACAGTACACACCGACCGCACCATCGGTTACCTGACTCCCGTGCGCGGCGAGCTCCTTGCGCACTCGAATCCGCTCGAGCCGCGTTGGAATCACCAAACACGGTGTGCACCCGAACGTTCGGGCAGCCATCTCACCGAATTGCAGGTCCGGATGCTTTCGACTCCCACCAACGGTGTACGTTCGAATGTCACTTCCCGGGTAGATTGAACGCAACATCGCCAACGAGAGCGTAGAGTCCAAACCGCCGGAAAGAGTCATGGCGAGCGATCCGTGGTTCGCCTCCATGCACATCTGCGCACATTCACGGTGCGCTTCGAGCAGCCGTCGCTCGAGTACGTCCACACTCCACGACGACGGTGCGAGCATGAATGGCCCGTCTGTAGCATCGCGCCAACTCATGATGACCTCCAGTGAATCATGACAAGTCCCTGCATTAGGGATCGACTAACCGTACCATGTGCTCTACCAAATGTCAAGCGTGAAACCTGCAGATCCTCCTGTGGGATTCGGGCGGTGCAACCGAGCATTACGCCAATGTCATCAACGGGAAGAATACCGCCTCTCCCCCTGCGCGAGGGGTGAGATTCTTCCCGCCCGAGGCGGACTAGGAAGCGCGTTGCTCAGAATGACACAGGGCGGCCACGTCGGGCCGCCCCTACGCAGGACAGAACCAGACGGGCGGGGATGCCTGTCCGCCTCTGGCGGAGAACCCCGCCCCTACGTCAGGAGATAAAAACAACGGAAAACCCGCTCATCTCCTCTCGGAGTGAGCGGGCGTTGCGGCCTCGGGTGGGGGCCGTTGTTGTCGGCGCCTCAAGGTGCGGGATGTGTCAGCGGTACGAGAACTGAAGCTGTATCCCGAAGTGCTGGTCTTGTTTGACTTCCACCCCGAACCATTTGTGAGTATTCGGCCGCCAGTGCGCCCGATCTCCATCTTCCTCGCGGTACACCATGACCACCAGTGGCGGTACGTCGTTACTTTGCATTTTTGGGAACGTGTAATCCGGATCGATTGAGATCGATAGGATGCGCTGCTTGTCCGTGTGCTCGCCGCTGATTGACGCATGCTCGACGTCCCCAAACAGCGTGACTGTTCCGTCTTCCGTGATTCCACCTTCATCGACCATGCGTACGATGCAGGAGAGGTGCGCAAGCGAACCGATATCGTAATCGAGACGCCTGATCCGTTCGAACAGATCTGGATCGAGACTGGTCGATGTCAGAACTACCTGCTTGGCCCACGCGAGCGCTTTGATGTGCTCTGGTGACGCTTCTTGCCTGGACACATTCACCTCCTCTAGGGAAAGGAACTACGTGCAATGTAGCGTACGTCTGATACTTCGTCAAGGATTTGACGCAACACAACGGGCGGGGATGCCTGTCCGCCTCTGGCGGAGAACCCCGCCCCTACGTCAGGAGATAAAAACAAAGGAAAACCCGCTCATCTCCTCTCGGAGTGAGCGGGCGTTGCGGCCCCGCGGGGGCCGTTGTTGCGTCAGCGTAAGAGCGGGGTTGATACGTGGCGGGCGCGTGCTCTGTGGTACGGACCGCTTTTGTTCTACTCCGAAATTTCACACCCCTCGCAACCGTATTCACATAGACAATAGCGCACCGAAGTAATTCGATAGTCTGTGTCGATGTGGTTGTAGCAACTGTATTCACACATCCAGAATGCATCGCTGCCGCGACATGTCCAGTTTGTAGTACAGGTACCGCAAACCGTACTATCGCAATACTCAATACAGGCATCAAATGAACACCTACCCGACACGCACGCTCCATCCTCACACGACCAATCCCAGTTGCAGTTGTTGAAGCATGCGCCGCAGTGGCTGTGGTTGGTGGCGAGGTACTCGTCCGTCACGTTGTCGGTGAAACCATCGCAGTCATCATCGATACGATTGCAAACCTCGGGTCTGCTTGTTATCTCAAGTGCGGGCGCGTTACATACGGAGGTGAGACCGTCCGGGGTGCAGGCCCATTCGCCATAGGTTACTCCCCCACCACACCCGGGCCAAAGCATCGAGCATGCGATGCCGAGGTCTGTGGAGAGGCCGCGGCGCCAGTCCTCATCCGTGACGCCATCACAATCGTTGTCAAGTGAGTCGCAACGCTCGTCGGATGGCGTGCCGATGCCGGAGTTGCACACAGTGGCGAGACCATCAGGCGTGCACTCCCATGTGCCATCGCGACGACACACACCGGTGCCGCGGTGACATTCATTACCAACGTCAGTTGCGAGGCCGAGATTCCACGGTCGATCGGTGATACCGTCGCAGTCATTGTCGAGTCCATCGCAGCGCTCGGGGACGCCAGGGTGAATGCCCGGATTTGTGTCGTCGCAATCCCCTAGCGCGGCCGTGTACCCATCTCCATCGTTATCGCGATGACGCTCTGGATACGGAATTGGCGGGCAGCGCGCCCAGAGTGCTCCAGGCCCACAACCGTCACCACCTTCGTCTGGGTAGGATGGTGGATCGCCGTACGGATTGACCCTAACCCCATCCGGATCACGCACCTCAAAGTGGAGGTGGGGGCCGGTGGACCAACCCGTATTGTCAGTGAGACCAAGGTAGTCCCCCGCTTCTACGAAATCACCCTCCTTGACCTCGATGGTGTCGGTGAGGAAGTGGGCGTAGATGGTGACGTAGTTGTTGGGGTGCTGTAGTTTGACATAGTTCCCATACGGGAAACCGTCTGGATTTGTGTCCCTCGGCACACTCTCAACCACACGCAGCACGTGTGCCGCATCTGCTGCACGGATTTCAGTGTCGTGTCCGACGCGTCCATAATCTATCGCACGGTGATTATAAACGCTGCCATCGGAATTGAAACACGTCCAGTGACAGGAGATATACAATTCGTAGTCAGTCGTAAACGGTGCCCAGAGGAACGGCTCTTCTGCTTGTGCATGAATACCGCCACCAGCAACTTTTGCAGATACATCCAAATTTTTCTCTCTACCCACTTTAACAAGTGGCGCCAAAACTTTATTCTTCCACATAGCTA
>JBDRLD010000026.1:0-10920 GCA_043813445.1 Candidatus Uhrbacteria bacterium
CTCCGCCGCCGGCGACGGTAGCTAAAGCGTGTGCTGACACGCAGACCCTGAAACGACTAACACCCTACGGCCTTCTGCCGTAGGGTGTTTCCTATTCTTTGATATCCATCCAACACGCGGCGCGTCTACGCATCTCCCGCCTCGGCATTTCGTGTGTTTCGCTCTGACCGACGCCGATCAACCGACGCGAGGACGGCCTTACGGATGCGAATTGATTCGGGCGTCACTTCGACCAACTCATCGTCTCCAAGGTACGCAACCGCATCCTCGAGTCCCATTGTTCGTGGCACATCGAGCCGAATCGCCTCGCCATCACCCTTCGAGCGCATATTCGAAAGCTGCTTTTCTTTACAGACATTTACCTCGATATCGCCGGGCTTCGCGTTCATGCCGACGACCATCCCCTCATACACCTCGACACTCGGACCGATAAAAAGCTGGCCTCTATCCTGCGCGTTCGCGAGACCATACGTCCTCGTCGTCCCACGCTCGAAAGCGACGAGCGATCCGTGGATGCGTGTGTCAAATGCACCACACCACGGGGCATATCCATCGAGAATGCTTGCCATAACACCGAGCCCCTTTGTCTTCGTGAGGAATGTACTCCGGAAACCGATAAGTCCGCGGGTTGGAATAACAAACTCGAGCGTCGTAATTCCGCGCTCGTTCCGCATGTCCGCAAGCTCTCCGCGCCGCTTACCAAGCTCTTCAATAATGCTCCCAGCAGAGATCTCTGGTGTCTCGATGGTTACCCGTTCGAACGGCTCCTCAAGCACACCGTCCACGGTCTTCGTAATCACCTTCGGTCGTGACACCTCAAGCTCATATCCCTCGCGACGCATCTTCTCAATGAGAATACCAAGGTGGAGCTCACCACGTCCGGCAACTATCCACCTGCCTTCGCCGAGCCGTTCCACGCGGAGCGCGACATCAGTCTCAAGCTCCCGTGCAAGACGCTGCTCAAGATTACGCGACGTCGAATACTGCCCTTCACGACCAGAGAATGGCGACGTGTTCACACCAAAAGTCATCTCGATCGTCGGCTCCTCAATCTCAATCACCGCGAGCGGCGTCGAGTCGGCAGGATGGGCGATTGTCTCACCAATGCTAATATCGGTAACTCCTGCGATAGCAACAATATCACCAGCCACCACTGTGTCGTGCTCGACCCGATCAAGTCCCTCAAATGTCATTACGGCGCTAATGCGCGCCGGGACAATAGAACCGTCACGGGTGATTCGTACAACTTGCTGTCCTGACGAAAACGTGCCCGATTCGAGACGACCAATCGCGAGACGCCCCTTGAACTGATCGGCCGTGATGTTTGCAACAGCGAGTTTCGCCGGCCCATCTTTGACGATCGGTGGAGGTATTGCCTGGAGAATAGTTTCGAAGAGCGGGATAACAGACGTCATCTCCGAAAGGTCTGACGTCATGCCAGCCTTCCCCTGCTTCGCAGACGTGTAAACCACAGGGAAATCGACCTGCGTATCACTTGCGCCGAGATCGACAAAAAGATCGAAGGTTTTATTCAGCGCCCAATCAGGTCGCGCACCATCCTTGTCGATTTTATTAATCACCACAATAATTCGATGCCCGGCTGCAAGCGCATGCTTCAGCACGAATCGAGTTTGCGGCATGGGACCCTCTTTCGCATCCACAAGAAGAAGACAACCATCCACCATGCGCATGATGCGCTCAACCTCTCCACCGAAATCCGCGTGCCCCGGGGTATCCACGATCGCAATCTTCGTACCTTGATATCGCACCGATGCATTCTTCGAAAAAATCGTTATGCCACGTTCTCGCTCAAGTTCATTCGAATCCATGATGAGCGTGTCCTCCGCATCGCGACCTAAATGAAAATCCGCCGACTGCTTCAAAAGCGCGTCGACGAGTGTCGTTTTGCCGTGATCCACGTGTGCAATAATTGCAATTGCGCGAGTATCCATGTATAAAAATGAAAAACGCCCCGTGGGCGATGAGTGTCGTCTTCACTGAGCACAGCGTACGCCATTGAAAACTTCTCGTCAAGTAGGACGCGATCCCGGAATAGGGGACCGCGTCCGCTCCATCAGTCAAACTCCTACGGTTGGAAGATATCTTCGGGGATGTGCTGCACACTCACAATACCGTCAAACTGTCTCGCGGTTGCCTCCACCTGCGCCCAGAGTACGCCGGAGCGGCATGCCCCACCCGACGTCAGCCCATTCGGGTCATTGAACTCTAATGAGAGCACGCCATCCGCAACCGACACGCCTTCAAGCGTCACGCCTTCGAGCGGAAACTCTGTTGTCACTCCTGCGGCGCGCTCCTCTTCGGTAATCTCGCCACGCAAGAGCAGTCGCACGGTGTCTTGGATCGGCGTGCGCGTCACCGGAATCTCACGGCCAACCACAACGAGCCCTTGCGCGCTGCAGAGCAGTCCTGCGGCAGGGCTGAGATCCTCATCTGGATTGTAGAACGAGAGCGAAACGGAACGCACTGCAGTTGGTTGTATCGTTATCGGGATACGAAGCTCCGCATCGTACTCCGGAAGTCCGCTCGGATTGTCTCGATGGAGGACGAGCATTGCTTCGGTCACCTCCGGCACAAACACATCGAGCGTCGCGTCGAACTGCACAAAGTCATCGGTCATCCACTCGCCGAGCGCGGTACCAAAGTGTGATGCGAGCACGTCCCCGTCGATATTTTCGACGGTAATTGGAAATGTGGCCTCGAAGAACCACGACCCGCGCGCTTCGCCACGTACCATGATCGGATTTTCCACTACTCCTCCTTGCGGTTCCGACACGTGTATCCAATCCGCCACCGGCCAGACGACCGGCCCCGACTCTGTATTCCCTGCTTGATCGAGCGCTTGTGATGCGCCATACCGAACAACCGCGATCGCAATCGCGATGCTGCAGGCGACGAGAACCACGATCGCGGTCACCGCAGATTGTACATGCTGCTTTGCCATATCATTACGCTTCATGTTCTATGGTATCACCGTAGCACAGAATACCTTCATGGCCGAATACAATAAATGCCAACCCAAACCAGAATGAGGGACGAGATTCACGGCCCGCTTACCCCTTGACACGCGCCCGGGTGTCGCATACACTCAAGGCGAGTTCATTCTCAACACGCACATTAGGAGGTCGCCATGCGCACGCGCATCTTCGCACTCGTCTGCACCCTGCTCCTTACGGGAAACGCTTGGGGGTTGATATTCTACGACGGATGGCCAATCGGCAGGACTGACACTGCACCGTTCGAGCTCGTCATCTCCGTGCCAAAGGGCACCGAGGATGTCATCGACCGTGGAAATATCCGCGATCCGACAAGCGTTTGGGTCGAGCTCATCGACCGCGCCGAGCGTTCGATCGACTTCGCATTCTTCTACGTCACATCCATCCCGAACGAGTCGCTCGGACTTGTACTCGATGCCATCGAGCGCGCCGGCAAGCGCGGAGTCCCCATGCGATTCATTGTCGACAAGAAGATGACAAAGGTGACTCGCAACGATGATGCGGATGGCCTGCGACGCCTCGCAGCGATCCCCTCGCTTCGCCTGATGTTCATTGACTACGAGACGATTGCCGGCGGCGTCCACCACCCGAAGTACTTCATCGTCGATGGTCGCGATGCGTACCTCGGCAGCCAGAACTTCGACTGGCGCGCGCTATCGCACATCCACGAGCTTGGCATCCGCACGAATGACGCCTGCACAGTGACAAACCTCTCCGCCGTGTTCGAGCATGACTGGCAGAAACAGCTCGCGCTGACGCATGGATCCGATTATGTCGCATCCGCGACGCCGTATCCGATCTGCGCTGTGAGCTGCGCAGAACCGCGACTCGCCGCAAGCCCGCCTTCGCAGACGCCGGTGGGGATGCAGGATGCCGAAGCCGCGCTCCTCGCGCTCATCGGGCAAACGAAAAAGGAGCTCGCCATCGAGGTGATGACGTACTCATTGAAACGACGTAGCGGTGGCGCCTACCGAACGCTTGATAATGCGCTCCGTGCTGCGGCACGCCGTGGCGTACACGTCATGCTCATGGTCGACGCGAAGCGTGCTGAGTCGCACTACGATGCACTCTTCTCACTTGCCACCGAGGACGGCATTGATGTGCGTGCGGTGTCCATTCCGGAACAGCAGGAAGCGTTCGGCTCGATCTCGTACGCACGCCTCATCCACGCGAAGTACATGGTCGTGGACGGCAAGACGCTCTGGGTGGGCACGCACAACTGGTCCGGTGACTACTTCGCGAAGATGCGGAACATCAGTCTCACCCTTCCGGATAGCGACCTCGCGAAGAAGGCACGTCGCCTCCACGCCGACATCTGGAACTCCGCGTACGCGAAGGACATCCGCAACTTCCGACCAAAGCCGTAGGTCAAAACACGAAACACGGAAAAACGGGCACCCCATGAGGTGCCCGTTTCACATTCCCTGCTTGCGAGGTCATACCGCTGAGATTATCGTCATACCTATTGACCTGTCGCCGGCATCAGCCTATACTTTTCGCAGGAGGTATCCATGCGCTCTTTCATAACAACTACCGTTTTTCTGCTCTTCATGGGCTCACCCGCGTACGCGTGGGTGGACTGCATGTGGACGCCGATGGCCTGCCAGGAGGGCATGACCTGTGGATGGGATGCCGAGAACCAAATCCACCGCTGCCTGTCGAATGTTCCGAAGCCCGCCGTCACGCACGCGTCGTATCGAGCATGCCTCGGCGTTCCCAAGGGCTACTGCCATGTGGATGAGGATTTCCCTTCGTGTGCCGCACGAAAGAAGGCGGCATGTGCACACGAGTCCCCAGTGTGCGCAGCACTCATGCAACGCGCCGATCTCATCTGCATGAAGGCGGATCAACAGAACGCGAACGGATCGGGCCCGAGCACGCTCCTGGATCGATGCGATCAGCTACAAGCTGAGTACACCTACGTGTGCGAACCAGTGGCGGCAGCAGAATCGCAAGAGGTCACTGCGAAGCCGCTGTTGTTTCCGACATCCCAGACATACGACGAGTGCATGAATGCTGTGTCTGCATGCACCGATGCAAACGATGAGTGCGGCGCTCGGGTACGCACAGCGTGCAATGTGCAGTTCCCACACTGCGCGTTCACTCGCCAGCGCTCCGCCTCTTGCTGGAAGGATGCAGCGACTTCCTCACCAAGTTCCATGCGGCATGAACGTCAGGACGAATGCAGCATGTACGACCGCGAGATCCGACCCGCGTGCACGTTGGAGTAAGTGGAGACCGTGACGCCCTCAGGGGAGACAACACACCAGTTCGACGCTCCCGATCACCCGCACGCACCCGCGTGGATGTGCGCTGTATTGAGGACTCGTGCCATGGAACACCATCTCCCGCCCCGGTCGATATTTTCGTACATTGTTTACGCGGCGGTTATCGTAGGATTCGTCCTCCTGGCTGCAGGATGCGTTATCGGATATCTCATTGAGAGTCCGTGGCTGTTTTTTCCGTGTGTCATCCTCCTCGCATCGGCCTACGATGCAATACGCCCTCGGGATGGTGAACAGGACGAGTGGATTTACTAGCCCCCACCACACAGACCTTCACCACAAACGAATGAGCGTCCTCTGGACGCTCATTTCCTTTTCTCGACACTGCGCCATGCTGCTCTCTGCAATCGTGAAACACCCCCGCATCACACGGGGGTGTTCGCAATAGCACCTATTCGCCTCGTTGTGCGCGCCGTCGGAGTGGCGTGAAGATAAGCTGCATAAGTACCGCGCAGACCAAACAGACTGTGAACGCAACGGATGCTACGAGCGAACTCATAAAAACAATCATGAACAGTTCCCGCGAGATCCCATGCATCACGGCGCCGATGATGATGAACGGCGATACCGCCAACACACAGAAACTAGTAGCAATGCGCAGAAATACTTCTTCTCCGGTTTCGCCGCGCAACGCAGCTCGGTATTCCGCGATCCCGAACACCAGCACCATGATTGCCACCATGATAATGGCACCGATTTCCACAACGTTCATTGTGCCTCCTCGCATTCACCGAAACATGGAAAGAGCCGATACCACCGTACGTGCATCCCCTGCGCTTGTCAATGACCTGTGCGTGGACGCGATACGATACTCGGTGCGCGAATGCACACCACCACCGCAACAAGCGCGAGCAAGCTCATTGCTGCGGTGAGGAAACTCACGTGGAACACATCAGTAAGTATCGCAAGCACTACAAAGAACACCAGCCGCATCAACATGCCGAAGAGATTTCGGTATGTAGACGCGGTCAACGCATCCTTGCGTTCGCCCTCTTCGAAAAGGCAGCTGTCAGTCGGGATGGTCACAAGCACCGCAAAGAATCCAACCAGGAAGATGCTGACGTAGTAAAAAATCGTATTATCCACGACGAGCCGCAGTCCCCATACCACAGCGATCGATGCGGCTCCAATAACAACCGAGGCAGTACGCCATCGATGCTCCATACGTCCGGCGATATACATGAATACGATTGTGGTCAGCGAGACAATAATCGGAACGAGTGCGACCGATTCAATGGTCGTAAACGTCATGTAGATAAAGAGTGGCCAGATTACTCCCTCAGCAGCGCCATGCACACTAAAGAGCGCGCGAACGATTTGAGCTCGTGCGTCGTGAAGACTTGTAAAAAACACACGGATTGTTTTCGGGCGATGTGCCGGCCGATCACTCGTATGTCGGATGCTGAGAAGTGGGAGTATCGAGGCCGAAATAATTACCGCGCTCACAGCGATGAGTGTTCGCTGCCCAATGAAAATGAACAACATGGCTCCGATGGCCGGAGCGAGAATTCCGGCAACACTCCGCATGATTTCGAGCATGCTCGTATCACCGGAAACATTATCATTATTTGGACTCACACGCATGAAAAAGTAAATGTGTGCAACCCAATAGCAAACATCAAACGCTGCGGCTGCTGCTGCGATTATGATGAGAAGAGGCCAGTTTCCGGAACCGAGCGAGAAGAGTAGTACGAAAAAAAGCACTTCAAAAACCAGACCCACCATGATTGTTCGAATAGCACCGATCCGCCACACCATCCATCGCGCGACAAGATTAAGCGGCACATCAATCGCATTGTAGATGATGAAGAACCAAATCACTGATTCAATCGAGTAGCCAAGTCGAAGCAGGAAAATCGGTACGAATATCGAGACAAGCGACTGCCCGAACGTGTGCGTCCAAATGGCGAAATCAAATCGCCGTAAATCGGAACGAAGCAAACGCCGGAGTGTGTAGTGGAGATGGAAGAGCTGCATAGTTACGAAATACGAACGATACGGTACATCTTCTCTTTCTCGGAGACAGTGATAGTTACACAATCGCCAACCCGATGCCCAATAAGTGCGGCACCAAGTGGTGAGCGATAGGAAATGCGCCCGCGTCCTGGGCTTACCTCTTGCGATCCAAGCACCTCGAACGTCCGCTCGCGACCATCGATGGAAACCACCACCATCGACCCGATGCGTACACACCCATCACGATCTGCACCACGCTCGATCACTATGGCATGCTTCAAACGCTCTTCAATAGACACAATACGATTATTGATTCTCGTCAGCATTGCCTTCGCCGACGTGTACCCGGCATTCTCGGAACGATCCCCCATGTCCGCCATCCGCCTCGTTTCCTCCGCCGCCAATGGCCGTTGACGATGAACAAGATCATCAAGCGTACGACGTAAACGCTCCACCGCCTCCGGGGTGAGGTAGTGATCCGTCGTTCGCTTCGCGCGACTCTCCTGTTCGCTCTTGCGTCGAGGTATTTGCATATGCTCGTGCATCCGCATTGTAGCAAATTGCCACAATTGGAAAGCGGCTCCCTATGGAGCCGCTTCAAACTGAGTCGTGGGATGCTAGACGATGCCGAGCCGTGTGCGCAACGCCTCGATCGCCTTCCAGTGGTCGAAGCCCATGGCCTCCGGGCCGAGATCGCGGAGCGACGCGATGACGATGACTCGTGCGTCGCTGTCCGGTGAGAGCTGCGGATCGCACTCCACGTCGATGTGAAACACCTTCGAGATGGTCGGCCCGCGAGGGTCACGATCCGGCGCATCGAGATCACAGAGCTCCTCGAGCGCTGCGGGATCGGCAGAGAAGTGGATCTCCTCAGCCGCCTCACGCACACACGCGTGCGCCAGTGATGCGTCATCGGGATCGACGTGTCCGCCAGGCAGACAAAGCCGATCTTGGAACGGCGGATTCAGTCGTCGAATGAGCACGACTTCTCGCCCACCGATCGTCAGTGCGAGATCGACCGTTTGAACGGTTGCATCGGCCATAAACGCTCCTCCTCTACACAATGTGCTAACTCCGAACACACAGAGACACTAGCACGGGAGCAAAAAAATGTCAAGCGCAACCATATCAACCATCAGAAATCAATTTGCGTTCCCGACTCCGCTCGATCTGTGCGCGAATCGGAGAGCATACGATCGAGACAAGTCCAGCACCGAGCACACACCACGATCCGATAACAGTACCTACTGCGAACGCGATGAGGATCCCCTCAATAACCGGTTCGCCCGAGAGCGCGTAGGCGATGGCTCCACCAACCACAATGATGCCAACGTACGCTCCAGTTACGATTCCTGCGACACCGTCGATTGGCTCACCATGCAACGCTGTCCAAATCTCCACCGTGATGAAGGTTAGGAGAATCCACACAACCGTTCCAAGTATAAACCACACCATGACACCTCCTTAATTAGCGGCGCTACAACTACTTCATCCCTTTACGGCGCCGCCAACGTTGAAATGCATCGGAAAGGGAGTAGAGACCGATACCGATCGAGGCGAGAACGACCATCGAAGCGACGAGCCAAACGAAGTCGCTCCCACTGCGTCGCTCATCAATGGCGCACCCGAACAGCACGCAGGACAGCATAGCGTAGTGCATCAGGCGAATCATGATGGAACCTCCAGCCATAGGAAGGATCTATCCTCTTCCTGAGCATACGGAAGTACACGCAACCATGCAAATACACACAAAAACGAAATGCCGCCTGTATGTAGTGGGCGGCATTTCTTTACGTCCCTCTCTAGCGTATCTCACTCAGTAGCCTCATCCGCACCAGCGCGAAGCTTCCACCCTCCACCACGCCGCATGCCGTGCATATCACGCGTGCCGCGCATGAATGGGTGCTCCAGACCATCCACGCCCTGTCGCTCTGTAAACCGATGCGCTTGTTGCTCGAGAATCGCATCCATTTTCTCCTGTGTCAGCTTCTCCTCGGTCACGAGGCCAGAGAGCCGCGTGCGGAGGCGCTCGGTCATTCTTAGGTGTATCTCCTCGGGAGTCAGTCCTTGTTCAGTAATAAGTTCGTGAAATGTTTTACCACCCTCGATTTCCGTACGGAGTTCATCGGCACTCATTCCCAGCATTGCCGCACGATCTTCGATGATCCCGCCACCCAGCGCGCCGAGTGGAGTATCCTGTCCAAGGCATGGTCGCGTACGTCCCTGCTTCTCCGCCGTTGCCTGCGGCTCCTGCGCATACGCAATCCCCATACTAATGAGCACTGCAATCACCGCCGCTACCGCAACAATACCTGTTCGTTGATACTTCATAGAAGTGCTTATGATGAGTACAAATTGCGCAATGCTCACCGGCCGAAGATCGCGAACACCGCACACATATGTACTACAATCGTCGCTCACTCCATCTTTCACATCGTCCGCCGGCACACCGATTCGGAAAGAATGGTCGTTGCAAGCCATCGAACGGACGGATACCGACCGCCCGGAATACTCCATCTCGTTCCTCACAAATAGCGAACACGGCATCCCCAACCTGCAATGGTCCACCGCCGGCAATTCGCGTCTCCGCGTCGATTACCACATCCATAGCTCCATCCGGGGTCTCCAGCTGAAGTGATGTATTACTTAGTGAAAGGATGTGCCCAACGCGCATACCCGGAAACGTATCGAGATCATGCTGCCGGTAAAGACCCCCAACCACTGGAAGTCGATTCACACCGGCACGCACGTGCATCGCCGGATGAAAGGATGTCCACGCAATGAGCGTCGAAAAAATCCCGATAACAACCACTACCGCCAATAGCACGTACGTCAGCGGGCGTCGATATGCAAACCGCATGGAGCGAAGAAACGCGACAAGCAACATGAATAGAATAACGGTCGCGAGGAGAATTCCCCACGGAAAAGTGCCGATGACGATGCGAGACCCCGGTCCAAGGAACGCACCGGTCGCACGAAGGAAATACGTCGCGAGACTGAAGAGAAATACTGCTGCAGCGAATGCAATAACAATACCGACGCCAACCGCTATCATTTCGACAACAAATCGAATGCGTGGGCGCATGTGTACCTCGCCGCGCTCAATGCGCTCAAGCATCTCTTCGATAGGCTTGGATTCCGTACGCTGCTTCATACTACGCTTCGCGTGTGCGACACCGCTGTAGGTGATCCCGCGCTCGCTTTAACCGAACCCCCACCGTCGAAATGGGGACTCGAAGAATATCGGCAATCTCTTTATACGGGCGCTCCTCAATGTAATGCAGCACGACAACCTCACGATACTTCGGATCAAGCTGCTCGAGAAATCGCTCAATGGTATTAAGAAGTTCATCGCGCTCCGCTGCATCCGCCGCCGTTTCCTTAGCGACCGGATGCGGAAATAGCACGTCAGGATCGAAGAAAGGAACCGGCTCACGATGACGCTTCTTCAGCGCATTCACACACTCATTGTGTGCGATGCGATATATCCATGTCGAAAATGATCGCTTGGTATCAAAACCTCGCAGATTTGCATATGCCTTCAAGAGTACATCCTGGACTACGTCTTCCGCATCATCAACACTGAGCAGCAACCTCAGTGTGTATCGACGAAGACGGCTGATATAGCGTTCAACGAGCACACGGTACAAACCAAGCTCGCCACT
>JBDRLD010000027.1:0-7086 GCA_043813445.1 Candidatus Uhrbacteria bacterium
CCACATATTATCCAGAGAGCGTCGATCTGCGCATTTAGAATGAAAATTCCAGACAGAAGCTCTCGCAAGGATCGCATATTTTTGTTCTCAAATTGTCTCGGTTGAGCCAGGAATAATGCGTGCGAATGTTATCCACTTATTATCGTTTGACAGGGTTTTTGTAGGGTGTATTGTAAACATTGTGCTCGTGAGCTTCGGCTCACGTGACTCTTTAACAAAAGAACAATCGCAAATCGTTCTCGAGACTTGGGGGCATGCCAACGCCCCTCCCAAATGGGATAAGCAAGGATCCGAGGGACGACACACGAAGCAGAGATGTTGTTGCAAGGCACTAAGGCCTTCGGGCTAAGGACGTTGAGTGACGACATCGCGTGCTAGGAGAAGAAGCTGCGCTGTGGGTAGGCCTTCGGGTCGAACCAGAGCACATGCCGATGCTCGGAGTACAGAAACTTTGTGGGTCAAATGCCAGCGTGGAGTATGACAGTCGACAATTGCAAAGGCCTTCGGGCTTCTGCGAACGACGACGGTCAGCACATCACCAGTGCGCTACCCCCTCGCCTTGTGAAAAGGGATCTCGAGCTCTTCGATTGGAAGAAGTACAGCATCACAACCCAGGTCACCTTTCGGCGACGAGTATGGACGGTGTCTGCCAGAAGAGTGCGTAGTCATTGAAGTGAAGCGATTTAGGAGTCGCTGATCTGAGACGAAGCACTTGGGTGGAACCCGTAATGCCCACAACGTCATAAAACGTGGGAGTCCTACTGACGCAGTCCCGACAGACTGCGTCCCAGAAAAATCGAAGGAAGGATAGGGTCGATGCTCGCGGGAGTGCGTCGAGAGACGTGCGTTGATTCTGCCGCAAACAGAATTCAGACCGTGCAAAAGTACTCCACGATCGAAGAGGACATCTCGGCGCGCTAGCCACGCGTCATGCGAACCAAAAAAGCGAAGAGAATCGGAGAATCTTGACGAAAGTCGAGACATCCCTCATGGGATGAAAATCTCTTCACCAAACACTGGGCAAGTGTGAGGTGGAGCTCCGGGAGCCTTCGCGAGTATGCAACGGGGTATGCCCCGAGTGTACATGGTTCGCCTGGCGGCGGCTGTGTGTGCTCGAACCTCGGCGTAAGTCGGGGACCCTGAAGTATGCTTTCCCCGCAAGGGGATGCTCGAGAGAAAAGAGATGTCAGCCACGTGGGATGCCTCTCCCGGAAATGGGAGGCGCGATCAGCTTGCGTTGAGGACTCATGCATTCGTGCAGGAGTAGGAGCAAGTTGAAGGGTATCCCTTCAGAGAATGTTTGTGTGCGGAATGGTCGATCTATGCATCGTCAATCGTGTGTTCGTGGAACAATCTGAGCGACCACAGACCAGGGTCGAGCGGATACGAACATATCGTGACGGAGCAGTCGTCCGATGAAACACATAAGCATTGGCAACGTCGGAGAGGTCGCAGGAAGTGCTGTCGTTCTCAGCACGGATCGCAACAGATCTCAATGGCAATCTCTGGTTAACGCAGCAAGTAGGGTCTCGTGGTAGTGATGGATCACCCTTGGGTGAAACGGATCGACACGAGAGTTCTCAAGCCTGGTCACCACCTTCGGGATGGTGAAGTGCGCCTAATGGCATGGCGCAACGGCTGTCGCATGTGATGGGAAGCGGAGGCTTCGGCCGAAGTGGATCATCACTATTCTCTGCGGGATGAAAATTCCAACGAGGATGTGAAAAGGTCTAGGCCTTAGTAGCAGGCGATCAGAGAACAGCGATCAAAACTCCGGAAGGCCTTTGGAGTCGAGATCGGTTCACGGATGAGGAAGGTGTAAAAACCGGAATCGAAGTGAATTACCCCACCGCCGAATGGAAACATTCGTGGTGCTGCGGCGCAGTGAGACGGCGTGGATGAGGCTCGGTCAATATTCCACCATGCGAAAGCGTGAACACCGTCAGAGCTGTGAAGGCCGAGTGGTGCTGCACGAGCGAGGCGCATCCCTCAATCGGGCAGATCGGCAACCCGGGGTGTCGTTGCACACCCTCCTATGGTGTCCCTTACCACGGGACGGAGCACTGCAAACCGGTCGTCGGAAGTTAGGTGCGGCGATGAAAAGGAGCAGTGTAGAACCTATGGGGTTCAAAGGCAACAAAAGGAAGGACGTCTACGGCTAAGTAGCGATCGCGGAGTAATCCGCGGTAGCTCGGGCCACAGGCGTCCTTTTCTTTTTCCAAAAATATGGACGATGCAGATTATAGGGCAGATGATGCGAATATGCGGATCATGGTAGCGTGGAAACCGTGGCAAGTTTGGTTTTGTGAATGTGAGTTTTTCATTTCCGCTACGGGTCGATCTCCGTCAGCTTGCTGCGCCTGCTCCCGATTTGACGTAGGGGCGGTGGCGTCGTCCCCGCCAGTCTTGCCCTGTGTTCGTCATACACCACACTCGGGCGACCACAATGGGATCGCCCCTACGCAGATGGGAATCGTAATGTCCATCGTTCTGATCCGCATATTCGCATCATCTGCATTCCCCTCCTATCCGTATCTCCCATCCGCATATCTGCATCATCGGCATTCTGTTCTGATCCGTATTTACCCCTACGAAGAGAGGACACTTCGTCAGCTTGCTGCGAGGAGTGTTTATTCCGAGCAAGTAGTACGCGGAGTTTTTTGATTATCTGTGCGGAAGAGGAGATAATGTAAGCATGAAATACTGCTTCGGACTAGCGGCGGCAATGTTGGTATCCACTGCCTTTGTGAGCAGTGCATTTGCGTGGTCGGGCGGTGTCCACGACTTTACATGTCCGGAAAGTGCGCTCAATTGTCGTATTGCCGACGATGCCGGATTCCAACAGGAGAATCCGTATCTTTCCGTTTATCACCATTTATGCCTCGACAACAAACCAAATTGTCTAGGGCGGGTGACTGCGGACTACTACTTGAAGAAATACTACGTTACCGGAAATAGAGATTTTTTGGGAGCTGCGGCGCATCTCTATCAGGACGCACACACGCCAGATCACTGGTACGTTTCGCGGCAATTGCCATGGAAGAATGGTGAGTTGTTTAGCCCAAGGTGGGCGAGCGAGATTGAGGGTGAAGCAGGGTTCATTATTGAGAATCAGAATCCGGACACAGTGTATGACCGAGTCATCACGTTCCAGGGGCAAGAGATTCATATCAACACGGCGTATCTCGATTACGTCAAAACTGACGTCGCTTCTCGAATTGCGCATGAGCCGAGCGAATCATTGGATGAGCTGGAGGCACGCGTGCTCAATATGCGGTGGCGCGCGAGGGTTCGCAGCTATAAGGATGTTGCGCTCGCACTTGCACTACTAAGTTCAGTACTTGCAGCGGTGTATGTTTTGGTATGGGCTGTGCGCCGTCATTTCCGTGCGGCTGCGAAGATCGGAAAAGATTTTTACCCCCTGATTATTCTCGCGAGCATCGGAATTTTCTGTCTCCTCCTAGTCGCGTTGGTATATTGATCGTGAAAATCGCGACGAGTCCACCCCCACCTTGTCGCCTCCTGTGGTTTCCATACGCTGTCAATGCTTTGATGTCCTAGCTAATTGGCTGTATGCATCGGTGACACTAGAACGGGCGAATCGAGGGCGGGGAAATAACCCGTACACTATTTACATTTTCCTTGAGGAATTGCAGCTTTTTACTTCCTATTGACACCCGCTATGAAGTGTGCTATACTCAGAGTTCTGCAGGAACTCAGTTGGAGGAAACAGTCGAATTTTCTACCATGAGGCACATCAAGCAGAACCACTCACTCACAAACTTCATACTATGAACGGTTCCATTGTACGCCTTGCCGAGCAAGGTTTTGGCTTCATCAGTCAGGAAGGCGAAGAGAAGGACGTATTCTTTCACTCGTCTTCGTTGGTTGGTGTGGAATTTGCCGATCTCAAGGTAGGCGATGTCGTCAGCTTTGATCTCGAGGATTCCGAGAAGGGCCCACGTGCAGTCAACGTCGCAAAGGCGTAACTGCAATTACAGGAGACACCCCCGCTTACGAGCGGGGGTGTCTCTGTTTGCGTGGTTGTATTTCGAGTGAGATTAAGAGAGAATACAGATGAGGGAGGTGTGTATCGAATTACGATTGTATGTGTTTTTCTGCTGGAGCGAGTTTTGTCACTGGAGGGGTGTTGGCCGCGGTTGGAGTCGCAGTCGTGAAGAGGAAGCCGAAAAAACGCGAGCGACTGTTTGCCGCAATTCCATTCCTCTTTGCAATTCAGCAGCTCATCGAAGGAGCACAGTGGCTATTCCTTAAAAATGGAAGTGCCTGTTTCCCGCTGGGCTACGGCTTCTTGTTTTTTGCTTTTATATTGTGGCCAACCTACATTCCTTGCGCCGTGTACATGATGGAGCGCAACAAGAGACGTCGGAGGCTGGTCGCAGTGTTTCTTGGGGCGGGAGTTATGTCTACCCTCTTCCTTATCTTCATGTTGCTTTCCCAGTCGCTCTCTATCGATATTTTACATAGGAGTATCAGCTATGTGATTGATGTCGCATATGCCAGGGTGGGGATGTTTGTATATGCGGCTATTGTGTGTGGAAGCTTGCTTGTTGCGACCGATAAGCATATGCGCTTGTTTGGTCTATTGCTTCTGCTCTCATTTATCGTCTCGTATGCCTTTTTCCAGTACGCCTTTACGTCTGTGTGGTGTTTCTTCGCAGCGGCGTTGAGTGTTCTGGTGTATCTGCACTTCCATCATCCTGAGCGTGGATCTCGAAGGTAGGGGCCTGTCGGCGTCCTGCACTGCGCAGTAACATTGACGACCCAGCATCTGGGCCGTTTATTGTCTGGAATTGTTTATTAAGCGGGGATACGAGAGAATAGAGATGTATGAATGCCCGTCGCAAGAAACAAATTGCACGCGTCCTGCGAACAATCGGAGCGGTGCCGGAATACTCCGAGCCGTTCCTATTCGCTATCGCCGTCGCTCTAATTGCGCTGTTTGCGATCGACAGTGAATTTCGGAGTTTCGTGGGAAGATTTGTATCCGATCTAGGCTTTGGCGAGCTCGTGGTTACGCTTGTGGCCGTTTTCGGAGGAATTGGATTAGCTATTTATTATGCGTTCGCGAAGCGCAAAATATCATCCACCGCGAAGAGTCTCCTTATTTTATTCATCGTACTTATTGAATGTCCGGTCGCTGCCGCTGCAGCGTTCCATCTTGCAACGACAGGTGCTTTCGGTTTTCGTCTCATCTTTCCTGCGATGAACATTCTTCACATCGCAGTGCTGGCGGTTGGGTTACATGTTGGCGTTATTGGAGAGCATTCGATCTCCGATGAGCAAGCGCCTTGGTATGAATCGGTGATTGCCGGATTGACGACCATCGTGCTACTGCTCGTTGTACACTATTCATTTCGAGAGCACTGGTCGATCGCGTTTTCAATGAGCGTCACATACGCAGCATTCGTCAGCGAGCGTGTTGGTGCGATTTTACTGCGATTGTTTGATAATAGGAATGACACGAGGTTGAGTAGATGAGCGGGCCGTGGAGGCGGGAGTTTTGGGAAAGGCATTTTGTACCCATATGACAAGGTCGCGCGCGATGCGAGACCTTGTTTTGGTTGATGGTATTAGTGAGTTGGCGTGTGTCGCTCCTTTGGTTCGTTTTTTCGAAAGCGAAACGAATAAGCAGGATGGGGAGAAACTTTGGCGCGACTTCCTGTACGATGGAAGGGTATGCAGGAAACAGAAATGCGGTCGATTGTTGATATTCTTAAGGATCTCCACACGGATGGGGGAGGCCTTTCTGCGGTTGAGGTGCGTGCGCGGCGGAAGAAGTATGGCGCGAACGCGTTGCCGGAGCGGAAACGTCCCGGTGTATTGGCGGTGATTCTGGATGAGCTTCGCAATCCACTTCTCATCATTCTTTCAGTGGCGGCAATCATTGCCACTCTGTTTGGAGAGTATATTGACGGAGGATTTATTCTCGTGACGCTCCTAGTGACGACTGGATTCGGCGTTATTATGGCGGTGCGTGCGGAGCGGGCGTTGTATGCGCTTCGGGGGTTGATCCATCCCACGGCGATCGTGATACGCGATGGGCGGACATCGGAGGTGTCGGTGGATGAGCTCGTTCCGGGAGATCGTATCGTGCTCGCACGGGGTATGCAGATCCCTGCGGATGCGCTTGTGCTTGAGGCGCATGCACTGGAGGTTGATGAGTCGGTATTGACCGGAGAGTCGGTCCCTGTGACGAAGTCGGTTGAGCAATCGCGTGCAGAGTTGTGGCAGGGAACAACTATCGTCGAAGGACAAGGCGAAGCCGTTGTGACTGCAACTGGCCACGAGACGAAACTTGCACACATCGCCGCATCACTCAGTGAAGAGCGGCAGCAGACACCACTTCAGGAGCAGCTCACGCGATTCGCTCGCGTCATCGCATATGCCATTCTCGGTGTGACGGTGGCATTATTCGCGTTTGGCGTATTCCTCGGTCGCCCGGCCATGGAGATGCTCACCGTGGCTATTGCGGTTGCAGTAGCGGCCGTACCGGAGGGGCTTGCTGTTGCCGTGACGGCGATTCTCGCAATCGGAACCGTTCGTCTTGCTCGGCGGAAGTGTCTTGTGAGGCGGATTATTGCCGCGGAGACACTCGGTTCCGTCTCGATCATTCTTACCGACAAAACCGGAACTCTCACTGAGGGGCACATGCGTGCCGTTGGGGTTCGGACACCGGATTCGCACACAGAACTCCATCACGGCACAACGCTCGACGAAGCGAGCAGGGCGCTCCTCGAGGGTGCGGCGATTGCTTCAGACGTCAGCATCGCCAACCCGGAGCACTCGGCGGAGCAGTGGCGATTCATTGGTTCTAATACTGAAGCTGCGCTAGTTGGAGGAGCCGGAATTGCTGGAATCGATGTGATGAAAGTTCGTGCCGAAGCGAAGATTATTGATCGACTCCCTTTTACGGCCGATCGAAAGTTTTCTGCCACACTCATCGAGCGTGGAGGGAAGCGATCAATGATTCTCATCGGTGCTGCTGAGCGACTCGTTGCACAGTCGGCGATGCCGCAAGGCATTGCGGAGGAAATTGAAGCGCGCGCGCAAGAGGGATTCCGT
>JBDRLD010000028.1:0-39667 GCA_043813445.1 Candidatus Uhrbacteria bacterium
GGACGAAGAAGTGCTCGATGAAGATGAGGAAGTAGCCGATGAAGAGGTAACTGATGAGGAACAACCAATAGATGAGGATGTTACTAATGAGGAGCAACCGGTTTCTGTGGAAGAGGAGGCAATTACCTGCACGCTTTCGAAGATTGAACGCGCGTGGCTCCAGCGATCGTTCCTCTACACGCAGAATCGACTGCCGTACAATGATCGAGATGAGCAGTACCTCTGCGCGATGACGGTCGATCCGAAAAAGCCATTTGATGTGTCTGATCGATTTAGTGAGTATCGGAATGAGATTGCCGAGACGTTTGCAATACGCGACTTTGTGAACTTCTTTCGGCGTCCGCCGGGTAAGGATGCTTTGAATCGTGATCTTCCGTCGTCACAGGCGAATCGTGACTGGCTCGTTGTCGAGTTCCTCGCGTACCGCCTCCGACTTGCCCCAACACTACGAAATGTTACGCATGAACGTGCGTGTCTCCGATTTTTCGGTTCGAGGCAAATCACGATGTACAAGGGTGGTGTGCAGATTGTGAAGCCAGCAGGTGTTGGTGCGAGGGATGATGAGGATTTCCGTTTCATCCGTGCATGTGAGTACGGCGAGGCGTCATTCGCAGAAGGGTAGATGGTGGAATAGCAGCTCAGATTGAAAAAGACTCGGTGTCCTTTCTTGTGACACCGAGTCTTTTGTTGGACGGGATTAGTTTCTCCCCCTCCATCTTGCTTCTGAGTCCGCCAGAGTGCGTGGAGGGGGAGGGGATGGCATGCGAAGCGCGTAGGCGTGGCAATCCCGCCCCCCGCCTGTCATTGCGAGGCCGTCCGCGGCCGCCTGCCCGGCTTGCCCGGACTACGCCGGGGCTTCGCTGGGTGGCAATCCCATCCGCTCATGTACCGGATTGCCATGTCGCTCGATGACTCACTCCTCGCAATGACACGAAAGGTAGCAATCCCGCCCCCCCGCCTGTCATTGCGAGGCCGTCCGCGGCCGCGGCAATCCCGTTGCAAGTGTACCGGATTGCCACGCTCGGCTCCGCCTCGCTCGCAATGACATTACGTTTGGAGTTTTTCGGCACTCTTGGGTTTTGCCTTGACCACATGCGAGAAGTGTGGGAACATGACGCGATACAATAAGAATGTATGGCGAAGCAACGAAAGCGAGTACGAGGGCATATGCGACTCCCGATTGATGCGGTGATCGCAGTGACGTACATTTGCAATTCGCGATGTACGATGTGTGATTTCTGGAAAGAGACGCGTCAGCCAACCATGACGCTTAATGATTATCGTAAGCTTCCAAAGACACTTCGGGATATCAACTTGAGTGGGGGAGAGCCGTTTTTGCATAAGGATATTGTAGAAATCGTCCGCGTGATTCGCGAGGCATGTCCGAAAGCGCAGATTACCATTTCGACAAATGGGTTTCTCACCGATCAAATTGTGGAGCGAGTGCAAGCGATCCGTTGTTTCTATGCCGATATCGGCATCCGCATTTCAATCGATGGTGTCGGCGCGATGCATGAGCGAATCCGACGTATTCCAAATGCGTTCGACCGCTGTCGCACAACACTCCGCGCACTGAAGGAGACGGGAGTGAAGAATCTCGGTGTCGCGTATACTATGTCTTCGGAGAACATCGATCATGCGACACAGGTGTACGAATTCGCGCAAACCGAGGGCGTTCAATTCACCGATGCGGTCGTGCATAATTCCGAAGCGTTTTTTGGTGGGAAGGAGAATCTCCGCATTGGCTCGAGCTCAGTAGTTGAGAGTGAGCTCGATATTATTTCCGATGCGGAGATCCGTAGTTGGCATCCGAAGCGATGGGCGCGTGCATATTTTACATGGGGCCTGAAGCGGTTTGCGGTCGATGGTGTGCAGGTGTGTCCATCGCGTGCCGGTGAGGATTTCTTCTTCCTCGATCCATTCGGAAATGTAATGCCATCGGTTATGCACCCCAATAGCATGGGGAACCTCACAGAAGTGTCGAGCTTTGAGGAGCTCTGGCAGGGTGAACGTGCGCAACGTGCTCGTTTTGCGGCTGTCGCGTTTGCTAGGCCGTACTGGATGGTTTGTACTGCACGTACTGCCATGCGGCGCCATGCGCTACGGGTAATTGCCTGGATTCTTTCTCACAAGATAGCGACGCTTTTCACGAAGCGACGCCGATGACTATGCGACAGCTGACACCACAGAACCGCGAGCGACTGATATTTGGACTACCTGCCGTCATTGCTGGCGTAGCGGCGCTTTTTATTGGTCGTCCATCCGTACTCGGTATTATTGCACTCCTTCTCGCAATTGGTTTCACCGCATGGAAGCCCATGATCGGCTGGGTACTTACCGTGCTCGCGTATCCCTTCATCTATTTGCAGCTTTTCGTAGGTGGGTCAGTGAATGTCCCATACGTCGATCTCTTCGCGATGATTACGGCAGTCGGCCTCGCGGCGCACCTCGCGTGGCAGTGGAAATATGGGAGGCCGAGTAGCCTTGCGAAGGGAAAGCTCAACCTCCCCGGAATACTTCCGTTTGTACTCTTTATTGCGGCCGCCGCGCTTTCACTTATTCATGTCGCGGATCTCGGGGGCGGAGTGAAGTTTCTGTTTCGTCCGCTCACGTTTTTCTACCTCATGTTCATTGCGTTGCCTGCATTCGTTATCGATCGTCCGAAGCGACTTTTTACGACGCTTCGAGTGATGTTCGTCGTTGGATGTATTGCCGCTGCGATGGGTGCCTGGTCGCTCGTCTTCCCGCTCGATCCGGGTGGTTTACGACGAGCCGTTCCGATAATTGTGTACGGAATGACTCCGCTCGGGACGAACCACAATTTGATCGCTGAGGTGCTTGTGAGTATTATTCCGATTGGTATGGTACTCGCGCTATTTGCTAGCGGAGCGGTGCGGCGGTGGTATGTTGTGGGTACGGTGTTATTTGGAGTAGTGACGCTACTTACTTTTTCAAGGAACGGGTGGCTTACGCTCGCCGTGGAGGGGGTGGTACTCCTCATCGCCATTGCAAAATTATATGGCTGGTCATGGAAGCGAATTGCACGGTACGCAGTTCCGGCTGTGGCGGTGGTACTGATTGCTATTGGAGCGTTCTCGATGACGAGCGTCGCGCGCAGTTCGAATACGAATCGAATGCGTCTGACTGAGATTGCTCTCGAACAGTTCTTGGATCATCCGTTTATTGGTGGAGGGGTTGGCACATTCCGCGAGGTCGTCGGCCGTGATCGTTGGTATGTCGCGGATTTTGGGGAACCGCAGGAGGCACACGGGTTGATTCAGAAGCTCCTAGCGGAAACCGGAATTCTGGGACTCACTGCCTTCCTCGCGCTCCTCGCGGCGATTGTACGCTACATTATTCGAGTGTATCGGAGTACGGCCAGTACTCCACAGTGGCGAGTTATTTTGTTGGCACTTCTTTGCTCGACATTCGGCAGCATCGTCTTCCAGCTTTTCAATACGTCATACTTCGTTTCGAAGCTCTGGCTTCCGCTCGGTATAGCGGTGGCTGCCGCGCGACTTGCAGAACGCGGCATCGCACTACGGGAGGCGCCCTGAGATAGCTGTTCAATCAAACTCCCTCGAGCATAATGCTCGAGGGAGTTTGATTTTCGTTACGGGTCGATCCCCATCAGCTTACTGCGTCTGCTCCCGATTTGACGTAGGGGCCACCGCGTAGCGGGGCAGGCGGTGGCATCGCAATGCCACGCTCTGCCACGTCGAATGACTGTGGTCGAATGACCGGGGTCCGGACGGGCGACCATGGAAGACCGCCCCAACGAAGTCAATTCCTGACGTAGGGGCGGGGTTCAATCCCCGCCCGTCTCGCTTCGCGTTCGTCCTACACCACACGCGGGCGACCTACGCGGATCCTTCGCAGACTCCCTCCAGAGGCGTGCAGGCAGGACAGGCTCTGGGATCGCCCATACGCAGAGAGAATGCTTCGTCTTAGTTCAAAATTATTGAACTCGCTATGAGGAGGTAGATGAGCAAACTGAGAAAGTCTTGAATGATCGTGGTTATTGGTCCTGATCCGAGCGCTGGATCGCTGTGCATTCGGTAGAGCGCGGCAGTGACAATTGTTGCTATCATCGGTGCGAGTGCGACCGTACAAAACATGGATATTCCGATGGTGATACCGACACTCATTGAGCCCAGCCAGAAATATGCGAATATTCCGACAATAAATCCAAACAAGATTCCGAGGCTGATGCCGAGTCCAATTTCTTTTGTTATCGAACGGATGAATTGCGAACTTGCAGCATGACGGAGGTGACGAACGTAAATAGCCCCGGTCTGTGCACTGATTGCGCCACTCATGTAAACGATGATCGGAATGAAAAAAGCGATTCGGACATCTCCGGAGAGAATTGTTTCAAATCGGGATACTACAAGCGAGGTACAGATTCCACCGAGAAGTCCGAGGAGGAGCCATGGGACTCGTTTGCGCACAAGGTGTCCAACGTGTTCTCGCGTCTCGTCGTCTATGTATTGTTGCGATGTGGGCATAGTTGCTGCGTACTAAGTCTGGTCGCTCAATTGGCACCATTGCAATCAGTATAACGCATCCGCAGACATCGAGATAACAACGATTTCATCACAACGACATGAGGACCTACATGTCGTGCACCTGTAGGTTATTAGGCGTATTCCATGATATTATGGCGATAGGATCTCTTTGTTTTTTGAGATGATGGGGGTAGGATGCTTGGATAGCTATATGATCCGACTGACGCACATCATGACATCGTTCGATATCGGTGGAGCTGAACAGCTCGTGCTGGATATTTGTCGACGGTTGGATCGCAAGCGGTTTGAAGTGACGGTTGTTGCCGTGGTTCGCGGCGGTCCGATGCGTGCCGAATTCCATGATGCGGGAGTGCACACTGAAGTGATTGGAAAGAGGACGAAGCTCGGATTGGATACGATCCGTAAGCTGAGCGCGTTTCTACGATCTCCGAAATCTGACATTGTGCATACACATCTTTTTGGTGGGGATACATGGGGAAGGATTGCGGCGCGACGAGTTGGCGTACAGCACATTGTTTCGACCGAACACAATGTGAACCTCGATGAGGGGTTTGTGAAGCGGTTTGTGAAGCGTCGTCTTGCGCGTCGAACCGATCGAATTATTGCGGTGTCCGATGCGGTACGGAGTTATAGTATTCGCTACGACCGCGTTCCGCTTGGGAAGATGCTCGTCATCCCGAACGGAGTTGATGCATCATATTTTCAATCTTCGGCAGCATTGCCGCGCTATGGTGTCCGTCTCCTCACGGTTGGCCGGCTCGTTCATCAGAAGGGGCATGCGGTGCTTATTGACGCGCTGTCACTTCTGCGTGCGCGTTGCCCGCAGGTATCACTCGACATCGTCGGTGATGGACCGCTGCGTGCGTCGCTTGAGCAGCAGGTGCGTGCATACCACTTGTCAGACATCGTGCGATTTCATGGTTTTCGTCGCGACGTACGTGATTTTTATCAACGGGCTGATATTGTTGTGCTCCCTTCGAGGTGGGAGGGGTTCGGTATCGCAGCGATTGAGGCGTCAGCGTGCAGTGTTCCCGTTGTTGCTTCGGCGGTCGGCGGGCTTCTTGAGGCGATTATCGATCAGGAAACCGGAATCCTTGTGCCGGTAGGCGACGCGAAGCTTCTCGCGGAGGCACTATCCGATCTCGTAGCGGATCGCACGCAGCGTGTGCTGATGGGGCATGCGGGGAGGCGACACGTCATTCGTAATTTTGATATTGTCCGTGTGGTCGAGCGCTACGCTGCGCTCTATGAGGAGCTGATGTCCATTTCACATCGGCGTGGCGAGCATGCTGAGGCGGCTGGGTAATTTTGAGATTATTGATTTTATACTGAAAATGAAACCTGATACCCAGGCGATGGGTATCAGGTTTTTTGTGGGATCGTGTTACGTTTTCGTCTGGCACCCGCTTCAATGACAAATGCTTGCAATCATGTATTCCGGGAAGTTGTATGGTTCGAGATCGGCACACTTCACGTCTCCGTTTCCATCAAACACCAGATGCCAGTCGCCATCAATTTCCTGGGCGGCGAGGAAGTTGCCGCCATTTCCCGGCCCTCCCGGTAGGAATTCGACACTCCCACGTGCATGGTGCTCTGATTGTTGGCTAATAATGATGAGTATTTCATCTTTGCTCTTGTGGTACTTTGCGGCGAATTCGTCCAGGATGCCCTCTTCCGGTGTGACGTGCGTGATTTTTCCAATATCGGCAGATCGTTCCGGAGCGATGGTGAATATCTCACTGTATGTCAGGAATCCGGTATCTGTAAAGAGTTTTATTTTGTATTGCCCGGGCTGATAATCTCTCGCAAGAGATACCGTCCATGGAAAATGTTGTACTCCAGCAGACTCGACAGATCCGATGAGTTGTACAACACGTTCGCGTTCATCGACGAGAGCAATACGCATCGGTTGAGACTTCAGTGTGTTTCGGTTGATTTTCCATGAAATGTTTACGTCGGTCCCAAGTGAGAGCGAATTGAAGTCCTGCGGCCATGTCACCTCGGCATCAGTCGACGACCACCCTGTCGACGCGTCATCTGTAATCGCGCCCTCATCCAATGCACCCTGCTCCTGGGCATTTGGCGATTTGGGCTCATTCATCCGGATTTCAATGCATCCAGGCCCAAGTAGAACAATAAATGCGAGTGAGAGGAGGACGTATGGAGTGCGTTGCATATGGTTCGTTACTCAATGGAGCAGGTCCTCAAGCATACTAGAAAAACCGTACACCAACAACGGCAGTGGTTTGGGTCACGGGATGTAATCAGTGGTACAATACAAGTAAGCGATACTCCAAATATGCGTGTTTTGCTTGCGAATAAATTTTGGTATCCAAAGGGAGGGAGCGAGCGGTATACGTTCCTCCTGAAGGACCTCCTCGAGGCGCATGGGCACGAGGTGGTTCCGTTTGCGATGGATGACGAGCGGAACGTTGCGAGCGAGTGGGCCGAGTATTTTGTTCCACACGTCGATTTTTGGGATGCGGAGGACGCGGTTCCGAATCAGACTGCTCTTTTGAAAAAGCTCTCGCGTGTCGTTTGGAGTCTCGATGCGCAAGATCGCATGCGCACGTTGCTCGATGCGGTAAAGCCGGACATCGTGCACCTGCAGAATTTCGCACATCAGATTTCACCATCCATCCTTCCAGTTATAGCCGAGCGAGGGATTCCCATTGTCTGGACACTCCATGACTACAAGATCATGTGTCCAAACTATCGAATGTACTCGAAGGGGATGCCGTGCGAGCGGTGTAAGCGAAGGAAGTATTGGAATGCGCCATTGCGGAATTGTATGGGCAGTGTTGGGGCGAGCGCAGCGGTTGCGTTTGAGATGTTCGTCCACCATGCGGTACTCAATGTGTATGGGAAGCACCTCGGCGCGGTGGTTGCCCCGAGTCGGTTCCTTGCGACGAAGCTTGCTGATTGGGGTTGGAAGGGAAGGGTGGAGATGATTCCTAATTTTATTACGCGAGACGCTGGATGCGAGACGCTGGATGCTGTTTCACTGTCGAATACGAATCAGTCGACGTCTGGCGCGCCGGTTCTTTTCGTGGGACGGTTGGCGGAGGAGAAGGGGGTGGAGGAATTCCTCGCGGCTGCGCGGCGACTGCGTGAAATATCCTTTGAGCTGATCGGTGATGGTCCGCTGCTCGAACACTGCAAAGATCAAGAAGAGCGCTGTACGAATTTGCGATGTTGGGGACGCCTGTCATCGGAGGAAGTATTGGAGCGGCTGGCGGAGGCATCCATACTTGTTGTTCCGTCGCGTTGGTACGAAAACGCGCCATACGTTGTGCTCGAGGCCATGCAGCTCGGCATCCCAGTTATCGCATCCAACATTGGTGGCCTTCCTGAGTTAGTCCGCGATAACGTCACTGGACGCTTGGTTGCACCCGGGGACGCGCGCGTGCTCGAGGATACGATCGCACAGCTGTATGGCAATTCCATACAGCGCCGCACGTTCGGTGAGCGGGCACGCGCGATTGTCGAGTCAGAGTATGGGCCAATTACTCACATTGAGCGACTTTCTTCGCTCTATGCATCACTGCTCAGCAAATAATCAGCAGAAGGGGACATCGAGGCGATCGCTTATCGCCTCGGGGTTTGTGTTGGTGATGTTGCTTGCAGGGCTCCTCTCTCTGCCAATTGGGGCGCAGCGAGAACCAAATCAGCGTCCGCGACTCGCAAACCTTTTTCTCAAATGGCATCTTTCTGAAGAGGAGGCGCGTGACCTGGCGCGGTGGGATGTGGTAGTGCTCGGTATGGAGGTGGCGAAAAATACGCCGAAGCAATTTGCGCTCCTTAGGAAGCTCAATCCGGATGCGAAGCTCCTCGCGTACGTTACCGCACAGGAGATCCGACGTGACGCGGCCGTGCACCCACAGGCACCCCTTCGCCGTGTGCTCGCCGAACACATAGCACCGTCTTCGTATCTCCTTTCAACGACCGGTGAGCGTGTATTTTGGTGGCCGCAGACGTGGCTTCTCAACATGACGGATCCGGCGTGGACGGAGGCGCTCGCGTCTTTCGTCGCAACGGAAATCGCATCGGATGCGCGGTGGGACGGCGTGTATTTCGATAATCTTTGGGGTGGTATTTCGTGGTTTGACCGAGCGGCAATCGATTTTGACAATAATGGTGCGGTGGAGTCTGCGGCGGAGCGGGATAAGCGATGGGTGGCCGGAACGCGCACCCTGCTCGAGCGGACACGTGCGCTTGCTCGACCCGGGTTCCTCATCACTGGAAACGGGAGTCCCATCTACGCCGACCTCACCAACGGTCTTCTTCTGGAGCACTTCCCAAACACGAATGAAGGCGGCTGGTCCGCATCCATGCGGGCATATAAATCTGTCCTTGAACGTGCGGTTGAGCCGGCACTTGCCATGTTGAATGTGAATACGGAAAACACCGGATCGTGGTGGGATTGGCGGCGCATGCGATTCGGCATCACCTCCGCGCTGCTCGGCGAAGGATACTACAGTTTTGATTTTGGCGATCAGGAACACGCACAGCGATGGTGGTATGACGAATACAATGTCTCACTTGGTGAACCAAAGGGAGAACCGATGCGCGTCGATCTGATGCCGAGCGGAGAATATGACCCACTCTTTACGGTTGGCGTGTATAAGCGCGAGTATGAGCATGGCCTCGTTCTCGTTAATGCAACCGAAACGGAACACCTCGTGACGTTTGATGAAGAATTCGAGCAGCTCCAGGGCACGCAGGATACAGCGAAGAATACCGGACGCATCGTATCTGAGGTGCTCATTGCGCCACAGGATGGTGCAATACTCCTTCGACCAATCGAGGGTGTTCGTGGGGCGCCGTTTGCGAATGGGGCATTCGCCCGCGTTTTCCATGGTGATGGAGTGGTTGCACGGAATGGTTTTTTCGCATACGACGGAGCATTCCAGGGCGGCGCAACCATCGAGTATAGTGATCTTGATCGCGATGGAGTAGAGGAATCGATCGTGGCGGATGGCGCGATGATTCGCGTCATCAGTGACGGACGAGAGGTGCGGAGTTTTGCGCCGTTCGGCGAAGAGTATCGTGGGGGACTCGACTTCGCGATCGCTGATCTCGATGAGAATGGGACGTGGGAGATTGTGGTGGCTCAGCGCGATCGTGGGGGACTGATTGGTATTTTCAATCTCCTGGAGGGGCGCCTCCTCACTCCGTTTATCGCACCGTTCGGTACTCGCTACGCGTCTGGGATGACTGTCGCCGTAGCCAGGAGAAGTGTGACCGGTCGGCCGAGCATCATTGTTGGCGCAGGCCGCGGCGCTCGTCCGGAGGTGCGAATGTTAGATTGGAGCGGTAAGGTAACTAAGGAGTCATTCCTCGCGTTCGATGCGAAGTTCTCTGGTGGTGTGCGTGTCGCCGCTGGAGATCTTGATCATGATTCCGTTGATGAAATTGTTGTCGGCGCAGGTCCCGGCGGTGGGCCACATGTTCGCGTTTTTGGAGGGACACAGATGGCGGACGGATTGGATACCGATGGCACGGGGATCACGAACACCGGCTCGACATTTCGACTCCTCGGTCAGTTCTTCGCCTTTGACGCTGACCGTCGCGGAGGGGTTGATGTTGCCGTTGTGGATCTTGACGGCGATGGGCGAGGAGAAATACTAGGCATGAGCACATACGTTTTCACGGTCGCGTCGTCGCAGTAGCGCATAATGTATATGGAAGTACCACAACAAACTCCGGAAGAACAAGACGTCACACTGCGCAGCACAGGTTCTCGTAACCGACTTCCACCAATCGTTGCGAAGACGACGAATATTTTTGTCGGTGGCGCGAAGGGTGTGCATCGCACGGTCGCACATCCAATTCGACGTCGGTACGATCGGCACTATCATCCGCGCCGTCCGCACGGACGGAAACACCTCATTGCCGACCTTTGTTTTGTCGCGGCCATCGCTGCGCTTATTGGTTTGAACGCGTATTTACTCATTGCGCAACCAAATATTTTCTCGAAGGTACAGCTGTCTTTGGAGGTGCCGAGCTCGGTTCAGCTCGGTGCGGCATTCGAGGTAAAGATTGCATATTCGTACGATGGAGATGAACTATTAAGCGACGTCACTATCGCACTTCAAGCGGATCGGCTATCAATTCTTTCGGTTGAACCCGGAACGTTTGATAAACGAACGAATACGATTGCACTTCCGGGAACAATTGCACCGGGAGCATCCGGAACCGTTTCATTTCGCGCAGTGACGAATGCCCCAATGGAATCCGATGTGCAAATCCGAGGGACGTTTCACGGTGTTGGCGCGACGAGATCAGAGCGGCGCGTGATCGATACGAGTATTCGCGTACAGGGTATTGCGATGAGTCTCGTATTCGAAGCGCCGGATATTATTCCCGCACACGGTTTCGCGAAGCTTGCGTATCAAGTCTCCTCACGGTTTGAGCAACCACTTTGGCCAATCACAATTGTCCCTGAAGCATCCGGAATGACACTCAGCAATGCAGAGGCCGAAACGTACACGCACACCGAGGATTCAGTGAGTACGTGGCACGATATCCATGTACGTACATCCGATTCCGGCACGTTCCCGCTGCGGTTCCGCATTGAGCGTGGAGCGCGAGATGATTCGCCGCGTGAGCTGCTCGGCGTGCTCACTCATGACGTGATTGTGCGTGATGTGCCGATAACAGTCTCACTGGAAGTCGGAACACCGTCGGCACCGGTCGAGCATGTCGCACTTGGTGTTGAATTCCCAGTGACGGTACATGTTGGCATGAATGCAGGTTCGGCCGGTATTCTCATTGATCCTTTTGTTGATATTATGCTTGATGGTCCGTTAGCGGCATCATCTTTTTCACGCAACGGTGATGGGTTGATCAGTCCGAGAGGTCCTCGATGGCTTGCTCCATCCGGTGAGGTTGGAGGAGTGCTAAGCTACGAGGCAAGTATTATTGTTCCATCAACAGTGGATGTAGAGCGATTTTCGGATGATGTTGCGTTTCAATACGTGCTAACCCCGCGTTTCGTTATCGACGCGAATTCGGTGAGCGGAATCGAACATGCGGGGATCGTGGGAGAGTCGGTGGTTATTCCTATTGTTGGCGAGCTTCGACTCGTTTCGTATGCGCGGTACTTTACGCAGGAGGGTGACCAGATCGGTCGCGGGCCGCTTCCGCCGCGTGTTGGTGCCACGACGAGCTACTGGGTGACATGGGACGTGCGGAGTGTGCTACAGGATGCGCAGCAGATTGTTGTGCGCGCGCAGCTTCCGGAAGGCGTGGAGTGGACAGGACGGGTTGCCGCAACCGCGGGTCATCGTGTCGAGTTCAATCCTACGACGCGCTCAATTACGTGGGTGGTAGATACACTCGATCAAACGGTTGGTAAGACGTTCCCATCTGCCAGTGCATCGTTTGAGCTTGCGCTTACGCCGAGCGCGGAGCAGGTTGGTGTCAGTGCACTACTTCTTGATCATGCACAGGCGCAATATTCCGATTCTGTCGGAGACCGTTCTACTGTTGAAGCCCCGGCGGTTACCACGAACCTCCTCCTTGATTCGCACGCTAGGGGAATGGGGAGTGTACGAGATTAGATAAAAATCACTTGAGACTGTAGCAAAAGGGGGTAAATCTTCCCCATCCTGTCATTTCGACGAGCCGCGAGGAGAAATCCCACACGTTTCACTGTATTGGAGCGGGTGAGATTTTTCCCTTCGGTCGAAATGACACATTTTGCTACAGTCTCCACTTAGAACATAAGCGGGTTCAATCGGCTCGCTTTTGTTTTTGTTAAGCGACTATTTCACCCTTGACTTCTGGGCGTTTCTGTGCTAATGTGATACGAATACGATGAGAACAATGATATGCGTATCGCAATGATCGGAGGCAAGGGTGCGCCAGCCGCCATTGGCGGTGTTGAGCGACACATAGAGGAACTCGGTGCCCGCCTCGTGGCGGGTGGGTTCGATGTGCTTGTCTACGCGCGCCCGTGGTACGTACAGCGTCGCGCTGGGACAGAGCGAAAGCATCGCGGTATGCGTGTGATCGTGCTTGCATCTATCGCCACGAAGCACCTTGACGCAATCACTCATACATTCCTCTCTACGCTTCACGCGATGCGTGAACGTGTTGATATCTATCATTTCCACGGCGTTGGACCATCGCTACTCGCATGGCTCCCGCGGTTGTTCCGTCCGCACGCGCGGGTTATCGCAACATTCCATTGTGTCGATCGAAAGCACGCGAAGTGGGGATGGTTTGCACGCGAGGTACTCGCGTTTGGTGAATGGGCGGCGTGTCGGTTCCCACATGAGACGATTGCGGTTGGAATGACACTCCAGACATATTGTCTTAATCGTTATAAGCGGGAGACGACGTATATTCCGAACGGTATTCAACGCGTCCCTGATTCGGCGCGTAGCCCGGAGGCGGTTGCGGATCTTGCGCGATTTGGTCTCACGTCAAAGCGATATCTCCTGGTGGTCTCGCGGCTTGTCGAGCACAAGGAGGTGCACACGGTTATTGACGCGTTCCGCACGATGCAGTGTGAGTATCCGGAGTATGCCGACCTACAGCTCGCGATTGTTGGGTCGCCGGCATTTACTGACGCGTACGGTGATGAGCTTCGCTTCTGCGCTGCTGGGAATTCGAATATTCGTTTCCTTGGCCAGCGATCCGGAGCGGTACTCGACGCACTCTTTGCAAACTGTCTCGCGTTTGTGCACGCTTCTCGAAGTGAGGGGCTTCCGATCGTTGTTTTGGAGGCGGGTGCGGCAGGTGTTGTACCTATTGTGTCCGATATTCCGGAACACCGAGAGGTGGTTGCGCAGACCGGTGGTATACTCTTCCAGACCGGAAATCCGTGGGACTGCGCGACGAAGCTCGCAGTGACACTTCGCAATCCCGACGTGCTTAACCGTATCGGTGCGGAGATTCAGGCGGCGTGCGTACGTACCTATAACTGGGAAGGTGTGACTGCTCAAACCGCAGGGCGGTACCAGTCTCTAATCGCCGAAGTCCTAGTGCGCGAGCGGCCAACAGCTCGGCCATGGGCACGGGTTGTGGTGTAATCACATACGAAGTAATAATCCACCCACCTCGCAAGAGGTGGGTGGATTGATTTTGTTCCGCTTACTCCGCCTCCACGCGGCGCGGGCGGCCATGGAAGACCGCCCCTACTTCGCACACCACCCCCTCCCTCTCCCCCTCCAAACAGGAGGGGGAGAGTCAGAGAAGGCCGCCCCTACGTGAGGAGGGTCACAAGTAACACCAAACCCACCCCGCAGTGCGGGGTGGGTTTTTGTCGCGTGGCGCGTTAGTTTGACGCGAATCGGAGCATCGTTCCGGAGGTGAGCGCATCACCGTCCGTGTATCCGACGCTCGCAGGAGTGCGTACCCATCGATCCTGGAAGTGCTGTGCCGTGAAGACGTCCGCGGTCACGAGTCGCTTCATACCATTCTCGACGTAGTATGTATTCCCGTTTGTCTTCACGAGGGTTCCGGACGGATGGACATTAAGTCCCAGCGGAGCGCCGCTCGTGTACGCTACCCAGAAGGAGACAGGAACATCCGTAATCTGCTTGTTCCAGGTAGATCCGTACAGCGCAATCGCTCGGGCTTCGGTTTCCACCCAGCGGAGAGCGCCGCCCGGTTCCACCGCGTACACCTTCGGATCGGATTCGATCTTCACGAGCCATGTGCCCGGTCGGATTGTGACGATTCCACCAAGCGGGAGCGCTGCCAGCTCCGCGTCGCTGATCGACTTAGTACCGGTGAAGTCTGCGAACCAGCTCTTGTATGTCACTTCATTTGGATAGACATACCGTTTGCCATCCGCGCCCACCAGGTACATCGCAGTCGAGGTAGAGGACTTCACACGATCACCCGCAACCACATTGGCTGGAAGGGTTGTCGTCGTGGTCGTAGTAGTTGTTGAATCCGCTGGCGCGTCCACAGGAGTCGAGGATGGGGCACCTGCTGTTGGCGCCGCTCCCGCTGCCGGTGTCGTCACCGCTACCGCGTCTGAGTTCCTCGTATTCCCTGCATTGTCCTTGGAGCGGACGATATACGTGTACTGCGTGAGCGCACTCACGGTATTGTCCACGAATGTCTGTACTCCCTTCAGGATTGTCCCAATGGACGTACCTGACACCGCAGTGGATGGCGGGAGGTTGCGGAGAATCTCAACGAGCGTATAGCCCGCGCTGGTTGGATCGGTCCAAGACAGCGTTACCGCGCTCGACGTTGCCTCTGCGGTGAGACCCGATACCGGATCCACTGCACCACCGGCAACCGCAGAGCCGGAGGACACCGAAGCTCGGGAGTATGCGACGACGAAGCTCGTAAAGTGGTCCGTGAGACCGGTTACGGTGTTATTCTCGGTGTCAATACTGACACCGCCTTCACAAGGACGGATCTTACCGGTATCAGGGTCTACATACATGAGCTGCAGCTCAGACTCAGTTACACCAGATGGAAGCGTGGTTGGGTCGTACACTACCGAAGTCTGAGCATTACCGCTCAGCTCCCTAATTGTTGTCGTGTTTCCGTTTGAGTCGATATCCGTCGCCAGTACCGTGTACGTTATCCCTTCCAGTGCCGCGAAGAATTCATCTTTCGGTGCTGTGTAGTCTTTCGTGAGCGCCACCTCCACGTTATTGCCGGTGGTGTTGAGCACGCCTGACTGCGCGGTCACTTTTATGTCACTGTTCCCGGAATCATCAAAGCTCGCCGCTCCACCAGCATCCATGACTTTGCTCTTTGTCTTCGGCTGCTTGGTGGTTGATGATGCTGTGAGCGTGATATTTTTGCCTGTATCCGCAGTCCCGTCGGACGTATCCACGGTTGCGCTGTAGTCTGTCGCGTTGTGTCGTGGTCCTGCGGCGGTGATCGTCCACACACCAGAGGTAACCGACAGCGTGTAGGCACCAGTTACTGGATCAACAGTAGTGCTAACGACTTGGCCTACACTATTCTCAGCGGAGACCGCCGCATTCGTCATCGGCGTGGTGCCGTTAGACTCGTACACCGTACCGGTGATCGTCTTGCTGGATGCAGTTAGAGCACTTTGATCCGGATTGGCACCACCGAAGTCGTAGTCCGCCGTATTTGCTGCCAGTACTGCGGTCTGTGCCGCTTGACCTGGAACATATCCAGAACGTGCGACTCCAACTGTGTACGTGCCTGGACCCACATTGATGCTGTATGTACCGCCAGTCCCTGTCTTCACGGTGCGGTGAATGTTGAGCGTATCACTGTCAACGCTTACAACCGCGTTCGTCAGTGCCGTGTCCCCGCTATCGTAGATTGTTCCGCTCAGTGTGATGAGCGATTTATCACTTAGGTCGATTGTCACCGTACTTCCGGTCGCAACCGAACCGTTGTACTTGCCGACACCGGGAATATCCACGAAGTAGTTATACGTCCCCTCAGGCACGCTCGCGGTAAGGTTATTCACGGTGTCGCTGAAGGTCTTGCTGCTACCAGTGAAGCGATCGTTGGATTTCTTCAAATCGTAGAATCCCTTCATGCTCGCCGAACCTCCGGTGAACGCAATAGTGATCGTGCCGAGCGTTCCGGAGTTAAGGTGCGCTGTTGTGTTGTTCGCACCATTCACCGTTGCGGTGGTGGTGATCTCTCCATAGTCCGGATGGAATGTATTCACTCGGTAGGTGCCATTGCCCATACTTACCGTGTACAGTCCACTGGAATTGGTCATTGCCTGGCGGAAGAAGCCACCTGCCGGCTGGTCGTTCACCGTGTCCCATTCCTCAACGAACACCGGAGTGCTTGACTGCGTGCTTCCACCGATTGTGACCGTACCGCTTAATGTGTAACACGTTGAGCTTGTCGGCGTGATATTTTGACTCGCCGAGCTAGCGGTAGTGATGGTCACGGTTTTCGTGAATGTCCCGCAGGTTGTGGTTTTATCCGGAGGGAGCGAGGCGGTGATTACCCATGTGCCAGCGTCAACCCAGAGCGTGTAGCTTCCATCACTCTCGGTCATGCCCCGCACTACCTGTCCGGTTGTGGATTCGCGGCCCCAGATTGACGTGTAGGCGACCGCGTTACCATTGGTGGTAGCATCGAGCACTTTTCCGGAAATGGAGTAAGACGGCTTGGAGAGTTTCATTGGTACGGTTGCTACCGTTGCTCCGGCGACAGTGATGCCACCCGATTGCACATCCGCCTGTTTGGATGTTTCTCCGACGCCCGGCTTAAATGCACCAATTTCGTACGAACCGTACGCCGCGACTCGAAGCGTACACGTCCCAAGCGCGTTCGTCCGGCAGTTTGATGGCATCCCGAATCCCTGTGCGTGAGCGAACACGTCGATCGCTGCGAGCGCGTTGGTTCCATCCGTAACCGACACCGGAATCGTGATGTTATTCGTCTGGAGTGTGAATGTGACGGTGTCTGTCGAATTGTTGAACGTGACATTTTGTGGCGATATGAATCCGCCAGCGCTAACCGACGCACCGCTCACGTTCACGTCAAGCTGAATCGGTGGTGGCGGTACGGCTCCGAATGTGTCCATGTCTGCCTTCCCCCCAGTCTTCGACATTGCGGGTCCGATTCCGACGTGCCACATTCCGCTGGCCGGAAGCTGGAGCGTTGCGGTGGAAGTCGGCGAGCTGATGGTTTTTCGGACAAAGCGACCAGGACCACCGGCGAAGACATCGAGATCACCAGTGTATGTACCGGAGATTGCAATATTCACTGGAACGGATGCACCCTCAGCAGCCGAAGAGGTGAGTACAATATTCTGTGTCGCATTTGGTGCGCCACTATTCACGCAGATCTGTTCCGGTCGGTCCTTTCCGAAGTAGTCAGTGCCACCGAGTGTGACTACGGGTTCGGTACCGACGAAGTAGCAGCCGTCTGGAAGACTGGAATAGACGATACTCGAGGCGACGCTTCCATCAACCTGCGAGATGATACCTGAAGCGAGTGTCACATCACGATCCATCGGTCCGGCAGGCCCTCCGCCGAACACGTAGATGCTACCGCCAACATCAGTTGGACTCACTTGGCTGCCTGCGAAGATGTTCACGGTAATGCTATTGCTCCCGCCCTCCATGATGTAGAACGGCATTGCCGTGAGGTTGGTCAGCACCGCTCCTGCGCGAATGTGCTTCACTCCGATCGTGTATCCGCCGGAACTTGGATCCTTTGGAACGTTCGGGTTCGTGATCTTACGAAGATCGATCGTGAAGAAGTCGTTCGTAGTTGGTGTACCTCCGGACACGGCAAGCTGTACTGTGACTGTCCGAGCGGCTGCATCCACTGCAATGCCGTCTCCACCATACGCAGTATCGAATGTCACTGTGCCGGCGCCCCGTTCGTTGAAGTCGCTGTAGAAAGGTGAGTAGGTATCCGGTACGGTGCTTGCGATCGTCATGCCGTTCGGGAACGTGAGTTGGAATTGGTCGTCATTCTGTATCGCGTTTGCGCCCAACTGCGATCCCGGAATACGCACCTGGAATACGTTGACGTCTTGGCCGGCAGTGCTGCTGAACGGGAATGCCTGCACCGCACCACCGAAGGAGAAGTCATCAGCGGTAAAGTTGCCAAAGCCACCTGTTGAACCCATGTCCATATGGCCGCCGGCAGCACCTCCGAATGCCGATCCGCCCTCCATGGCAAACATGCCTTGTTGTGGTGGAGGATACATGCCACCGCCACCAAAGTTGCCATACGTGGTTGCGCTGTCCTCGACGTAGCCGTCGTATTGACGCGCCGCTCCCGCACCAATGTTATTTCCGGAGAGATCGGTGACGTTTTTTGCGGTAGTGACCGCCACGCGGTAGTTGTCGCCTGCGGCAAGGCCCGCCACACCTTCGATCGTTACTGATCGGTCACTCACGTTGTAGCTTGCCTGCTTACCATCAATGTTCAATATGGTGCTCGGTAGTCTGGTAATAGTCCAAACGTTCGTGTCGGCTTCAAGATTCATGACGCTCGTTGCCCAGCTGGTGACTCCAGCGGTTTTCGCATCGTGGTTCATCGGCTCGTCGAAGAAGATGGTACATCGAGAGTCATCACATCGCGCTTCCCGAATTGCCGGTGCTGTGGAGTCCACCGAGCCCGTAGTGAAGGTGTATGTGGTAGCAGCGATCGGAACTCCGGCGAGGTCGGTAACACCCGTGCCGAATTGCGTGGTGTACTTCACGCCTGGAGCGAGAACTTGATTCGGGATGATGAAGACACTATTTTCGCCCGGTTCGTACTTGATCGTTGCGGTCACTGTAGAGCTTCCGCGCTTCAGCTTGATATTCGTGCCTGTCACGGTAGCAGGATCGATCTGTTCCGAGAAACCATACTCGAGGATTTCGTTGACAGCCACACCGGTCGCATCATTACTGATCATCGGGAAGATGCTCGGCGCCGTCGCGTCGTTGGAACCAGTAACAGTAAAGTCTACTGAAAATGCAGTTTCACCTTCGTAAGTGGTTGTGTTGCGCATTGGTACACCCCTACCGCTCGCGACAGCAGCAAGTATATCAATACTATAGTTACCGGCAGTGAGGGTCGTTGATGGGGTGATCGTAACCGTTGTGCGATCGCTCGAGATGCTCAACGTTGTCTGCACTGCACTATCTTTGGTGAGCAGAATATTCGACGTTGTGAGCGTGCTCGTATCCATCGCCTCGTTGAACACGACAAGCAATTTTCTATTTGGCAGCGTATTCGCGCCAGCTGCCGGTGTCGATGATATGACATACGGAGGCATATACTCACCTCCGGTACCAAAGTTTCCGCCGATATCATTTGCGAAGTTCGAGAAGTTTGCGCTGCTCGCGCCAAAGTTGAGCTCGAAGTTCCCGTTACCTCGATTACCCTGAATTGCCAAGCCGGTTGTGTTCGAGACAACCCCGCTCGTGATGACGAGCGTGTATTGAGTCCCGGCCGTAAGACTGGCGTTCGGGTTGAAGACGACAGCATTCGTTATGTCCCCCAATGACGAGCAGCCGGTTCCGCTTGAGGTTGCACACCATGTGACGCTTCCCGCGATCTTCGTGGTGCCGTCGTCGGTCGTAAGGTAGATTTTATCGGACGCACCGGTTGCATCACCATCATTCACGGTTCCCGGATTAAGCGCTTGACTAAAACCAACAACGATGTCATCAGTCAGTGGTGCTCGAGTATCTCCTTGATAGGGTATGGTGGGCCCTACCATCGGTCCATCGTTACCACCACCACCGCCACACGACGACGCGAATCCCATGTCACCGGAAGTTGCTAATAGGGCACTCACTGTTTGATTTGCCCCGTTGATGGTCACCCTGCGTGACACTGGCATTAGGTGAGGATAGACCACGTTGAGATCGTAGGTTCCGTTTGGAATACTCGCGAGCGTGTACGTTCCGTTTGCTGCCGTTGTGGTTCCCGCAACCCCGTAACCATCAAGATAGACGTACGCGGCTTCGAGGGGGCCTGGTGTATATGTGACTGTCCCAGTGATACTTGACGATCCTGTCGCAACAGCCGATACACTGAACGCAGCAGCAGCTGCCTGCACCGCGCCTGTGCCAGCCGCACAGTCCGTATCCGGGTTCGATGTGAAGTACCGTACATTCGTTCCATCGCTAGCGTAGAGGTAGTACTTCATCGTCCGCGATAGACTGGTGCCTGACGAGAATTTGAATAGGTCTGTACTTCCCTGGCGCACACCATCCACGCTGTCTGTAACCGCATTTAGTGTCGTGCCGTCAAAGTACATTTTCGTGGTGAGTGATTCTGCCGGAACCTCATCAACAATATTCGCATACACAATAAGCTCGCCTCCCGTTGCGAAGCTGTACGCGCTCATGTGCATGATCGTCGGACCCGTCGTGTCCTCACCAGCGGAGTCGCTCGTGGGAGTGTAGGCCGCAGAACAAGCGATGGTAGAGCTGGTCGCTATGGTGACCACGCACGCTTTATACGACACTGCAGCAAATGCTGCATTGGCGCTGTCTGTTATTTGATACTGCGGTAGCGGAAAGGACGAATCTGCATGGTTGGAGTAGGTCATTACCGGAATGCACGGGCCACCGCTGCAACCGTTTGTGTTCACGTTTGGTTCCTCTCCTGCGGTTAGTCCGTCGGCGATAGCTTCGGATGTCAGATACACCAGCGTCGTCAAATATCCAGCTGGTGCTGTTCCCGGTGTCCAGGAAATTGAGAAGTCGCGACCGTCAATTCCGACTCCCGTGCTATCGCTGTCAACCAACGTAACGCCACTCACCGCTTGCGCGGAAGGGACGCTAATAAGGAAGGCGAGGTTCAGCGTCCAGAGAATCGTGGCCGCTGCGGTCGTCCATGTGACGGCTCGTCGCCATGTGGGTTGCTTGTTCATAGGTGATGTCATGAGTGTGTTGATTGGGATCGCTCGACAAGCAGTCCCGATTGTTTACTTATGAGAAAAAACATGAATGATGAATTATGAGATGAGTGATGAATATTATGAAAGAGGACGAACGTTGCAACTCACTTCTTGTCATTTCGACCCCCGGGAGAGATCTCACAACACCGCGTACTGTAGGACACGTCCCCACTTCTTCCAGTTCTGCTCCATGAGTGTACCGTGTGAGATTCTTACCGCCTGGGGCGGACTAAGAAGCGCGTTGCTCAGAATGACACAATTTAGGTGTCATTGCGAGGCACGTCCTCGGGTGGGCCTCCACCTCTTCTAGAGGGGGAGTACGAGGGGGTGGCGTGCGAAGCGCGCAGGCGTGGCAATCCGGTACACACGCCTTCGATGTCATGGCGAGGAGCGTAGCGACGTGGCAATCCGGTTCACTCGCGTCAGGCGGCACACGTGTCACGGGATTGCCACGGCCGCAGACGGCCTCGCAATGACAGGAAGGGGCGGTACTCTCTCTTTCCGTGTCATTGCGAGCCCGTCCTCGGGTGGGCCTCCCCCTCTTCTAGCTTCCGAGTCCGCCGCAGTGCGGAAGGGGGAGTACGAGGGGGTGGCGTGCGAAGCGCGCAGGCGTGGCAATCCGGTACACACGCCATGGGACTTCCGCGCTCAAGTGTCACCACTGTCCACTCTCACTCACTCCCGCTCAAGCATTCCCGGATTCGGGGAGTAGAGTTTGTTGCGTATTCTCCAGCGATCGACATACTGGCCGATACCCTTTTTTTGAAGTTTATTTTTTGTGGTTGTCTGTCGTTGCGACCATTCGAGAAGTGACTCAAACGCAATGCGGTAGCGGCCGCGAACGACGACGTATCGTATCGTGCCTTCTTTGATCGCGCGGCGGATGGTTTGTGGAGAGATTCCGAATAGTTTTGCTGCCTCAGATACGGAGACACGGATCATGTCATTGCTCTGCGTATTTCCAGATGCCTTTTTCGCTGTCATAGGGATTGCCCTGTCCTCGATAGCGGTTCGACTTGATCACAAAAATCGCTCCATACTCGCCTCCGAAAGTAGGGAGGCGAGGCGACCGCTTGTGCGCTATGCTGTGCTAGCAATATCTATACTCATTGTACTCCAGTCGTTTGAGTACGTATCTGTGGACAAATATCCTGCAACTAAGCGAAAATATTGGTGTTTAATAAGAGGGAGAATCGTTCTCATAGAAGTTTTCACCAGTCTGTTTTTAGAAGGATAGCGTTATCAAATCGAGAGATTGAGCCGTTTTCTTTTTCAGTTACACCAAAAAGGGGTGTTGGTTCAGTTATTTTGATAACACCAGTGTTACCAAAATAACTTTCTTTCACTCTCTGACACTTGAACTTTTCCTCATAATCTGTTACAGTGACTGATACTGAATCAGGCATTACTGCCTGTGACGAGATTGATTTTTTGGGACTGAACTACATGCAGGGACGCGAACGATATCCACAACTAGAGGAATTCGACTTTGAGCGATTCTTCTCAGAACAGCACCGCGACATTTCACGATTTGTGGCGATGCGAATATCTGATGCGCAGGATGCGCAGGATATTGTTGCGGAGGCGATGTGCCAGATGCTTGAGTACTGCAAGCGGCAGGAGAACAGCGTTCGGCAGCATCGAGCCCTCCTCTACACGATCACCAGACGGAGAATAGTCGATTACTACGAGGGTCGATCCGAACGCGTACGAGAGGTATCAATCGAAACTGCATCAGAGATACCGACACCCGGATCGCTCGCACAGAATGTAGAGGCCGCTGAAGATTTGCGCCGAGTACGAGAGGCAATCGCCGCACTGCGTGAGGATCAAAGAGAGCTGATTGTCCTCCATGCGGAAGTGGGACTATCGATCGAGGAAATGGCAGAACTCATGTCCTGCTCGCGAGGGGTCATTCGAACACGGTTGCACCGCGCGCGTACAGAGCTAAAACGGGAACTTCGTCGGAATGAGGAGCGCGCTGAAAAAGAGCAAGAGACAAGAATGAGACTGTAGAAGAGTGTGTCATTTCGACCGAAGGGAGAAATCTCACCCGCTCCAATACAGTGAAACGCGTGTGGGATTTCTCCTCGAGGACTCGTCGAAATGACAGGATAAGGACGAGGGAGAGGTATAGGAATTGAAGTTCGGAGCACCTGAATATTCGTACCTATATGGCAGTCAGGAAGTGGAACAATCGAGACATTGATCGCGTCTTCAGTTCGATGCGTGAACACGCGCAGAATGAGCCGGTGATTTCCAAGGAGTGGGAGCAGGCACTGGAGGCGCGAGTCCGTCGGGAAGTTATTTCCCGCTACGGCAGTTTTGCTATGCCACTTCGCACGCGGATGGATGTCCACACGACGCCAGTTGCGGAACGCGGTATTCTTATTAACTTGAGGTCTGCGATGTCGACCTTCCAGTTTTCTCTCCGTCCGGCAATGGCACTCGCTTCGGTTGCCGTTGTTGTCGTTCTCGGGTCTGTCGCGCTTTTGGGCCGCTTGTCAAAGCAGGATGGAACGATAGTGCAGGGTGGTGAGCAACAGACATCAAGCGCAGTCGCGTCAGCGCCGCCCGCTCCGGTGACACCGGGCAGCGGATTTGCGGTAAGCGTGTTCGGTGGGTCGGTCGCGGTTATCCCCGTGATCGATACGAGCGGTACGACGCCTGCACCGAATGTATATCGTGCGTCACGTCAAACAACCATCAGTAATCCGGCAGGAGGAGTGTTTAATCGATGGGGGTACAGCGTGTTCTCCGAGGAACAGCTCATGCAATACCCGCGTGATGGGAAGAACGTGTTTAGTTCGTAGTGCGTGGTTATTGCGTCGTGTCATTGCGCGGTGTCATTCTGAGCCCCGACGCTTTGGTCGGGATAGACTCCGCGAAGAATCTCACACGACACACCCACGGAGCAAGGTTCAAAGAAGCGGGGACGTGTCCTACAGTAAACGACGTTGTGAGATTTCTCCCGCTGGTCGAAATGACAAGAAGAAGGAGGAAGTAGGTAGGCCTGTCATTGCGAGTGAGGCGTAGCCGAGCGCGGCAATCCCGTCCACAATTGGAAACGACAGCAAACGCTCCTTAAACACATATATACGCTGGCGGATGGTGGTTGATCGGAAGGATGCCCGTGAAGGGCTCCCACGATCCATCGCCATCCCCTCGCGTATCGAGGGCCCGCATGGATACGTTGATGTGCGTGGGATGGGTTCGCGCGGTGGTTGTTCCCGGAGACGAAACGGTAACAGCGCGTCGCCCGACCTCATCCCACGGGATGTAGCCGTGTGGGTTTAAAAAATCGGATGCTCATAACAAAGGTCGATCCCGTGCCTTTGGCATCATAAGGATGATGTGAATGAGTCGCAAATGATGCGTACATGCGAAAGCGTTCCACAGGAACGTACCGCACAACGCAAAAGCGCGATTCTTCGCACCTCCAGTGATGACGAAGCGGGGAGTGGGCATCTATGACTTGGTTCTTAGAGACCAGATCACTTCTATGGGTAGTGCAATAGCACTCGGGAAGCGAACGTTCACCTGGTCGGTCGTTGTAGCAACCATCGCATGGTCCATGGGGCTTTCGCTGCTCGTTGCGCCGCTCGCGGCGTCGGCAGCAGACCTCACGGCCGGGACGCTCATCAAGGGCTCCCTTCCTGCGGTGTATTACTACGCGGCTGACGGGAAGCGCTATGTTTTCCCGAACGAGAAGACGTACAAGACATGGTACGCAGACTTCTCGACAGTTACGACAGTAACCGATGCGGAACTGGCAGCAGTTACGATCGGTGGAAACGCAACGTATAAGCCGGGTGTCCAGATGGTGAAGATCACCACAGACCCCAAGGTATACGCAGTCGATGCTGGCGGAGCACTCCGTCACGTCGCAACCGAGGCAGTCGCCTCGGCTCTCTACGGTGCTGGTTGGGCCGCTTCGGTCCATGACGTGCCGGATGCATTCTTCGTGAACTACACAATCGGTAGTGCGGTGAATGCAGCAGCGGACTTCGACAAGGCAGCGGCTTCTGCCGCGGCGACGTCGATTGGTGTAGACAAGGGTATTGCTGGCGCGGTGGTAGCACCGCCGGCAGCAACAACGGTACTCACCGCTTCTGATGGTGGGTCGCCGGGTGCGGCAAGTGTTCCGTATCTCGCTTCTGACGCTGTCTTCGCAAAGGTGAAGCTCGTCGGCACGGGCACAATCAGCGCGTTCACAGTGACGCGCTCCGGCCTTGGTGCGGATGCGAACTTCAGCGGCGTGAAGCTCTACGATGGGACGACACAGCTCGGCACGACACAGACGCTGAACTCGTCGCACCAGGCGCGCTTCAACAATCTTAATCTCGCGGTTAGTGGGGAGAAAGTACTTACGATTGCCGGTGACATCGCAGCGACAGGTACGGCCACTTCAGGTCACCTTGTCCAGCTCGGTGTTGTCGCAGCATCGGACATTGAGCTCGCAAGTGGCTCGGTGAGCGGTACATTCCCGATTCGCGGTGGTGAGATGACGATTGCAAACATTTCGATCGGTAGCGCAACACTGTATCGCGGTCCGAGCATGCCAACGTCGGATCAGAACATCAAGCCGGACGAGGTTGACTTCCTCTTCACAGAGGTAAAGATCTCGGCTGGTGGAGTGGAAGCGCTTACGGTAAAGCAGATCACCGCAGTTCAGGCCGGTACGGCAACTGTGTCCGATCTTAAGGACATCAAGCTCGTGAACTCGGCAACCGGTGAGACACTGAAGTCGGTTGCGTCGTTGAACGCGAACAGCCGCGTTATCTTTGACGGACTGAACATCAACGTCCCGAAGGGTGACTACGTGACGCTTGGTATCAAGGCGACAATGACTGGTGGTTCCAGCTCCAGCCGAACTATCGGCTTCGAGCTTCACGATGGCGTGTCCTACCTGATCAATGTCGTTGGTAACACGTACGGCTTCGGCATCACGCCAGCCGCAAACGCGTCGAATGACTTCTGTGCGACAACTGGCGTCAGTGGGAACACTGCGTGTCAGACACAGACCGTCTCGACAGGCACACTAGCGATCGCTCGCTCTGCATCTTCGCCGGCAACCGGCAAGATCGCACAGGGTGGCTCACAGGTCCCACTCCTTTCCGTGGACTACACGGTTAGCGGTGAGGATGTGAACATCAGTTCGCAGAACTGGGACTTCACGTTCAGCGGGATACTGTACTCAGAGCTCACGTCTGTGACGCTCTATGATGCAGCGGGGAAGGTTGTGGCTGGTCCGAGCGACCCAACATCGGGCAACACAATCACCTACACGGATGCAATGACCGTTCCGGTCGGAACGCACACATACACGCTCAAGGGTAATATTGCTTCCGCGACGAGCGCTAGCGATACAATCATCCCTGTGCTTGATGTGAGTGAATTCACCGTGAAGGGCTCGCAGTCCGGTAAGGCGACGACCGTCAATACGACGACTGACATCACAGGCAACACGCTTACGGTGCAGGCCGGTTCGTTGAGCTCGGTGACGGGTGCAACGCCGATTGTCGGCAACGTCGTGGCGGGTGTGCAGGACTTCACGTTCGCGAACATCACGCTTGACGCAAGCGCAGGTGGCGAGGATGTGAAGGTAACCTCACTCGTCGTGGCAGACGCGACCGGTTCTGCGGCGCTTCCTGGCGACCTCATCAACTGGGAGCTCTGGGGCGATCCGGATTCGTCAGACAGCAATGATGCAATCGTGCAGATTGTAACAACGAATTCGACCGCTTCCGCGACATACTCGGCAAACACGGTCGGTATCGACAGCACGGTGACTTTCACCATGAAGAGTCCGATCCACGTGTCGAAGAACAAGAGCGTAAAGCTGCAGGTTCGTGCGGACGTGATTTCGTCCGCTGCGACAACTTCAACTGCGCTTTTGGCAACATACGCGCACGTCATTGATCTCAGCACGGTTACGGCATCTGGTTGGTCCACGGGTTCGACCGTCTCCTCGACGCCAGCAGGCGCAGGGCAGGCGCAGACCGTGCTCGCAACCGGTGCGCTCAAGGTGGAGCGCGCTGCGGATAGCGCAGTAGCCGGTCCGATTGTTGCAGGTTCAAAGGGTGTCGCGTTGGTGAAGTACAAGCTTACGGCTTCGTACGAGAACATCGACGTCACCACGATTCCGTTCTACCTCGCAACTGAGGCAGCGGAGGCGGGGAACCTTCAGAACGTTGCAGCCTTCAAGCTCTACCTCAATGGCACGCTTATCGGCAATGCCGCAGGGTACGGGTTCACGAATGCTGCGGTGAAGAGCGTCGAGCTTGACACTGGCGTCCTGCGCTTGGTGAAGGACACTCCGACATACCTTGAGATCAAGGCGGACTTCAACGATAAGACCGAGGTAGACTCGGGTACCGCAGCCCGCATTGGTATCGGTGACTCGGATGGCGATGCTTCCACATGGAGCGCAGCCGGCAACTACAACATCACCGCGAACGGAAAGGATTCTGGCTCGTCAATCACCCTAGCGAACATCGACGACGTGGGTGATGGAACCGGTAGTGTCTATGGTGGAAACATCATGGGTGTGTACGACGGCGTACTCACGATGGGCCCTGACGCAAGCGGACCATCTGGCGTGCAGACGGCAGGGACAAACAAGGAAGTACTCCGATTCTGGCTCACCGCAACCGGTGACGAGATCACGGTGTACGATCTTGAGTTGCTCACGAGCGGTTCAGCAACCGATGGGAGCACGAACGCCTCAACCGGTGGCGTGATCTCCGGTGCTTCGAACGCGTACCTCTATAACACCGATCGGTCCGTCACGTATGCGACGTGGACGACTGCGGAGATTGATGACACCGTGCTCAGCTCGACGGATGAGCCACTTGATGCAGGTGCAACAGGAATCCACGTACACGCGGGCGAGAATGCACTCAACGCAGCTGGTTGGGATACGACCCTTGTGATTGGTGCGGGTCAGACCAAGACGCTTATGCTCGTCGGTGATACGACGGGTGCGGGTGGTGCAAGCACATCGAAGTCATTCCAGGCGCAGATCACTGGAGCTGGCGCAACGGCTTCCGGTGTTCAGTGGTACGATGTGGAGCTGCAGGGTGATAACGGTACATGCGACAACACAACCACGCTCGTTGACCTGGCAACAGGTGCAGAGTGTGTTGTGGACAGCGCAACGTACACGAAGACCCTGCCGGTATCCGGCAACGGCCTCACGTACAACTAGTAGTTAACTCCAGCGTGTCATTGCGAGGACGTACTCGACCGAAGCAATCCCGTTCACTTGTGTACCGGATCGCCACGTCGCTACGCTCCTCGCGATGACACAGGATCCACTCCTCCTCGTATGAGCACGGGCTATGCCCTACTCATTTCGAGGGAGAGATGGAGGAGATTTATCGGCTAGTTTAGTGAAGTATTTCTCGCTTGATCGCATGATGGTTGCATGAGCATGGTGTGGGCAGCGTGAAGGAAAATCGGAAGGCGCGGGCGTTCGGGATCCTTGAACCGCAATCAATGGTTCAACCCGAGCCCGCACATAGCCAGCTGATTCTCACAATCGCAGCCAACACCGGCGACTGCACCGAACGCGAACAAGCAACAAAGCCCCCCGATTCACCGGGGGGCTTTGTGTTGTTGGGCTGCGCCATTACGGATGCGGGCGGCCATGGAAGACCGCCCCTACGAAGTCAATTCCTCACGTAGGGGCGGGGTTCAATCCCCGCCCGTCTTGTATGCGATAAGTAGCGCCAGTCCTTCATATTGGCTATACTCAAGGCAGGGCGGTTCGTCTGAAACCGCACTTATTAGTGCGTACTATGCGTAAAACACTCCCACTTGGAATTGGAACTGCGGTTGCGGTGCTTGCGATCGCGCTAGGTGCGGTTGCGTTCCGTGAGCAGGCGGTATCGGTGACGCTCAACATTGTCCCTGACAATACAGTGTACGGCGGTGATCCCGCAGCGCTCGCGCTCGACTTTGTTGTCAGTCCGGGACGCGCGGATGTTCTTGATGCGCTCGTCGTTGAGCATCGGGGAACCGCGGAATTGCTAACTGATATTACCGGTGCGACACTGTGGCGCGATGAGGGCGTTGCCGGATTTCAGGGTATTGGCATCGACCGCACACTCGCGAGCGGTTCATGGAACGGAGCGGGACGCTCCTGGGTGTTTACTGATACGCGCGAACCGATTCCGGAAGATGGTGCACGATTTTTTGTGACGGTTGCCTCAACGCAGTCACCGACACATGGTCGCACCATTTTGCTCCGTCTGCCTCCGTATTCGGATAGCGGACACGCAATGGAATATTCGATAGGTGATCGCGGCATTTTCCTTCGGACCGGTCGCGCTGCACCGGAATTGCCATTAGAGAACTCTCGAGCGCAGGTTCTCACGCGATCATCGGCTGACGAGATTGCACCAACGTCGCGCATCCTCGCCGTGGGGAGCGGTACAGAAGTGGGAAGCAACTGGATCCTCGTGAACGGTGTTGCCGAGGACCGCGGTGGTTCAGTGGTGTCGAATGTTCGCATCGGTATCAATAGGCAGGGGAATGAAACAGAATGGTTTGACGCGTCGCTGGTGACGCCCGGATTTGCAACATGGGAAGCGCGGTTCTTCCAACTGACACCGGGCGCAACCTATGAACTGCGCACGCAAGCATCGGATTGGGTGAACAACACGTCCGCAGTGAGCGATCCGATGATTGTAACGCTGAAGGGCGAGGAATAGATACGTTATAGAAATTGGTTGTATCCTTGTGTCATTGCGAGGAGCGCGTCTGCGCGCGACGCGGCAATCCCGTTACTAGTGAACCGGATCGCCACGTCGTTCGAGTACTCCCTCCTCGCGATGACACAAAGAATTCGTTATTGCGAGAAGAATTGACGAAAATGAGTATATGTCCACCATGAACAAACGAGATAAACGAGTTCTTGCAATCGGTATCATCGTGCTCGTCGCGGTGATCGGATTGGTGGTGCGCGAAGTGACACTCCGTCGAGCAGTGCGCACACTCCCGCAGATTGAAGTCGATCTTACGGATGAGAAGCGTGCAGAACTTGATGCGAAGATTGTTGCATCGCAGGCGGCTATTGCGGCGGATAAATCGGATTTCAGCGCGTATACCGACCTCGCGTTGGCGAAAACGAACCTCGGGTATCTTAATGATGCGGCCGAGGTGTATCGACACATGAATCAGCTCTTCCCGGGAAACTACCTCTCATTCCAGAACCTCGGACAGCTGTACGAGCAGGAGGAGCGATTCGATCTCGCGGCGGAGCAGTACCTCCTCGCAATCGATAACGCGCCACGCATCCCGCACCTCTATCGCATGTATGTGAATCTCATCACCTACAAGATGCCGGAGCGCCACCAGGAAATCCCGCGCGTACTCACAAAGGGGCTCGAAATCGTCCCGGAGGGCGTGGACTTTATGTCCATGATGGCCGTGTACTATCGCGATCAAGGACAGCTTGAAGATGCGTTGCACTGGTTCGAGCTTCTGCTTGTTTTCGATCAGGAGAACGAAACGGCGAAGCGTGAAGCGATGGAGATCAAGGAGCAGCTGACCGGAATCAAGATGCAGTAGAAGTTGTCCATTCTCGGGTGGATCGAAGGAACCCCTGCAAAAGGTGTCATTGCGAGCGGAACGTAGTGGAGCGCGGCAATCCCGTAGCTGTATTGAGTGGGGTCACTATGTCACTTCCCGCCCTAGGCGGGCTCATGGGCGGTGGTGCTATCCCCGCCCATCCGGACGGGCGACCATGGAAGGCCGCCCCTACGAAGTCAATTCCTGACGTAGGGGCGGGGTTCAATCCCCGCCCGTCTGGACGCGACCACAATGGGATCGCCCCTACGAAGATGTGAATCGTGATGTCCATCGTTCTGATCCGCACATCTGCATCATCAGTATTCTGTTCTGATCCGTATTTACTCCTACGAAGAGAGGGCACCTCGTCATACTACTGCGGGGAGGGTGCCCATTTCCGAGATATTGTATATGCATAGCGAGAATCAACGGCATAACACATACATGATGTGGAAACCTATGGGTTTCCGCTACGTTATTTTTGGACTACTCATCATACTGATGGGCTGTCCGCTTGCGGCACTCGCTCTTGTTCCATCCGATCCGCTTTTCAGTGAGCAGTGGTATCTACAGGATATTGGCGCGCCAACCGCATGGGACACGACGATTGGAAATCCGTCGTCGGTTATTGCGGTACTCGATATTGGTGTCGACATTAATCATCCAGATCTTGCGGATGCAATGTGGATCAATCCTGATGAAGTGTCCGGGAATGGTATTGACGATGATGGGAATGGATATATCGATGACATGCATGGTTGGGATTTTGTGGGTCATGATGCTGACCCGACGCCTGCGTATGATGTCCCCGGATCCAATCCGAACGACCTTCATCATGGAACCACCGTTGCTGGCATTATCGCGGCGCGCGGGGATAACGGCGTCGGTATCGTTGGTATTGATTGGCTCGCGAAGATCATGCCGCTCCGCGTGCTGTCCAGCGATGGAACCGGTGATGTGAGTGCGGTGCTGAAGGCGCTCGCATACGCCGAGCGTGAGGGTGCTACGATTGTGAACATGAGTTTTGTCGGTGCAGATCGATCGCCAGAGCTGGATGCAATGGTGGATGAACTGGCGGCGCATGGAATTCTCATTGTCGCTGCCGGTGGAAATGAGGATAATTCCGGGCGGGGCAACCTCGACGTGTATCCGGCGTATCCCATTTGTTCAGGAACCGACGGCGAAGATGTACTTGGTGTCGCCGCATCGGATCAGAATGGGCAGAAAGCGTCGTTCTCGAGCTACGGAAGTTGCGTGGATATCGTTGCGCCAGGGAGTCATATTGCCGGAGCGCTCTACCACGATCCCACCCATACCATCATTGCAATTGACAAAAACATCACGAAAACGACGTTCAGCGATCCGTTCGGTGGATATTTTTCCGGAACATCCTACGCAACGCCGATTGTCGCCGGTGCGGCCTCGCTGCTTCGTGGACTGCTTCCACTGGCGACACCACATGAGATCGTGCACATCTTGAAGCAAACCGCAGTGCCGGTGGAGCGATTGCCTGCCGGACTGCAGAATCGACTCGGTGCCGGACGTCTCAATCTTGCGGCGGCGGTTGCAGAGGCGGCGAAGCGTGTGCAGCTCATACCGAGCACTTCGCGATCGACCATCGATGTCGACGCGGTACTCGCATCGCCGGGTGTCCCTGTTCCGGTGCGCGTGACCGTGCGTGATGCGAACGGGAATGGCTTGGCGGGTCGTGCGGTTGTGCTTGGATCATCACGTGTAAATGATAGTATCACGCCGAGTGAGGTGCTTACCGACGCGGGCGGAGTAGCGACGTTTGCGATCCTCGCAACCGAGGAGGGGATTGCGACGCTCGCAGCATCTGCAGGCGACCTCGTTATTGCGAACGGTCGCGCCGTGTTTGCATCGGCAACCACGGCTCCGATCGGAGTTGGGTCGTTGCTTAAGGGTTCGACGAGTGCAGTGTACGTAATCGGGTCAGATGCGAAGCGGTATGCATTCCCGGATGCGCAGACGTATCGGTCGTGGTATGCGGATGACTTCAGTGTGCAGCGTGTCCCGGACACGGTGCTTGCCGCATTTCCGCTCGGCGGACTTATCACCGTGCGGCCAGGGACATATCTCGTGAAGATTCAGTCCGATCCGAAGGTGTATGCGGTGGATGCTTCGAGAACGGGGCGGATCGGCGGTATGCTGCGGTGGGTGGAGAGTGAGACTGTAGCGACACAGCTGTTCGGGAGCGATTGGGCACAGCGAGTCATCGATGTGCCGGTTGAGTTCTTTACGACATATACGATCGGCGCGTCGCTTGATGGAACGACCTATCCGGATGGCGTCGTGCTCGAGGATGAACGTGACGGCGAACGATACTTGGCAGTGAACGGTACACGTCGTCACATTATGTCCATGCTCTCCTTCCTCCAAAATGGCTTCCAGCTTAGGCATGTTATCCATATTCCTACCGTGAATCTCCCAGATGGAGCCCCAATCATCAAACGAGAGGCGAATATCGCGGCCCCTGTTTTGTGATATAATACGGATGATGCTGATTGAAAAAGCAGATGATGCGGATATGCGGATGCACGATGATGGGCTCATTTATGCAGAGCTCACCTATCAATTAAACGGTGTCTGCTTTGCGGTTCAGAATGTTTTGGGACGGAATTGCTCGGAGAAGCAATACGCAGATGCGATCGAAAAGTACCTAATAGAAAAAGAGTTGTCTTTTAGTAGAGAATATGTTCTTCCGCCAATGTTCGAGGGTGAACAGCCGGGACGACATCGCGTGGACTTCTTTATTGACGGACGTGTAGTGCTTGAATTGAAGGCTAAGAAAATGATCGAACGAGTCGATTATGATCAGCTTCTTCGGTATTTGAATGTATTAAATTGCAAGTTGGGACTGTTGGTAAATTTTCGAGAACGAAATTTGAAACCAAGGCGTGTACTTAATTCACGGGCACCGGTAATCATATCGGCATATCCGCATCATCGGCATCTTTGATTGATCCGTATACGTATGTTTGAAAAACCCATTTTTGATAGGCCGAACGTGCTCGTGACCGGTGGTGCGGGTTTTATTGGTTCGCGACTTTGTGAGCGTCTTCTTGAACGGGCAAAGGTGATTTGCGCGGACAACTTCGTTTCTGGGACTGAGCGGAATATCCACCACCTGTTTCAGAATCCGAATTTCATTTTTCTCAAGCAGGACGTCGCTGTGCCATTCGATTTGACGACTTTTCCGGAGCTTGAACGGTTCAAGGTAAAGTTTCAGGGAGTGCAGGAGGTCTATCACTTTGCATGCCCGACTTCGCCGAAGGATTTTGAGAATTTGCGCATCCCGACACTCATCGCGAATGCGTATGGGACGGTGAACACGCTGCACATCGCGCAACAGTACGAAGCGAGATACATTCTCGGATCGTCATCGGTCGTCTATGGAGATGCGGCGAAAGAGGGTGAGTTCCAGCAGGAGGATCACTACGGAGTTGTCGACCATCTCGGTCCACGCGCGTGTTACGACGAGGGGAAGCGGTTTGCTGAGACCGTGGTCGCTACGTATCGGCAGCAGTATGGTATTGACGCGAAGATCGCGCGCATCTTTCGAACGTACGGCCCGCGACAGCGGCTACGCATCGGCGAAATGCTCCCGGATTTTATCGTCAACGCACTCGAGGGGCGTGATCTCGTCGTTTATGGCGATGAGTCTTTTACAACATCGCTTGCGTACGTCGATGATGTTGTCGATGGTATTCTGAAGCTCATGGCGAGCGAGGAGGGCGGGCCGATGAATTTTGGTGGAAACGAGTCATATAAGATCGCCGATGTCGCACAGAAGGTTATCGAACTTACGAATTCGACGTCGAAGATCCGATTCGAACAACCATTACTCTTCATGCGCGCGCAAGGAATTCCAGACATCGGGCGCGCACGCGAAGCACTCGGCTGGACACCGATCGTGCGACTTGAGGACGGCCTTAAACTCTCCATAGAATATGCCCAGGCCCATAAGGAGATGTTGGGATACTAGGGGAAAATATCCAAGGTCCAAGCTCAAATGACCAATGAAGTTCCAATGACACAATTCACGATCAATTCAATTAAATGGACTAAGTTCATTTAACGGTATGCGCGTTGCGGTGATTCCTGCGTACAACGAAGAGCGCACCGTGGGAGATGTGGTGCGACGCGTGCGGGAGTTTATCCCGCACGTCGTTGTTGTTGACGATGGTTCGAGTGATGCAACGGCTGAGCGTGCGCGTGCAGCCGGTGCGTACGTGGTGTGTCATGTGGTGAATCGTGGGTTAGGTGGTGCGCTCGGGACGGGTATTCGCATTGCGTGCGATCTAGGAGCAGACTTCATAGTGACGCTCGACGCAGATGGGCAGCACGACCCGGTGGACGCCCCTGCACTCATCGCACCCATTGAACGCGGAGACGCGGATGTGGTGATTGGCGTACGAGAACGGAGTGTTGATATTCCAGTGTCGCGTCGCGTTGCGCATGCGGTGAGTAATATCTATACGCGACTGCTCTTCGGTGTATACTGTTCGGACACGCAGTCCGGTTTTCGTGCGATGAGCCGCTCTGCCGCAATGCGGATTGAGATTCGTACGAATCGTATGGAGGTTTCATCGGAGATTATCGGTGAGATCGGTCGACACAAGCTTCGTCTTGTGGAGGTGCCAATCAGAACTATTTACACCGACTACTCACTCTCGAAGGGGCAGAGCTTCACTGCCGGCCTCAAAACCGCGTGGTCGCTGCTACTTCGAAAACTGCTCTGAGTCTCCCATTAAAAGACTCCCGGAGTCTTTTCACGTAGCATCATGGTAGAGCCCCTCGTGTGTTGATCATTGGGCATTGGAATTTTGTTGGTCATTTGAATTTGGGAATTGGTCATTCTTTGCGAAGCAAAGCCGTATGCTCATGCGTTTTCTCCTAATTATTGTTGCGGGGGCTGGACTCGTTTGGACGCTGTCACGTGTGCGGCGTCGTGATGTGCGACGACGTGAACTTATCGGTTGGGGGATCGTTTGGATCCTCGTCGCTGCGGTTGCGGTTGTTCCCGAGGGGACGAATCGTCTCGCGGATCTCCTGGGAATCGGCCGTGGGGCCGATGTGGTGGTGTATAGTGCGCTTGTTGTTATGGTTGTGCTCCATATTCGCCAGTCGGTGCGTATGGAACGGATGGATCGTGATATTACGATCGTGACTCGGGAGATTGCCAGCCAGGATTTTCGACAGCGTGGAGATGCTGGTGGGCTTGCCGAGCGCGGCTTGAAGCGGCAGGATGGTGATATGTGATCTACATCATCATTTTGTCTTACCAGAGCCCCGACGACGTTCGGCGCTGCGTAGAGAGTGTTCTTCGCACAAATGAGCGACCCGAGCGATTTCGGGTCGTTGTTGTGGATAATGCTTCAACTGAGGACACCCGTGCCGCACTCTCAGAGTTCGACGGTCGCATTGATGTTATCCTTGAGTCGGAGAATACCGGGTACGCGGGTGGGATGAATGTTGGAATCCGACATGCCCTGCAGCATGGCGCAGAATACGTGGTATTACTCAATCAGGACACCGAAGTGGATCCGACATGGCTCACACACCTCCGTGCAGCGATGGAATCAGATACACGAATCGCTGCGGCGCAGCCGCGGATTATGTATGGTGGGAGCGATGCCCCGCACGATGATCTTGTAAACAGCGTCGGCAATGAGATCCATGTGCTCGGGTTTGGTTATGCGGGCGGCCACGGCGAGCGGTGGAGTGCAATTCGTTCACGATTACACGGGTATCCATATCCGGAGGTAACGTACTGCTCCGGCGCGGCGGTGATGTACCGAGCCAGAGCACTTATCGACGTGGCGTTGCAGAAGTTAGAAGTTAGAAGTGAGAAGTCAGAAGAAGATAACTCTCAAATCTCAACTCTCAACTCTCAATTTTTCGACGAGGATTATTTCCTTTACCACGAAGATCTCGATATCGGAGTGCGATTCTGGCTGCGCGATTGGAGTAGTGTGCTCGTACCAAACGCGGTCGTCACACATCATTATGAATTCTCACGGAGCATCGCAAAACTCTATTGGATGGAGCGGAACCGCATGTTGTTCCTCTACCAGAATTTCCGTCTCCCAACATTACTCCTCCTCGCGCTCCCGCTGCTCGTAAGCGAGCTTGGAATGCTCATGATTGCTCGTCGGGGCGGATGGCTCAAAGAGAAGCTCCGCGCATGGCGATCGCTTGGCTCGGTAACGCGTTGGCATACGTACTATGCGCACCGGCGAATGAAGCAGGCGAAGCGTATGCTTCCCGATCGCGCCATCATACGACGGCTATCACCGGTACTTGCGAATCAGGAGGTATCAAGTCCGTTGGTCGATCATATCGTTAATCCACTCGTCTCCCTCTGGTGGCGTTGTGTCCTCCCGTTTATTCGGTGGTAAATACAGATTAGATCGGAATACCGATGATGCTGATATACGGATAAGAAATACCGTTGTGGTATCCCATCAGCATATCCGCATCATCTGCATAGAGTTATACATCCGTATATGCGTGTTGCACACATTGTTTCGACCTACCCTCCTTATCGCGGCGGCATGGGAAATGTTGCTCGTGAACTCGCACAACGCACCGTCGATGTTGGGTTTGAGGTGCGTGTGCTCACGCCGGCAGTAACAGATCACGAGGAGACACGGCACGTCCGCGCGGGTTTGCGATACGGGAATGCGGCCTGGTGTCCATCTATCGGTCATCAGCTCATCGACGGACGATACACGATTGCACACCTTCACTGGCCGTTTATTGGGACGCTCGGAATGGTCTTGCGCTGGCGGCGACGGTATCCGAATCGACGCCTTGTCGTGCAGTATCATATGGACCTCGTTGCAACCGGTGCACGAGGTGCGGCATTCTCGTCCTACGTGAAGCGTGCGCTCCCGAATGTCGTATCCGTTGCCGACGCCATTGTCGCCACATCGCGTGACTATGCAGAGCACGGTGCCCTTGCCGAGCACATCGAGACACTCGGGGATCGTTTCATGGAAATACCACTAGGTGTCGATGCGGAGCGTTTTACTCCACAAGTCGGAAATCGTCAGCCGGGCCCGTTTCGATTATTGTTTGTTGGGGCGCTCGATGTCGCGCACGCATTTAAGGGATTGCCGCTTCTCCTCGAAGCGATCGAGCGTGTGCCGCGGGTGCAACTGTGTATTGTTGGAGATGGGCCACTACGCGAGAAATACGAAGCGCGTGCGCGGACGATCGGCATTGAGGAGCGTGTCACATTCCTTGGATCGGTCTCCGACGAGGACCTCCCACAGACGTATTTGAATTCGGATGTTGTGGTACTCCCATCGACGGCGCGATCCGAAGCGTTTGGCCTTGTACTTCTCGAGGGCATGGCATGCGGAAAGCCGGTGATTACATCAGAGCTTCCCGGTGTTCGTACGGTGGTATCGGATGGGGAGGCAGGACTCTTAATTGAGCCGGGTGATGTGCAGGCACTTGAGCGTTGCATTATTGCACTTCGTGATGATCTCGATCGTGTCGCGCGGATGGGTGCGGCGGCACGTGCGCGAGTGGTCAAGCAGTATACGTGGAAAAATGTTGCACACCAGTGGAGAGCGCTCTATGATCAAATCCTCAAAGCTCGTTGAATCGTGATTCCACTTGCGCTATATCCTCTGTCATTGCGATGCTTCCTAGTTCGTCTAGGGCGCCCGCGAACGACACGGCAATCCCGTCCACATCCCAGTCTGTCATTGCGAGTGAGGCGCAGCCGAGCGCGGCAATCCCGTTGCGAGTGAACCGGATCGCCACGTCGTTCTAGGAAGAACTCCTCGCGATGACACCTGTAGAGTGTGAGATTTCTCCCGTTTGTCGAAATGACTAGAAGAAATGTGGTGTGTCATTGCGAGTGAGGCGGAGCCGAGCGTGGCAATCCCGTTGCGAGTGAACCGGATCGCCACGCCGCAAGCTTCTCAAGATGGAGCGATGACGTGTATTCGTGGGCAGCCGCTGTATGGTTTTCAGCATCCTTGTGTCAGCGAACATTTAACCGCTGCCCGATTTCCCTAGCGATACATGAAAATACTCATCGTGCAGAATCGTTTTGGCGCGACCGCACGCGGTGGTGCAGAGCAGGTGATTGAGCGCCTCATCCATGCGCTCGATGCACGCCACTGCGTGACGGTTGTGTATACGAAAACAATCACAGGGTTCTTCTCGCTCCATCGCATGCCGACGTGGCTGCGGGCGTTTTGGCACTGCTTCGATGCACTGAATGTATTTGCGGCGTTTCGGTTTTCACAAGCGCTGAGGCGTGAACAGCCAGACGTGGTCCATACGCACAATATTGTCGGGTGTGGGGGATTGCTCCCATGGGTTATTCGGCGACGCAAAGTACCTTGGGTGCATACGCTTCACGATGTGCAGCTGATCACCCCGTCAGGGCTCTTCGTCCGTGGGGTACCGAGTACACGTATTGAGCGTTCCTTCCTTGGACGATGGTTTCGCTCGCTGCGTCGCCATCTTTTTGGATCCCCCGGCGTCGTTGTGTCGCCGACGAAGTGGCTGCTCGACGCACATCGCGATGTTGGGTTTTTCCCGAAAAGTGATTGTACTGTGATCGGCAATCCTGCGCCGAACCCCGTGCCTGCGCGGCGTGATGGGCCGGTGCGCACGCTTCTTTTTGTCGGTCAACTCGAGGGGCAGAAGGGTGTGGTGGTGTTGGTCGAAGCATTTCGGCAGATTCACGCGCTCTTCCCGGATGTGATGTTGAATATCGTCGGCGACGGAAGCGCGTTCTCGCTATTGAAGCATATTGCGCGTGAGTCCCGTGGACTCGTCCTCCGTAAGCGGCTCGATGCGGATGGAGTCGCACGCACGTTGGCGCATGCGGATGTGCTCGTCGTTCCATCGCTTTGTGACGAGAATCAGCCGAGCGTGATTCTTGAGGCGTTCGCACACGGAGTTCCGGTGGTCGCGAGCCGCGTCGGCGGTGTTCCGGAGCTTGTTGATGACGGGCGGACGGGTATTCTTGTGGACCCAGGCAGCGTGGAAGACCTGGTCCGTGGGCTCCGTGCGTGTATCGAGGGAACACAGGCACTCCGAGAGATGCGATCTGCGTGCTTGGAGCGGGCGGAACGTCAGAGCAGTGGGGTGGTTGCGCGCGCCTACGAGCATGTCTATACTACCGTAGCAGCGCAGTAACCGACGATACTATGCCCCTCCAGGAGAGCCC
>JBDRLD010000029.1:0-5647 GCA_043813445.1 Candidatus Uhrbacteria bacterium
AACTTTTCTGGTTCGTGTCGTTGTGGATGAGATACTCAAGGTCGTCAAACTCCTGGAAAATCGTCCGCGGGTGGAACATCTTGTTGATGCAACTCGTGTGTCCTGGTATTACGCAAAAGGTACTCCGGAAAAGTTTTACGACTTTTTCAAGAATACCCTCGAATTTCTCAAGCTGGAATGGACATCGCGTGATGTGGCCGCGGCATTCAAACGCTTTGGGGAGTCGCTCTACGGGCATCTCGATCTCGTTCGCGGTGCCAAGCTCAGCAAGGTCGAACTCTATGCCATGGTGGATGACCCACATTTTGGCAATGAGCGATGGAGAAGCAGAGAAATATCGCACCTTGGACAGCTCATCCGCCGCTTCCGAGGACGTGTAGATCCTACGCGAGTAGTGACCATTGCCGCGGAGATTGGTATTCGTAGCACTGGAGCGTACATTGAGTACACGGACGACATTGAAGTGGTGCGCGCAGCCGAACGGTTACGAAGTACGATACATGTCACCGTTCCCACATTAATCCGTGGATACTGCGAAGCATGTCGAATCTGTGAGATGGATCTCTCTGAATATGTGACGCTACGGATGATTATTTCCGAGCGTGAGCTTCGCGAAATTTGCGAAGCATTTCCGGACGCAGCGTTGCTTATCCGACTTCTCGGTGGCAATATTACCACCCTGGAAGTATTGAGAAGGATGGTCGCTCGCAAGATCTCTCTTGAGGGGCTGCAACGGTATGGAGAGCGTATCGTCGCAATTCTTGAGAGACTGCCGAGTGCAGACGTTCAAGAATGTCTTGATGTGCTTGCATGGACTGATAGTTGTGTGCTGTCTTCAGTGCGCCTTCTGGAACTTCCGGAATCTGCTCGCGCGTCGGAGCATTTTTCGGAGTTTGCACAGATGAGAGGAGTACTGAGGGATCGGTTCAATGAGGATTTATTCTGGAGATGGGTGGCAAAAATCCTTTCAGCCGAGCTATCGGTATCAGTTGAACTGTTGGACCTATGCATGCAGCGCGACGTGCAGGCGGATTGTGATGGACTACTCACCTACGCACTCGCGCACGCACTGGCACGTCGCCGAGTGTACGTGCCAACTGCAGTCTCGCTCGCCCAAGAGCTCCAAGCCTGCTATTCGCGGAAACGATGCTGGAAGGGTGTGCGCGACAATGGGTATCTGGCATCTCGCCTTCTTGGAGAGACTCCGCGACAGCCCGATGAGGGACAAAATGCATCCGAATTGAGGAAGAGCGGCAAGTCTCGTACCACTATGCTGGCCACCGAAGATCAGCAGACAGACGAGCAAGCCACTGATCAGTCGGAAACGATCGACGTTCAAACCATTCACAAGCAACTCGATCTGAGTGACGTAGTGCCGGATCGGATCGATGCCGTGGTAGCTGCACGCGCTATCTGCTACGGCTTCGGAGAGTTTGGAAAAAATCGCCCGTTTGTCGGAGAACGGTATCTCCCTGTACAGGCGGCTCGTGACAATGTCCGACGGCATACCGATGATCCCATAGCCGCCGAGAGTGCATGGCAGTGGCTTGTGAGTATCGGGATTATCAATCTTAGGAAAAGCGGTGATTGCTGCTCACTCGATCTTCGTGATCGCAAGGCCTACTCGCGAGAGGCAAAAATAGTTGCACAGCGTGTGCGCAAGCTCTTCTACAAGACTCGCAAAGCGACAAATCCGTATTGAAATCAAGGCCTTCGCATAATGCGGAGGCCTTTCTCGTTGCGGGACTGGTAAATCAGCGCTACGATATAACCTCATCAGTAATACGTGATTGAACGTATGCGACGATTCGCTTTTATCATGCTTGCTGCAGCGTGCATCGTGGTGCTCGCTGGTTGTAGCTCGCAGAATAATTCCACAGAGGACTTAGCAATTAATCAGGATTCTACGCAGGAAACAGCAACTATGACCGCAATATTGAAAACAAATTTCGGCGATATTACCGTAGAGCTTTTTGATGAGGAAACCCAGAAGACGGTGGAGAATTTCGTGCAGTTAGCAGGTGTTCATTTTTACGATGGAACGCAGTTCCATCGAGTTATTCCGGGATTCATGATCCAAGGTGGAGATCCGAATACGATTCGCTATCCTGATAATTTGTCAATGCATGGAAGAGGTGATCCGGGTTATAAGTTCGAAGATGAGATCACAGAGCGAAAATTAGTACGAGGATCGCTCGCAATGGCAAACAGCGGCCCGAATACGAATGGGAGTCAGTTTTTCATAGTCACCGCTGAGGCAGTGCCGTGGCTTGATGGGCTCCACACGAATTTCGGCCAAGTCATCGCAGGTATGGATGTTGTCGATCGTATTGAGGCGGTTGAACGCGATGCGAATGACCATCCAATACAGCCAGTCGTGCTAAATAGCACGGAAATCGTTGTTGGCGAATAACCTATGTTCCTTACAGTGCACGGTGCCGTTGGGGCTTTGATTGGATTCAATTCGCACTCTGGTTTTCTCGCGTTTGTTCTTGGAATCGTGTCGCACTTTATCCTCGATGCCATACCACACGGAGATGATGCTATCGGTGCTCATTGGAAAGCGAATCGCCGCATCGCGACGCTCGCGTTTATAGCTTCGGTAGATGGTTTCGTTATGGTTGTACTACTCACTGCGACTTCCGGTATGGAGTGGCTCATGCAGTCGACCATGCTTCTCGGTGTTGCTGGAGCGGTGCTTCCGGATGTGTTGCAAGGTTTGGCAAAGTGTTTTCCGAAGGCTCCTGTACTTCGGCAATGCGAGATCGTGCACGATGGCGTGCATCACTGTGTTATTCGCAGGCGACTCCCTATGGTTCCCGGCATGTTAGTTCAGGTGGCGGTGGCGTTGATGGCATATACATTGCTTAGTTTGCGGTAAATATGCGGATCACTGTCCGTGTGCACCCGAATGCGAAGCGTACGTATTTTGAACGGAGTGCTGATGGCTCCTGTGTGGCGCACGTGCGCGCGACTGCGGTAGATGGAGGAGCAAACGAGCAGCTCCTCAAACTCATCGCAACACACCTCAAAGTGAAGCGCTGGCAGGTCATGATTGTTCGAGGTGCGCGTTCACGAACTAAGCTGATTGAGGTTGACGTATAACACACCGCCAGATTCCTCGTTTTAATATATTGAGACTATGAAGCGTGCATATCAGTGTCATTGCGAGCCGAGGCGGAGCCGAGCGTGGCAATCCGGTACATGAGCGGACGGGATTGCCACGTCGCGGACTCCTCGCAATGACATATAAAAATTATTTCCATACCGTAATAAACCACCCCGCGTTGGCGGGGTGGTTTATTACTTTCGTTGCACCAATTACCACTGGTATGTTGGTGTGGAGTAGATTCGGGTTCTGCCCCACGTTGGTGTCGAGAACGCGGAATTGAATATCGCGCTCCCGTAACTGGATTTTACACTCTTCGATGTTGATGGCGCAGGTGCAGTCGAGGTTGTGCTGCTTGATGTGGTTCCACTCATGCTATTCGACATCGCGGTGTCCGCAGTGTACTTATCCGTTTCCCCCATGTAGTAGTACACAATGCCTCGGTTCTTGTACAAGTCCGCATCATTAGGATCCAGCTCGATACCTTTAGTGAAGTCCGCTATAGCACTGGCATAATCTTTTAGTCCGAAATATGCCGCACCCCTATTCTTGTAGTAGCCCGCATCAGTAGGTACGAGCCCAATCGCCGTTGTGTAGTCACTTACCGCCTCACTGTGTCTTGCTGCTCGGTAGTGTTCGATTCCGCGGTCATAGTAGGCGGTTGCCTTTCCGAGCTTCGCCTCCGTATTTGTCGGCTCCAATGCCAACGCCTTGTTGTAGTCGTCGATTGCTTTGCTGTATTCGCCATTTCCAATATAGCCGGCCGCCCTTCCAATGTAGAGTTTGGCTACATTCGACGCGATTTCAATGGCCTGACTGTAGCTAGCCACCGCATTTGGATAGTCCTTCAAGTTGAAGTGCGTGTTGCCCCTATTGTAGTACGTCTTTGCGTCTCGCGGGTTCAATTCAATGGCCTTGTTATAGTCAACCAGCGCACTACTGTAGTTTCCTAACAAGTAGTACGTTGTTCCTCGATTGAAGCGTGTCTGTGCGTCGGAAGGATCAAGCTCAATCGCCTTGCCATAGCTGGTTATTGCGGCCGAGCTATCCGATGTGTAACTATACGCCACGCCCTTGTAGTAGTATGCTTTTGCGTCCGTCGGATCCAGGGCAATCGCACTATCAAAATCAGCCAGAGCACTGGCGTATTGTTCAAGCGCGCCGCGGCTTACTCCACGATTGACGTACGCTGTTGCACTTGGAGCGAGCGCGATAGCCTTGTCATAGTCGGTGATCGATGCTGCGAATTCGGCCATTCTGTATCTCAGTGAGCCCCTATTGATATAGGCGATGGGGTCACTGGCATCTAACTGGATGGATGTGTCGAAGTCGGTGAGTGCTTCTGTCTTCCTTCCCAGTAGCGCCTGCGCGACGCCTCTGTTGTAGTAGGTGGTCGCGCTTGGGTTGAGCGTTATGGATTGGCCGAAGCTCGTGATTGCTGCTTCGAAATTGCCTTCTGCAGCGCTTGCTACGCCTTGATCAAAGTACAATGTGGCGCTCTCAAGATTAGTCGGAGCGGTTGTCGCAACAGGTGGTGTTGTTGCAGGCGGCGTTGTTGTAATTGGTGGTGTTGTTGCGGGAGTGGTTGAGGTGAGCGTGGATGCGGTCGTACCAAGCCCCTTGTCGTTATTGATCGAAACCACAGATGACGTGATAGACATTCGATCGAAGTCGCCCGTAGATGCTATGGGTGACCCAACCTGATAGTTGACGAAGTATGCATCCGGGATGTCGTCAATTTGTTTATTCCAATCTTGTCCATACAGTGCAATCGCAACCGCCTCGGTTTGCACCCAGCGGAGCGTGCCGTTGATGTCCACCGCGTATACCTTCGGGTCTGTTGTAATCTTCACCATCTTCACGCCCGGCTTGTAGGTGGCGTTTCCTCCGATTTGAATACTACCGAGATCGGCATCGGAAATGTGTTTGACAGAATTGAAATCGCTGTACCACGTAAAGTACGTCGCCTCATTTGGGAAAACGTAGCGCTTGCCGTCACCTCCGTAGTAGTACACCGCAGGCCATGAGCCCTTGATGAGATCGCCGCCAGAGATCGTGATGGTCTCTGCGTGGGCAACTCCCGCGATCACCGCGGTGCAAACAAATACTATCGCTACAAAGAGCGACATTCGAGCATGGGGTCTTGTGCACATAGTCATAGTACGTTACGCTGATGGGGCAAATGTACGCTCAGTATAGCATAGGGATGATAGGAATATTCCACAGGCATGCTAAAGAAACTCATGGGCGATCCGAATGCTCGGGTCGTCAAATCCATCCAACCGATTGTTGACAAGGTGAACGCGCTTGAACAGGAGTGCGCGAGTTTGAGTACTGCCGAACTAGCGGCAAAAACGTCCGCATTTCGGGAGCGTCTTGATGCCGGAGCGACTCTCGATGATATCCTCCCGGAGGCATTCGCGGCAGTGCGTGAAGCGGCGAAGCGTACACTTGGGCAACGACACTACGACGTTCAACTTATCGGTGGAGTTGTGCTCCACCGTGGACAGATCGCAGAGATGCGTACCGGTGAAGGAA
>JBDRLD010000030.1:0-6131 GCA_043813445.1 Candidatus Uhrbacteria bacterium
GCATTGGCGATGCTCAGTATACAACTCGATCTTCCTGATGCCATCCTCGAGCTCGTTGCGGAAGAGCTGAATGTGAAGCGAGTGGTCGTCGACAAGAGTCTCGAGCACGAGGTGCGGCTCGACACGACGCTCACGCCCGAGTTGAAGCGCGAGGGTATGATTCGTGAGCTCACGCGGAAGGTGAATGGCCTTCGTAAGGATATGGGACTGACGCCTTCGGATCGAATCCGAGTGGTCTATGCGGCGGACGGGGCGCTCGCGCAAGCGATTTCGGAGCATCTCCCCGCGCTCACCCAATCAACCATGGCATCCGAGTGGGAATCTGGCACACCGGATACACCACAGGACGTCCTCATAGCGGGCGAATCAATCAAATTATCCATCACGAAGACCTAGCAGCGAATTGTTCGTGGATACACCCACCGGCTTGCGAGCTCGGTGGGTGTATTTTGTCGGCGAACGGCACGGTGCTACGCTAGAACCATCGCATGATTGAGCCAAAAACTATGTCTGACCTACTCTATACATACACAAACGAGCTTCCGCTCGACGCGAAGGTGGACGCGCTCGTCTTTGCCATCGTGGAGATCGCGGACAAGAAGCTGCCCGGACAGTACAAGCACATCGACGAAGCGCTCGGTGGCCAGCTGAGTGCTGTGGTGAAGTCTGGCGATTTCACTGGTGAGGAGTACGGTACGCTTTGTCTCTACAATGCAACTTCGGTCAGTGCGCAGCGCGTGTTGCTTATTGGGATTGGAAAACCGAAGGATTGGAATCGAACCGGCTGGCAGCATGTAGTGGGGACTGCTGCGCGAGCGCTCCAACAGGTGAAGGCGAAGAGCGCGGCGTTCGTGCTCCCGAAGGAGTACCTGAAGAAGTTGAAGATCGAGGAACTTGGTGAGCTTTTCGAGAAGGCGTTCCGCGTGTCGACGTACCAGTTTACCGATTACAAGACGGACAAGAAGGCGACGTTGCCGACATGCTCCGCGTTGACGATTGCGCCACTCATGGAAGCGCAGGCACAGCAGTTTGCTGCTGGTGTTGCGATGGGGGCGATTATCGCAGATGCGGTGAATGCAGCGCGGCGGCTAGGCGACACACCGTCTTCGGATGCAACGCCGACGCACCTCGCGGAGCACGCGGTTGCACTTGGGAAAACCGACAAACGTTTCCGTGTGAAGGTGCTCGAGCGTGCGGACATGGAGCGGCTAAAGATGGGAGCGCTGCTTGGTGTCGCGCGTGGCGCAGAAACGCCGCCAAAGTTCATCGTCGTCGAGTGGCACGGGAACAAACGCGCATCGAAAACGTGGTATGCGCTCGTCGGGAAGGCCATCACGTTCGATTCCGGCGGTATCTCGTTAAAGCCTGGCGAGAAGATGGATGAGATGAAGTTCGATATGGGTGGTGGCGCAGTGGTGCTCGGCGCCATGCGCGGTATTGGCGCGCTTGGGCTTCCGGTAAATATTGTCGGTATAGTGCCGGCAACCGAGAACATGCCGGGCGGTCGTGCACAGAAGCCGGGCGATATCGTGAAGACGTGCCGTGGAAAAACAATCGAGATACTGAATACCGATGCGGAAGGACGATTGATTCTCGCTGACGGCATCGGGTATGCGCATCGGTATCAGCCGCAGGCGATTGTGGATCTCGCAACCCTCACTGGCGCGTGCATGATCGCACTCGGATCGCACTACGCAGGTCTCTTCTCGAACAACACACCGCTCTTCAAGCAGGCGAATACAGCGGCGGAATTGTCGGGCGATCGTGCATGGCACCTGCCACTCGCTGACGCCTACACGCGTGAGATCAAGAGCGACATCGCTGACTGGCAGAACCTCAGCAAAGTGGGTCGGTATGGAGGTGCAATCACCGCGGCCGCACTGCTCGAGCAGATGGCGGAGGAAAAACCATGGGCGCACTTCGACATTGCCGGTACCGCATGGGCGACTGAAGCGAAGTCATGGCTCGGAAAGGGCGCAACCGGATACGGCGTGCACCTGTTGATTGAGCTCGCGCGCGACTGGGCAAAGAAGTAACAGATATCGGCGGAGGATCGAGGCGTCACCATGTGGTGGCGCCTCGACTGTTTCGGCGTGGATTTGTGCGGTATGATGGGGGTGCCTATGATCGCTTTTCTTCGCGGGGTTATCCGCGCAAAACTGAAGGATTCGTGCATCGTGGAACTCCACGATGTCGGGTATCGCGTCATCGTGCCGCGCCCACTCCTGGAGCGGCTCTCCATTGATGATTGTGTTGAACTCTACACACACGAGGTGGTGCGTGAGGATCGGCGTGAACTTTTCGGATGTGCGTCTCAGGATGAACTCGCACTATTCCACCAGCTCATTAGCGTGAGCGGGGTGGGACCGAAGGGCGCTCTCGGTGTTCTTGCACTCGGAGCGCCGCAGGAGATTCGCAATGCAATTGCTCGCGAAGATGCGGCGTATCTCTCGAAGGTGGTTGGGGTTGGTCGAAAAACCGCAGAGCGGGTGGTGGTCGAGCTGAAATCGAAGATGCAGGAGATGGCGCCAGATGTTCTTCCCGGCAGTTACGGTACGAGCGATGCAGATGTCATGGATGCGCTTGTCCAACTCGGCTACAAAATTGCCGAGGTGCGCGAGGTGGTTCGCCGACTTCCTGTCGAGGCAGGAACAACCGAGGAGAAGCTGAAAGTCGCGTTGCAGCAGCTAGGGAAATAGAAATATACGTGTAGGAGCGAAGCGCTGGATACGGATAGGAGGGGAATGCCGACATACGGATCAGAAAAGAATGCCGATGATGCTGATATGCGGATTGGAGGATACGGATAGGAGGGGAATGCAGATGATGCGCTTGCCCGCGCACGAGCGCTAGCGAGATGTCGCGGGGATGTGCGGATGGGAATGGTGTAGGGGCGGCCCAACGCGGCCGCGTTTTTGTTGGTCGTTTGTAGTCCGATGCCTGCTTATTTATTTGTGTCCGTTGAGATTCTGTCATCCTGAGTCCTCACTACACCGCCGTCATCCTGCCTGTCCGCCTATGGAGGGAGTCCTCGAAGGATCTCACATTAGCGGTACGTGGTGCTCTAAGTACGAACGCGCACTGTGGGTGAGATTCTTCGTCGCGTACTCCCGCACGAGGCGCCTGTCCGCCTTGGGCGGGGACTCAGAAGCCTCAGAATGACGACATAAAACAAAAATATAGAACACTCTTGACAACCAGGCCATTTACTACTATATTCTTTTGTAGTGGCTCTTTGCGTTCCACGTGGTGTGGGGCGCAGCAAATCGGTGTCTCGACGCTTCGGCGTCACATGGACACCACAGAGAAAGGAGCTCGTCATGAGCGGACAGAAGCGATCTGTCCTGGACGAGGATGCGCGTCGGGAGCTCGGAATTCGTCGCATGTGCGACACCTTGAAGGAGCGTGCGCTGAGCCAGAACATCGAATGGGCGAATGCGCAGCCGGTGGTACAGGCGCTCATCGAGGGCCGCGAGGTCTGCGTGGAAGGAGTTGCGGAGAGTCATAGCGTAACGTCTAAGCCCAAGCGCTCCTCCACCCAAGAGCGTCAGCAGCAGCTCATCGCGTTCTACCGCGCCAAGGGTTTCCGCGTCGCAGCATACGGGAACACCTGCGAAGACGTCGAGGGTGACGAGGAGTGCAGCAACGAGGATGAGGACCCCAACCATCCCCTCCTGTTCATCCCGAAGCCCAACGTCTCGAACCGCGAGTTCGTGCGACGCCGCAAGCAGAACCAGGATCTGTTTTGGCGCTTTGCCACGGACGACATATCCTACGAGGACTTCATGCGCGACGTGGGCCAGGAAAAGCACTGGACCGTCATGGACGAGAAAGAGCGCGCGAAGATCGAGTGGGAGCCCACCGAGCATGGCTACTGGTTCTGGGCCGAGGTGCATGACAACTGTCCGCGCCTCAAGACCTCCCACAACGATCTCTCCAAGCAGATTACCCTCCTCTCCCTGGAGGAGTGCGTGATCGTGTGGCACGCCTTCAAGCACGAGCACAACCGTATGATCGATGCCCACACATGGTGCTGGCTTCGCACTGGGTACCGTTTCGGCTCCTCTGATGTGGGTGCGCTCGACGCGTACGGGTACGACGGTCGCGTGGACGTCAACGGGAATCACGTGGCGAATCTCGCGCGTCCTTGCTCGTTCGGAGGCGGTCGTCTCGCGGACGTGGTCGAATAGTGCTTTTTGTGTCTTGAGGCCTTGTCCCCCATCCCGACTTGTCGGGATGGGGGATTTCTGTTTCCTTGAATTTTGTCTTTTGCGTTATACTGAAAGAGGTTGCGGTGTGTACACTGGGAATATTTCGTTTCCGGATACCAATACCCGTGAGCATGTACCAGAGTCCTGCGCACCGTGCGGGAGCGTGTGCATGGGTCAGCGTGTATATTCGACCACGTCGTGCCATTCCTTCGTGCGGATCGAGTATACACTCGTGCCGCCGAAAGGTTCTTCACATTCCGTGGAGTACAGGAGGCGGGCTCCGCATGTGCGGCGCTTGCTCCGGTGATTGAGGATGGGGATGGCATGATACGTTTCGGCTCCTCTGATGTGGGTGCGCTCAACGCGAACGAGTACAACGGTCGCGTGAACGTCAACAGGAATCACGTGGCGAATCTCGCGCATCCTTACTCGGACGGGGTCGGTCGTCTCGCGGAGCGCCTCGAGGCGTAGCCTTTCGACTACGCTCAGGGAATAAGTGGCGCGAAGAGAAGAAACAAGAACCCCTCGATTCGTCGAGGGGTTCTCTTGTTACTCCCCGAGCGGAGTCGAGGGGTCATGTCCATCGCATATGCGCACGTCTGGCATACCTCTGCGCAATGGGCTTTGCTATGGTGGATACGTATGGATCTCCTCCAATCTGAGGCATGGGAGCAATTTCAGCAGGCGCTTGGACACCGCACGCACCGTGTGGGCGGGGTGCTTTGCATTGCAATGCCGTTGCCGTTTGGGGGTACATACCTGTATTCTCCGCGAATGGCGACTTCAGACTGCGGACTACAGACTACAGCGTTCGTGCAAGAGCTTTCGAAGCAGATCCGGGCTGTGTTTTGGCGTGCAGAATTCCCCACCCCCCCTAACCCCCCCTCCCAGCGGGAGGAGGGGGAAAAGAATTGGGAGTTTGTCGCGCCGCGCGTCATGCGACGGTTGGTTGAGCCGCGGTATACTTGGCGAACCAGCCTCGAGCCGTCGTGTGAGGATATGATGGCTGCTATGCATGAGAAGCATCGATATAATATTCGCCTCGCAGAGCGTCGCGGGGTGACTATACGTACAAGCAACAAGGAACAAGGAACAGAAAACAATGAGGACCTCGAAGTTTTTTGGAAGCTTCTCCAAGAGACCGCTTCGCGGCAGAAGATTCATACGCATGCACGCTCCTATTATGAAACGATGCTCGCATCGTTTCGACAACGGACGACAGATGACGGACTACGGCAAGAGCGGGGGACGGCGGATTGTTCGCTGTATCTTGCGGAACGGGAAGGGGTGCCGCTTGCGACAGCGTTCGTGGTGTACTACGGCGATACTGCGACATATTTGCATGGCGGGTCATCATATGGCGAGCGCAAGCACATGGCGCCGCACCTGTTGCATTGGACGGCAATGCAAGATGCAAAAGCTGTGGGGATGCGGTGGTACGATTGGGGCGGCGTGGAAGACCCGGGATCGAGCGATCATCGTCAAGCGTCCAGCACTTCCTGGTCCGGAATGACTCGCTTCAAGCATGGATTCGGAGGTGAGATGGTCACGCACCCGCCGACGCAGGATCTCATCTTGCGGCCGGCGCGGTACACGGCACTCGCGGCACTCGCGCGACTCCGTACATAGAGGAGGTGGGTATCATCTTGCTCTGAACATCGGTTTGGTGTACGCTCCAAGCAGTGTTTTGCTGAGCACCACCCCTTTGCGCTCGTAGTCCCGATGCTTCGATCGGGATCCCGACATCCCAGTGAGTTCAGGATCGTCGGGATTCAATGGATACCTGCCCGCCACGGCCTGAGCCCTCGTAGTTCAACGGATAGAATGTAGGCCTCCGAAGCCTGAGATTGAGGTTCGATTCCTCACGAGGGCATGGGCGATGGCAGGCGGGGAACGTAGGCCTCCGAAGCCGGCAATGGC
>JBDRLD010000031.1:0-12785 GCA_043813445.1 Candidatus Uhrbacteria bacterium
GTTCCGAAGACCGGTGCTTTATCCATTAAGCTATCGGGGCACTAATGTGACGCAGGCGGTAGCCCTCGCCACACCTCATTACTCCCACCCCTTCGCCTTCAACGCGTTTTCGGCGGCGCTCATCTGCGCCTCTTGTTTGGAGGTGCCATCCCCGGTTGCTATCTGCTCGCGATTCAAATAAATACCAACTACGAACACCTTTGCGTGATCCGGACCGCTCTCCTCAAGCACTTTGTAGTTTGGTGTCACACCAACGCGCTCCTGCGCGATCTCCTGAAATTTCGACTTTGCATCGATGTAGAGCTTGTGCTCGAGAATGTACGGGAGCCGCGGGAGTAGCACTCGGTCAAGAAATTCTTTTGCCCCATCCCATCCATGATCGAGATAAATTGCTCCCACGATCGCCTCAAAAGCGTTCGCTAGAATATAGCTCCGCGCCTTCCCGGTTTCCTTCGCCTCACCCTTTGAGAGGAGGAGGAACTGCTCCACGTTGAGCCCTCGGCAGACTTCGGAAAGCATGACTGCGTTCACCAGCGCGGCGCGCCAATTTGTTAGCTCCCCCTCCGCATTCTTGTACTTATTAAACAGCTCCTCGGTAACCACAAGTTCGATCACTGCGTCACCAAGAAACTCCAACCGTTCATTATGATCGGTGGGATGATTCGGATGCTCATTAATGAACGAACGGTGTGTGAACGCTTCTGTGATGTGTGCCTTGTCCGGAAACGACACACCGAGACATTCTTCAAGTGCCAGGAAATCCTGCGGTTCCATGCATGTATGAAGTGGGAAGTGAGATGGTGGAAGATCTTTCGCTTCGCACCGTCTCACTTCCCACTTCCCCTTCAAGGGTTATGTTTCTGACTCTTCCTCTGGATCAATTTGTTGTGCGGCGATCACTTCTTCCGGGACATCCTCTGGTAGCTCCTCAATGGGAACCACTTCTTCTTCCACCTTCTCTATACCTGACTCTCCCTCAACTTCCTCCGGCTCCGGCGCACCACCACCGTCTTCCGTTGCCTCACCCTTATCGATCATCTGCTTGAAAATCGCACCAAGAACTCCGTTCACGAACTTACCACTCGCATCACCTCCGAACGTCTTTGCAAGTTCAATCGCTTCATTGATGGCAACTTTCGGTGGAACTCGCCCGCCCCCGAATTTCAATTCAAAGATACCAAGTCGAATAACACTACGATCCACGTTTGTAATTTGCTCTAACGGCCAATGCGGCGCCCATTCTACAATAAGCGCGTCGATCTCCTCGCAATGCTCAACCACACCCTTCACAACCTCATAAGCAAATGCAGCATCATCAATCCCGGGAGCAAACTCTTCAATGTTCCCTTTCACGATGTCCTGAATGTCGCCTTGACGCGCATCGAAGTCCCATTGGAACAGCGACTGCATGGCGACCGTCCGGAGGAGGTGTCTGTTGGCCATAGATGTACGATCACTCCTAAAGAACAATGAACTATTTGAAGCGTCCGACAATCCACTCCGAATCCTCAAGTGACGGATCGATGTGCGACCGTCAGCCGATGGCGCAATAGAGTGTTTGGCAGTAACGTGCTACTTCTTACCAGCACGCGTCGCCTTGCTTGAGCGTGCCCGTTTCTCCTTTGGTTTGATAACCTCGCGTCCAGCGTACGTTCCGCATCCTGCGCAGGCCTGGTGCGGAATACCCGGCTTCGTGCACTTCGGGCAGCGCGTCAGGTTGAGTTTTTTCAACGCGAAATGTGCGGCTCGTCGCCGCTTGTCTGATGATGTTCGTCGATGTCCGGGAAGGCCCATAGAAGGATGATGAGAAATTAACGAAAAGGAGGGGCTGTGAGAACTTGGAACCAGCTATCCGACAGTCCTCAGAGCCACCGTACCAGGGCTTGACGCACGACGCAAGACCAGATACAGTTCGGGCGGACCCTTCACAAAATAAATAGGGATAAGGAGGTTGATGCCTATGGTAACTTCGGACGAGCACCCGAAGCACGAAAAAGGCCTGCCAACCCGCGATCTTCTCGCAAGTTTCCTCCGCCATGCAAGACAAGAGGCGTACGCTGGCAACGGCGTCCCAATCGCTCCAAAGGATGTGGAGCGTGACGGATTCAACGAGTTCCACATCACCGAGGATCAGTGGGACTACCGCGACAGCTACGTCGGGTTCCTCTCGTTCTGCGGCTGCGAGCTCATCCGATTCAATCGGTGCCCAATTTGGTACCAATCGTATGATGGCCGCATGCTCGGACACGACGGACGAGGTATCTTCGATCGGGAATCATACCCGCTCGCAAAAGATGCGTACGCGTTCTTAAAGCGTGCACTCGCGAAGTCTGCGCTCCTCTCCGCGCGGTTCTATCCGCGCGGGCCTGCCAAGCTCTTGGATGGCGCGTGGCGATATAAGTGCAGTTGGACCGGGGACATTGCTTCGTTCATCGGATCTGAGCAAATTCTCTTCCAGCGAGAGCTCGTCTACTCGCTCAACTTTCACGGGAGTATCATCATCGGCAAAGATGCCGACATAGCCGAGGAGGAACCATGAGCAAGCAGTCACCGGAAACCCCGTCGCCACTCCTCGAGGAGCTCGAGGGGCGGGGACGCTGGCATACCCTTCACAACGCAGACGACGCCGCACCCGCCGCGTGCGAGGTGAGCACCGATCCGACCGCTCTCGCACGTGCGAAGATCGTCATCTCGCGTGGAGGAAGCGCACGGTACGGTGATGCCTCGAGGATCGTCGGCTTCGACGCCGCAGACACACTCCTCACCGCATACCTCGCCGAGTGCCTCAAGCTCGCTCCCGAGCACGAGAAGATCCGTCATCTCGTCGCACACGTTCGAAGCAGGTACGACAAGAAGGAGTAGTAGATCATGCGTGAACACATTCACGGATTCACACTCATCGAAATCATGATCGTCATCGCGTGCATCGGCATCATCCTCGCTATGTTCATGGGGTTCCTCGTCAGTCAGGACACAGCGATTCACGCCGCGCAGACGCAGGGCTATTCTGAGCCAATCGTCACCAATGACATGCGTATCGCAGTCCGTCTGCGAGGATGTGGCGGAGATGCTGCAGGATTCGAGATGGATGCAACCAACCCCAGGGGTGAGCGAGTCAAGATCCTCGTCTGCTGCGGTCTGCTCAAAAACTGCACCATTCGATCGCAATGACGGACCATCATAAAGTCTACAACCAGATCAAACAACGAAAGGAGGCGCCATGCGCTGCATGGTAACATTCCATCTGTACAAGGATGACGTCAGTATGCACACTCCCCACTGCAGCATCACCGCTGCCTACATGGCCAAGGCAGGAGACATGGAAGAAACCATCGAGAAGGTGCGGCAGGTGCACGAACACGAAGACGCCGATCGCGTCATCGTCCATCACGTGGCCATCATTCCGGACGGCATGGAGTAGCGCGGCCGCCTTCTATAAGACGCCCGAGAACACCATATACCCCATGGGTATCCACATCCAAGGAGAAGCAAATGACTGAAAAACTCGACTTCGTGCATCACTGCCCGATCTGTGGGAAGGAAGGATGCGCGCACACCAGCGAGGAACGTCTCCGCGAACACGCCGCGCTCGTCGAAGAACAGTACACAAGCGTCCCCTATCAGGTACTCCAAGACGCGGAACAGCGGCGACTGGCGCAGCAGAACTTCGAGCATCGCGGCACGGTCGCGTTCGATGAGGTCGCACAAGAGCTCGGCGTCGGCACGGCAACCGATCTCCTCACCGAATACCTCGCCTCGAGGATGCACAGCACCGTGGCCGACGAAGAGGTCAAACGCCTCGTCGCGCACGTTCGTACGAAGTACGAAGGAGGGAGAAGGTAATGCGACTACTACTTGTGTACCACATCAAGCGATACGTATCGCTCAAGGACATCCCAATCAGACTTACTGTCAGGGCGCTCCACGAGGTGGTGGAGCTCGATACCGAGTCTGATACATCGTTCGATCAATGCGGCCAAGTCTCGTCGCACACGATCAAACGTGCAATCGAAGATTGTACGGAGCGTCTCAGAGAGGGGCTAGATGAAGCATTCAGAGGGGCTCCCACTGACAGCGATCCTGCGCTTATCCTCATGAGCGCGTCGGTCATTCCGGAAAAGCCAGCAGGTAGCCGCGAAGTGCTGCTGTAGTCAGGTAGACCCACCGAACACCACACCCACCCCTCGCGGGGTGGGTGTCTTCTTTCTGTTTCTCCCTACACTCCCACGCAGCCGCCTCGTTTAGAATGCAAGCAGAATAAGGCCGCATGCCAGAATGACGAAGCCAATCAACTTCACGATGAAATGTCGCTCGTGAAAATAGATGTTTCCGGAAAGAATAGACCACAAGATCGAAGATGAGCGCTTTGCGGTAAGAATGACCGATGCCGGAGCGAATAGCATCGCGAAGCTCCCTAGACCTGCAGCGATCCCGTTGCCTGCGGACTGCAGGAGGTACACGGGCTGTCTGAGATACTGTAATGGATTCTCTTTTGCACACACTCGCGCAGTAATGAAGAAGTATAATGCGAGCACGATCAGAATCGGAAGTTGTTCGCCGATTACGGAGTTGAAGTGCGAAATGTGGTATTTGTACAACGAGATCGTTGCCACGGCATTCACGGCGGAAAACAACACAAGTCCCGCGCCTTTTCGTTCCACACCATGATTGAGCAAGAGAAATGCGAGCGCGACGATAATGACACCCATCCCTATAAGCTGGAACGTGTGAAGGTCGTACCCAATCACAATGTCAGTAATGAGAAGTAATGGGATAGTGATGATGCGGAGGAACCCAAATGCGCTACGGGACGACACCGTGATAGCACGGACGGTCACGTGCGCCTGTACTACCTCAAGAATCATTCGAAGGCCGTAGGTGGGAAGCGCGACAGCAGAAAACACAAAACTTCCCGGCACAACAATCGCAATACAAAAAAATGCGAGCGTCACCCAACAAACGTTGAGGAAGCCCATTGTGTACACGCTCTCTTGGTGTTTCAGTACCTTCGCTTTCCCAATGACATTGGAGGTCTCACCAAAAAGCGTGCTGGAAATTGTCAATAGAATGCCCAACATACGATGCTATTGTACCATGCAACACCACACCCACCCCTCGCGGGGTGGGTGTTCTTCGTTCCCGTTCTCGTCTACCCATGGAAGAGGTGTGCTACTGAAACAAAATCATCAGTGGTCATCCGTCTCCGATCCGTGCACATCCGCGTCCTCACACGTATGTCACCGTTCCAATTCCATCACCTTCCTCCTTGAACCGCATCACTCGAACACCCTGCGTCGCACGGCCCACCTTCGACACCTGCTTATACGGGAGCCGAATAACCTGCCCGTTGCGAGACATGACGATGAGATCCTCCGGTGGTGCTTTCGCATTCAATACGAATGCCCCAACGATTTTCCCGGTCTTCGGTGTAATCTCTGCGGTCTTGATGCCTGATCCGCCACGGCCCTGGACACGGTACTGGCCGAGCGTTGTTCGCTTCCCGAATCCATGCTCCATGATAACGACGACTTCGCATCCATCCTTGTCGCAGCTGCGTCCAATGATGCCAGCTCCAACAATTTCGTCGTCTTTCTTTAAGAGCTTCATTCCGCGCACGCCGGCCGCGACGCGTCCCATCGATCGTACATCCTTCTCCTTGAACCGAATTGCCTGCCCCTCACGGGAGATCAGCATGATCTCATCCTTGCCAGTGGATGGCTTCACGTACTCGAGGAGATCATCTCCGCGAAGCTTAATCGCGATGAGGCCATTGCGCCGCACATTACTGAACGCCTCGATATCGACTTTCTTAATCGCACCTCCGCGCGTCACCATGACGAGGTACTTTTCATCATTTCCAAGATCAGATATCGGCAAAATCGCAGACACGCCCTCGGCCGGTGAAAGATTAAGGAAATTCACAATCGACTGCCCCTTTGCTGTGCGCGATCCTTCAGGAATATCGTACGCCTTCAACTGGAATACGCGGCCACGCGTAGTGAAGAAGAGCACATCCGCATGCGTCTCCGTCGCGAAGAGGAGCTCAACGAAATCTTCTTCCTTTGCGGTAAGTCCTATGACGCCCTTTCCACCGCGCCCCTGCGTCTTGAACGCATCCGGCGGCACTCGCTTAATGTAACCGCCCTTCGTAACCATGACAATTGCCGGAACATTCGGAATGAGATCCTCGGTGCGGAAGTCCTTCAGTCCCTGCGCACGAACCTGCGTTCGCCGTTCGTTAGCAAACTTTGCGCGGTGCTCCTTGATCTCCTTCTTGATAACGTCGAGCATTCGCTGTTCCGACTTCAAAATCGCTTCAAGCTCTGCAATGAGTTCCTGCTTCTCCTTCAGCTCCTGCTCCACCTTGATACGCTCGAGGTTCGCAAGCTGCGCGAGGCGCATGTCAAGAATCGCATTCGCCTGCAGCTCGGAGAGCTTGAACTGCTTCAGAAGGTTCACACGCGCGGCATCGCGATCCTTCGACTTCTTAATCGTCTCAATCACCTTATCGATCTTCAACATCGCGAGCTTCAGGCCCTCAAGAATGTGTGCCCTGTCCTTCGCACGATTAAGTTCGAACTCAGTCCGACGTCGCACCACCTCCCGCCGGTGCTTCACATACTCCTCGAGAATGCTCTTCAGGTTAAGCACGCGCGGAATAATGCCATCGATGAGCGCGAGCATGTTCATGTGGAACGTGTCCTGGAGTTGCGTCGAATGGTAGAGCTTGTTCAACACTTTCTTCGGATATGCATCCTTCTTCAGCTCGATAACAATACGCACATCGCCCTTCGACGACTCGTCGCGGAGATCACGAATACCCTCAACCTTCTTCTGATGGACGAGGTCGGCGATCTTCTCGATGAGAGACGCCTTATTCACCGCATATGGAAGGGACGTCACAATAATCTTCGTGCCCTTCGGATCTTCGATAATTTCTGCGTCCGCGCGAGTTACTACAGACCCGCGACCCGTTGCATACGCCTGTCGAATTTCTCGCTGGTCGTAGATTGTTGCGCCGGTTGGAAAATCCGGCCCCAGTACAAACTTGCAAAGGTCATCAACGGTCGCGTTCGGGTGATCAATAAGGTGCGTCACCGCATCGCACACCTCGCCGAGATTGTGCGGTGGGATGGATGTCGCCATACCAACCGCGATACCAACTGTCCCGTTTACGAGGAGTGATGGGAAGAGCGCCGGAAGTACACGCGGCTCTTGTTTGGAGCCATCATAGTTCGGGATAAAGTCCACGGTCTGCTTCTCTATATCGCCCAGAAGCTCCTCAGCAATCGGCATGAGCTTCGCCTCGGTGTACCGATACGCAGCAGCCGGATCGCCGTCTACGGATCCGAAGTTCCCCTGCCCACGAACAAGCATCTCGCGCATGCTCCAATACTGCGCCATGCGGACGAGCGCGTCGTACACCGCGCTATCGCCGTGCGGGTGGTAGTTACCAAGCACATCACCGACGATAGTTGCGGATTTCCGAAACTTCGCACCTGGCTTGAGCCCCATCTGCCACATCGCGTAGAGGATGCGGCGATGCACTGGCTTCAATCCGTCTCGCACATCCGGAAGCGCTCGACTCACGATCACCGACATCGCATAGTCAAGGTATGAACGCTCCATCTCTTCGACAATTGGTGCTGGTTCTATAACACCACCCGCCGCTACCAGTGCTGTCACTTCGGGCGACTGTGGTGCTTTTGTCTTCTTGATGATTCGCTTCTTTGCCATAGATGATAATAAAACGCAAAACGCATTACGCTCGACGCATAACGCACGCTACTGGCGCACCGATTCTTCGGGCTGCACGTTATCCACGTTATCGCTCGGCACGGATTCGCCGGGTGTCGCCATCGGCTCCCTCAGCGCATCGAGCTGCGCATTTAGTACGCCCACCTGCTCGTCAAACTGTTCAATAACCTCACGAAATGACGCAGACTCCTCCGGCTCAACCTCCGGAATAAGAACACGCTTCGACAAAAGAAGAAGCCACGCCACGAAGATGACGGCTGCAACAATGCTCACACTGACGACGAGTTGCCGCTGTGGCTTCATAGCACCATTTCTTTTCTTCGAGTTTCCTACGAAATAGCGATGATCCGCACCCACGTCTCGTCGCTCGGCATATCCTTTTCGACAATCTTCAAACGATCCTCCACTTCCTTCAATGAGCACCCATACTCCTTACAGAATGCCTCCGGCCCATCGTATGGCAGCTTCGTCCCCTTCACCCCGTACTGTATTGGAATGACAATTCGCGGTTCAAGCTGCTCAATCGTTTCGCCGGCCTCCTTTGCTCCGAGCACACCATTTCCGCCGATCGGAACGAAGCAGATGTCAACCTCGCCGAGAAGCTCTGCGGTCCCAGCATCGAGTTTTGTTGATGCATTTCCAAGATGTGCAATTGAAATTCCCTCGGCGACGATACGATAGATGGTTCGCCCATGAAACGGAATACCAACGACACTCACACCGCGCACCTCACACTCCCCGGGCCCACGCACGAGGTATGGCCCCTCACTGAACGAAGGAATTTCTCCAGTGGTCGAAATGACGAGATCGGCCGACGAAGGACGTAGTGGCTTCAACCCGGTCGCCTTTGCATCGTACAAATCAATGAGCACAGCAAATTCACCGGCAGCGTGTTTGCCGGTAAGACGAACGCAGGAATCTCCGTGGTACGTGATAACCATAAACCGTAAACACTAAACCATGTTCCGCAACCGATAAGCTCGCGGGCAATGCCCGCGTGACACCTTCTATAATACCGACATAGTGGGCGGGTTGACAATAGGGGGATGCGATAGTACGATCGCCCCGTCGCGAACCACCACTCTATTCGCCTCGCCGCGCTCATTCACGAGTAGCGCAAAGGAGTAGTGGCTCGGCTCGCTCGAACTCGTGGCGATCATCGAGGGTGCATGTCCCGACAATCTCGTTGCCGCGCGGCACCTCACCGCACGGTAATCACACTCTCCAGATCCCCTACCGGAAACAAAAACCGGCGGGGGATCTCTCATTTTCGGCGATATTTCGCTCTTGACAGTGATGGAGAACTGCGCTACGGTGCATTGTCAGCATCATGCTGATTCGGATCATTCCCAACGGCAACCCTCTCATAAGGAGTCGCCCGTGCCAAATGTAATACGTTCGCGATTGGTGACTGACCAAAGCATCGAAGAAATCGAGCGCCGCAGAGGACTTCCGCACGGAGAAGTAGCACAGTTTTTCACCGCGCATCTCGTCGGCCTCATCGGAGTGGCGTGGATCGCGCTGAGTATCGCACTTCCTATCACGGGGTCGCGCTACCACATGCTCTTCGCCGCGCCGTACGGCTTACTTGTCATTGGCGGATTCGTCTCCTTTTCGATGCGCGATCCGTCCTTCCAAGCGCTCGGCTACACCGAATGGTGGCGCCTATGGCTGGACAACAACATCTACGGCTACACGCTCATCCTCACGCTCGACCAGGTCGGCAATCTCCTGCATCGCATCGTGCGGCGGGTCAAGCCAGCCAGGACAAGCTGGATAAACACCGAAGACGATGAGCTGACGCCACAGGAGGAATTCGCGTTCTTCATTCCGCTAGGACCGCGCGGCCGCGCGACCATTCGGAGCGGCCAATGGAAGAAGCACGAACAGCTTCGGCGATGGTGTGCGGATCTCACCAACTTGTACATCTCACCATCGCCGTTTCCGGTCGGGCAAGGTGGTCGCGTCGGTGAGCAGCACAAGACGCGTGACCTACGCATAGCGGTACGCATTACCGATCCGAATAAGAACCGCTTCGTATTCAGAGTCGAAGATGCGCTCCGTGCGTTCCGCCGATGGCACAAATATGAATATTCCGACCTCATGGACATGTTGTGTGTCCGTGGCGATGCCTCCTCCAGAGGCCCAAATGAGGACGGGGTGCGCCAGCATGAACAGCTGCTCTCCCGTATCGCATCATCTGCGCAAGAGCACCATCTGAACCTCTTCCAATGTCTCATCGACATCAGTGACCGGATCACGAGCGAGCGGGCACTCCACACGCTCGTCGAGGGCCTACAGCTCCAGAAGGTGATCCTCGCTTCGCTCATCACACACAACCCGCGCGACCATGCGGAGCATGCGACGCACGAGCTACTCACGCGGCTGCAGCAAGAGAACGACCTGGACCTCGAGCGACGTACGTGCATTCGGCGGCTTCTTGACGGGACTCTCCCGACCGTGCATCTCGTCGAGATCGAGCCGGTCGAAGCTGCAACGCCGACGCCGAATACGGAACAGCCGGTAGCAGCAAAACACAACGACGAACCGTGGCCTTCAGTCCCCGCAAAGGGCCTGGGGGACATTGGACCATTCGTCTGGTAACAACCGGCCTGCGTAAGTGGCTGCCCCCTCGACCACTTGCGAGGCAACAAACCCCCACCCTCTTGAAGGGTGGGGGTTTCACGTTATGCAAGAATGACGTGTGAGACTTGTGCAATCCAAAGATGTGCAGACTTCCTACTCCCTCGTCGTATACTCTTCTACCTTCCCGCGAACCTCCTCGACTGTCGCCTCCATCCCCATCGCGCCGGTGAATCCAAGTTCATACTCATGAATTGCTCCTGCGATCTCTGCCGCCCATTGCGGCTTCTTCCGTGCAACATCGCGGAGGGACAAGAGTTCTTCCTCGATCTTCAGCCGTTCCATTTTCCATCGCAGCACAATGCGCTCGTAGTCCGGAATCTTCCCATCGCGCAACCGTGTCGCAAGCTCTGCCGCGGCATCCTGTCGTGCGCGCAAGAACGCCTCTTCCATAACCAGTCGATCCTCTGGCGTATAGTTCGTTTCGAAAACCGGCATGCGCATAAGTTCGATCGTGCCGCACCCCAATTCGTCCGCATCGGCACGCACGCGCTGCCCGAGCGACTCCGGCATTCCATCAAACAATCGTTCAGTCGCAATCACCTGCCCGTCGCGCGCGTAAACCTCCTCCCACGCACGACGATAGTGCCAGGAGTACATTCCGAACTCAATCGCTACCGCTTCACATTCCTCACGCGAGACTCCGGCATCCGCGCGAAGCTCAGCAATGCGTCTCTGCATACACCGTCCAAGCTGTTCTGAAAAACGCGGGGGTAAATGATTGGATAGAATTTCCAAAATTTCTATGGTCGCATGAAAGGGGTGGGTCATAGAGAAGTTAGAAGAGACAAAAACAGGAGATAAGAAACAAGGGACAAGGAACATATTACAAGGAACACGGGACAACGGACTCCTGACTACGAATAATCGGCACTGGCTTGGAATTCACCTATGTAGTATACCTCATTGGCCTTACGGCCCGAATTGCTAGGAATCATCGTACTTGCCAAGTACCACATCCTGCGCTACTGTCTATCCAGTATTCAATGAACCCTGGCCGACGGCTCGGTGCGGGGGCTTCTCTTTTTGAGAGGTTAAAACATTATGTGAACCTATGTTGTTCACGAGAAAAACGATAAAGACGGACGCGACGGACACATCCGCGCCTGCGGATGTAGCTACGGATGTGCTAGAAAACCATCCGGAGGAAACCACGGAAGACACAAGTGGACTCCGAGGTCTCCTTGCGGACAAGGCGTTTCTGCAGATTCCGAAGGTTGGCGACCTCGTCTCCGGCATCGTGGTTGGCATTGGACGCAATGAGGTGAAGGTTGATCTCCCCGGGTATCGAACCGGACTCATTCGCGGGCCGGAACTCATCGACGCGTCTGGCGACACTGCGGGCATCCACCTCGCCGACACCGTCGAAGCAACGGTTCTTGAACTTGAAAACGAGCGCGGCTTCGTCGAACTATCCTTCCGTGCAGCTGGTCATGCGAAAGCATGGAACAAGCTCGATGACATGCGTCGCACAAACACCATCGAGACGATCCGCGTCATCGAAGCGAACAAGGGTGGTCTCATCGTGAAGCTCGGGAACGTCCAGGGGTTCCTCCCTGTCTCCCAGCTCTCACCGGGAAACTACCCGCGCGTTTCCGGTGGAGACAAGCAGCGCATTCTCGAAAAACTCCGCCAGTTCATCGGCAAGACATTTGAAGCGAAGGTAATCGATGTAGACGCGGAGAATGAAAAGCTTATCTTCTCGGAGAAAGCCGCGTGGGAGGAAACGCAGTCGCAGGTGCTCGCGCAGTACCATGTCGGCGATCATATTGCCGGGCAGGTAACCGCGCTGGCAGACTTCGGCGCATTCGTTCGCTTCCCACTCACTGAGCAGGGAGAGGAGGCAAAGCAAGAGAGTCATCTCGAAGGACTCATCCACATCTCCGAGCTCTCATGGCAGCGTGTCGATCACCCGCGCGATGTCGTACAGATCGGCGACAAGGTGGATGTAGAAATCATCAATATTGAGGGATCGAAAATTTTCCTCTCACTGAAGCGAACATCCGAGGATCCATGGGTGAAGGCCGCAGAGCGATACCAGATTGGCCAACGCGTACACGGAACTATCGTGAAGATGCAGCCGTTTGGAATCTTCGTTGAGCTCGACCCGGAGATCCATGGTCTTGCACACATCTCCGAACTCGGCGACCCACCACCACAGGTTCCGGAAGAGGTTGCTCGTATCGGAGAGGATCGCGACTTCATCATTATTTCTCTCGATCCGAAGGAGCACCGGCTTGGCCTAAGCTTGAAGGCCGTCGATGCGCCGGAGTCTGTCGAGAAACCGGCCACGGCTGCTGCGGGGGAGGAGTCGCCGGAAGCTGAAACAGTGGAAGTAGACACGACAGTCACTGATGAAAAAGAAGGTGAAGAGCAGGACAAGA
>JBDRLD010000032.1:0-4040 GCA_043813445.1 Candidatus Uhrbacteria bacterium
AGGCGTGGCAATCCGGTACCCATGTGGACGGGATTGCTTCGTCGCGGACTTCTCGCAATGACAGAGCGGGGTGGCACGGGATTGCTTCGTCGCGGACTTCTCGCAATGACAGAGCGGGGTGGCACGGGATTGCTTCGTCGCGGACTCCTCGCAATGACAGAGCGGGGTGGCACGGGATTGCTTCGTCGCGGACTTCTCGCAATGACAGAGCGGGGTGGCACGGGATTGCCACGGCCGCAGACGGCCTCGCAATGACAGGAAGGGGGGTACGCTCTCTTTTCGTGTCATTGCGAGCGAGGCAGGGCCGAGCGTGGCAATCCGGTACACCACCCTTGTGTCATTGCGAGCCGCGTCCGCGAGGCGTGGCAATCCGGTACCCATATGGACGGGATTGCCGCGGCACGAGTACGTGCCTCGCAATGACAGACAGAGACGGCCTCGCAATGACAGGAAACAAAATCCACCCTCAACCCACGACTAAAAACGTCGTGTTCAACTATCCACAGTATAGCACGAGGTTATTGCTATGCGGTGTCGCGGAGGTCTTCCCAGAGTTTCCGCTCCTTGCGTGAAAGTTTTTCCGGTATACGCACGCGTACTGTGACAATGTGATCGCCACGACCGATACCGCGTCGCTTTGGTACTCCCTTCCCTTTCAGGCGCAACTGAGCGCCCGGCTGCGTCCCTGTAGGAATCTTCAAACTCACAATTCCATCCACTGTATTTACGTCAACTTGCGCACCGAGCGCGGCCTGGACAGCACTCACGTCGGCAACCGATCGGATGGTGTCACCGTCACGTTCAAACTGTGCATCCGGTCGCACACGGATGTGGACATAGAGACTGCCGGCCGCCGTACCATGTCCTCCCGCCTCACCCGCACCGCGAACCTCCAATGTCGCACCTTCCGTGATGCCTTCCGGAACCTCAATCTTCACATCATCCTTTCGAAGCTCGGTCCCAGACCCGCGACACTTCCCGCACTTCCGCTCCGGAACCTTTCCGGCCCCTTCACACTGATCACACGTCCGCACAGTTTGGAATGTGCCGAACATGGTCTGTTGAAGGTGGCGCATGCGGCCCGAACCATTACATCGCGCGCACGCAATGAGACCGGTCCCTGACTCGGCACCGCTACCCGTGCATGCGCTACACGCAACGCGCCGCTCCAATGAAAGTGTCTTCTCGACCCCAAACACGGCCTCGGAGAATTCCAGTTCAATAGCAATCTCAAGATCACGACCGCGACGGGTGCGCTGCCGACCTCCACCCATACCAAAAATGTCGCCAAGGCCACCCCCTCCAAAGATGCCCGAAAAAAGATCCTCAAAATTCACACCGGTCGCCTCCGCCCAGTTCGAAAAGTCACCAAATCCCTCGAATCCACGGAAACCACCCTGTGCACGCGCCCGCTCGAACGTGTGCCCATACTGATCGTATTGGCTGCGTTTTTCCTGATCCGAGAGCACCTGGTACGCCTCATTAATCTCCTTGAAACGCTCAGGATCACCACCCTTGTCCGGATGGTGTTGCTGTGCGAGCTTTCGAAACGCGTGTTTAATTTCGTCTTTGGTGGCACCCTTCTCGACACCGAGCACTTTGTAGAAGTCGGCCATAATTCACATGCTGAACATCAAATACACAACCGCACTCTCCTCATCAAAACGTAACAAAAAATAGCATCACTGTCACTCCGAACCAGCAAGGCCCGACATGCGCCGGGCCTACTCACCATTAACATCGTATACAGCTCTACGCATGCACTGATCGCGGAGTGGCCTCTGCAGGCGTGCGTTCACCTCGCTTCAACAGCCAGGCAAGCATCGGCGGCGTCACGAGCGTCGTCACGATCACCATAATCACAACAACTGCGAAGAGTTCATCTGAAATCACCCCCATTGACTTTCCAATATTCGCGAATATGAGCCCAACCTCACCGCGCGGAATCATACCAACACCAACCAAGATGCGGTTCCCCTTCTGCGCAGCTACGCCGGCAATAATCTTCCCTACAAGTGCCGCGACGCTCACGCCGATTGCAACCAGTACAACGTTCGGATCGCTCAACACACCGAGATCCACGCGCATGCCGGTAAGCACAAAGAAGAGCGGTACGAGGAAATGTCCGATTGGAGCCACAAGATCCTCAATGTGTCGGTGGGTAAATTTATCGACGAGATCCTCGAGTCCTTTGCGTGACTCCTCACTCTTCGCACGTTTTGCGGCTTTCTTGAGGTCATCAACAAACGCACCGGCGCTAAACTTCCGGAAGGCAACCGGATCTAGCACAAGCCCCGCCGCAAACGCGCCGACAATAGGTGCAAGGCCAACCGCTTGCGCTGCCGCTGCGAGTGCCAGTGCGAACGCGAGTGCGAAGCTGAGTTTCATGCCAACGCCCGTATGCACCTTGGAGAAGAACGTGCCGAGTGGCTTCGTAAGAAGCTGACCGAATACAACTGCTGCGATAAGGAAACCAAACGCCTTCCCGATAATTATGGCGAGCGCGCCACCAGACACCGCACCAGTTGTCGCAATGCCGGATACAATCGCAAGGATGAGTAGGCCGAGCACATCGTCAATCACCGCAGCGCCAAGCACGATCTGCGCCGCTTTGGTTTGCAGTTTCCCGAGATCCTGAAACACACGCGCAGTAATACCAACCGACGTCGCCGTCATCGCAGCGCCAAGGAAGAGATATGCGATGCTCGGCTGACCCGGAAGTAGCCACGGCCCAACCACCTTCCATCCGAGCAGCATGGGAATAACCACACCAATAATTGCAACAAGGAATGCCGGCACACCGACTTTGCCAAGTTCTTTCAGGTTGCTCTCGAGACCAATTTGGAACAGAAGAATCACCACACCGAGCTCGGCTAGGAAAAGAAGGAGATGATGCTCCGCGAGCTCCCGAAAGAGCGGGAACCCGAAGAGTGCAAGATTTCCAAGAATGAGTCCAACAATAATCTCACCAAGCACCGCCGGCTGACCAACGCGCTCGAGTAGTGCACCAATTTTCGCAAAAATGAGCAGCGCAGCGATTGCACCGAATATGAGAGCGTAGTTTGTGTGTTCCGCAGCTTCCTCATGTGCAGCGACTTCTTCCGTCTCGTGCACGATCGCTCCTCCATCCACCAACGCCACTTCGTGCGCTTCAACAACAGCAGATGTATCCGCCGCAGCAACAACTGGGCTACCCTCTCCCGCAAAAGCCAATAACGGGATGCCGAGCGCCACTCCGAGCATGAGAATTCGTATAGTACGCATACTTCGCAAAAAGAAAAATCTTCCGTCAGGTCTATATTATGAGCCAATGAACAACACAAGATCGCTCGCCACCATCGTAGCGCTTCTGCCGAAAACGTAAAGCCCTACGATCCACATACAGAAATCCGGCGCATCAGCACCGAATTTCTGTATTCGCTTACCTGTGAGACTCCACCGCGTTGTCGACACTTCGGGGCACCCCATTGATCCCCTCCCTCCCCGTGTACACAGGGGGAGGGAGGGCTTCCGAGTCCGCCTCGGGCGGGTAAGGGAGGGAGGGGTGGTATGTCCTGAGTTCCATCGCGTACAAAAACCACCCCTCCCCCTCCAACTCCCCCTCCCCCCTGAGGACAGCGGAGAGGGGGAGAGACACATAAATAACAACAGCCCAATGGAGGAATTGTGTGTAAGCAGTGCTTACGATTCTCACAACTGATAGACGCTAGATACGGAACACGCTTGCGAACGGGACAGATAGAAGCCTGAACGTGAAACGACCACCCCCAGCATGAGGGTGGTCGTCGTTTTTGCTGTCTATTAAGGACGCATCTGAAGTGCTACGCGTCCACCTCCTCGTCCCAATAGGCCGAGTCATCGCGCCAGTTGGGGTAGCGCTCTTCGAGCCAGGCACGCGCCTCCTCTTTGGCGGCGAAAGTGACTACGAGCCTCTCCTTCTGCTCGGCGTTCGGCGAAATCGCCTTCGGCTCGGTGGAGAAGACGACCTCACCGCCGTCGATGACCTGACCGACTGCCTCGCTCTTCTCGTGCTCGCGATC
>JBDRLD010000033.1:0-5281 GCA_043813445.1 Candidatus Uhrbacteria bacterium
ATGACACGCACCGTTGCACAGCGCTGGCAGGCATTTCGTAGCGATGCCTCTCCATCATTCCCGCCGCGCCCGCAACTCCTCTCCCAAACTGAAACCATCTCGGCACGATATGCGGATACTCATTGACCTCCGCTGCCTCCAAGCGCCGCCACCGCGTGGCGGCGTTGCTCGCTATGCCGAAGGTCTGACACGTACGCTCCTCGCCACGGATACCGTGAATGACTACACGCTGTTCGCAAATGGGAGCATCAGACCAAAAGTAAATCTCCCCGTGTTCGACGCGCCGAACGCACATTGGCACATTGGCCGCCTCCCGAACAAGGTACTCAAAGGAGCACACATGCTCGGTATACCAACGCCTCGCATCGACGTAGATGTCGCGCTCCTCACCAACCTCGACTACGTCCCATTCATCAGCCACAACACGCGCTGTATTGTTGCAGTACACGACCTCTCGTTTGAACACTTCCCGGAGTTCTTCTCGCTCAGACAACGAGCATGGCATCGCGTCCTACGTCCACGACAGCTCCTGAATCGTGCCGACACCATCCTTGCCGTATCACGCACGACAAAACGCGATGTTATGGAAACCTATTGCATTCCGGATGAAAAAATCCATGTACTCTACCCTGGGCTTGCGATTCCCGAATCAAAAACCACCAACGCCAATCAATGTCCGATGTCCGGTGCAAACAATCACACTATACTTGGTGCAGATACGCCCTATATTCTTGCTCTTTCCGAACTTTCACCCCGCAAGAACATTGACGGTATCGTCGCCGCGTTCGCGCAGCTTCCCGCGCGCTACCACCTCGTCATCGCCGGTATTCGCGGAAGTGCGTCCCCACATCTCCAACAGCTCGTTCATCGCTCTCCGGCACACGACCGCATCCACTGCGTCGGCACCGTTTCAGAAAATGAAAAACGCGCGCTGCTCGAGCACGCGCGCTGCTTTGCCTATCCGAGTTTCTGGGAGGGCTTTGGCTTCCCTCCGCTCGATGCCATGGCCGCAGGTGTTCCGGTTGTTGCATCGACAAGCGGCTCGCTCCCGGAAATCCTCGATGATGCCGCGCTTCTCGTCGATCCGCTCGATCCCAACGCAATCGCTCGGGCGCTCACCATTGCTCTCGAGGATCACCAGACTCGCATGACCTATATCACCAGGGGGCGTGCACGCGCTGCCGAATTTACTTGGGCCACGACCGTAGCACAGCTTCAAACGATCCTATCGTCTCTATCGAAAAATTGACGGGAGTGTCGTGCGACGACGATGAACAATCCTCTGCTCATGACGCTCGCGATGTGTTTCGAGCGCCGCACACACCTCATGTGCCTCCGGATCCTTTGCGAGCCGCGCAAACCCTCGCTCGAACTCACGGATACTCTCGAGGATACTCTGGAGGATTGTCTCGTCACCGGACGCACGCGTGGCCAGCCGACGCAGATCACTCAAGTGCTGTTCTATCTCATGCTGGAGTGCCTGGAATGTTTGCACATGCTGCATGTACGCTGCATCGTCCTTCGCTATCGCCTTCCGGACACGCTCTTCCGCCTCATTGTGAGCATCGAGAAGCGCTGTGCACAGTCTCCCAAGTTCTGCCGAATTGAAAAAATCACTCGCTCGAGCGGCGTCGTGGAGGTCGGATAGTGACCCACCATGCTTGATAAATGACTGAAATCGAGTGCGTAGTCCGTCATCGAGTCGTTTCGTGAAGAGCACCTCATGATGAGCATCAAGCACTTCACGAACGAGTGCCTCAAATGCCTTCCGGTACGGCCAAAGAATACGCCCAAATGCAATAATCGCATCCTCAACATCACGCGCCTGCTGCGGCGGTGCGTGGAGAAGCTGCTCATACGTTGCCTGCAGTGCAGCGATGGTTGGCTCCGGAATGAGCGGCGGGAGATCGTCCCGCATCCCGCGGAGGATGGTCATGGAATGCGCGAATGGGTGAGACATAGTGCGCGTGTCCGAGTTGGCGAGTATGCTAGTAGCAGTATACCACGGAGACCACCTCACTCCTCCTAATGTACACGCCGCACAGATATTATGCGTATCGGCATTGACGCTCGTCTCTACGGAATTACTTGCGGCACCGGCATCGGCCGGTACACCGAGGAGCTCATCCGGGCACTCGGTTCGCTTGATACCGATAACGACTACGTCATCTTCCTTCGGAAAGACGGCTTCGACTCATTCACACCACCGAACGAACGGTGGTCGAGTGTACTCGCGGATTTTCGACCATACTCGCTCGCCGTACAAACGAAATTCCCGCGCGTGATTCGGGACGCAAAGATCGATCTCATGCACTTCACGCATTTCGACCACCCGCTTGCGTACCGTGGACGATTCCTCACTACTATCCACGACCTCATCCTCCTTCACCACCCAACGACACGCGCTTCAACGCTCGGACCGCTAAAATTCTGGATAAAGTACCTTGCTTATCGCGTCATTCTCTGTCATGCCGCACGAAGCAGCCGGCTCGTTCTTACCCCGAGCAACGCGGTACGGGACGCCGTAATGGAACATTTTCATCTCACTTCGGATCGCGTTCGTGCCACCCATCTCGGCATTGACCACCACAAAATGCTAGAGAATGGAGAGTTGATGGTTGATAGTGGAGAATTGATAGTGGAGGATATCACTCAACTATCAACTATCAACTCTCAACTCTCAACTCCTTATCTTCTCTACGTCGGTAACGCCTATCCTCATAAAAATCTCGAACAGCTCATCCGCGTGGCCAGGACGCTCGCGCACGAAACACCGCATGTGCAGGTGGTTATCGTCGGGCGCGAGGATGATTTTTCACACAAACTCCGGAACTGCAATCCACCAAACGTCATATTTGCCGGAGCGGTAACAAATCACGCGCTCAACGTGCTCTACACAAATGCCACAGCATACGTGAGCATGAGTCGCGAGGAGGGCTTTGACATACCAACCGTCGAGGCACTCTCCCATGGGACACCGGTCATCGCATCGGATATTCCGGTCCACCGAGAAATCCTTGGTACCGCCGCACAGTTTGTGCCAATCGATGACGACGCTGCGCTCGTCAACGCTATCCACCGCACCGTCCTCAATCGAAATATTTGTGCTACAATGAGCACAGATTGTGCACAACAGTATACATGGCGTGAGTGCGCACAGCAGACACTGAGCGCTTATCGTACTGTGTACGAATTCCGACACGCACATGACGAGTCGACGCACCGCGGAGCAACGACCTAAAGAGATCTCTACAGCACTCCTTCTTCCAGGTGTGCATCCTTGGTTGAAGGCGTTTTTTGTTGGAAGCGCGCTAGTCCCGATTGTTGATGAAACGTGGATGTCTCTCCCGAAATGGGAAGACATTCCCATGCCAACCACGAGCATCGCTCCATTTCTTGCCGAGCATACACAGGAAGAATGTGTGGTTCTATTGCCAACAGCGCGACCATCCTCTCAAAAACACGTCCAGACAGCACCACTCCTGGCCACCGCGTGTACACCATCCTCGCCGCCCGCGACGGTACCAATACCATCGCACACCACGTCAGTACCTATTATCGAGGCCGCAAACTCGCACACTCCCATGCGAGCGCCTTCGCGAGTCACGACACCGGATGGCGCGCGTCGCTCTGCGGCACCAACTCCGTTCGCAATTCCGATCGACGCACGGGAAGTGCAACATGCGCCATCGCGCAACATACTCCGCATCACGAGAGCGCACAGGCCAATACTAAATCTCGTCTCGCCGCTTTCCGAGCGCGCCGAAGCAGTATCTACTTCAACACCACAACCTCTTTTCCGCATTCCGTCGCCATTCAACGAACTTCTCATTGTCAATGTCATCGTGACACCCATCGAAGTACTCTGGAGCGCGTTTGGTTACGATGCATGGCAGATTGTGAGGCGACTTCCCGGAATGTCCGACATCCCACAGCATTGTATGAACGCGTGGGAACGTGTGCGCTCATTCCGCCCGCAATTCGTCAATCCAATTCCACGCGCACTTCGACGCCCGAGCGTCATACATCTTATCCCCGTTCCGGTAACGGCTCCGGTTCGCATACCGATAGCGCGGTCATGGCGTCAGAGCATCTCGTTCGCGGCAATACTGCTCCTTATACTTATTCCGGTAAAAATGCTCGGCATGGGCGCCGCAGTTCCTCGTGTCACTGGCCGAGTCCTCGGTGCAACCGCAACGGCAATTGAGGCGTTCCAATCCGGAGCCGGCGCACTGACGAACTCTTCCTTCGCCGAGGCGATCCGATCTTTCGATAGCGCAAGGGCTACACTCGAGGATCTCCCGGATACGGCAGGACCTATTCCGGCCGCACTCCTTCGCGTGAGTCGCCACATCCCTATACTCCGTTCAACAATCGGGCGCGCTGAAGAGGCGCGACGCGCAGGACTCGCCCTCGCAGATGCGAGCACTGCCGCCGCACGCGGCCTGGCACTCCTTACCGCCATCGATCCCGGAAGTGTACAAGCATCAACGTACGTTGATGCCGCAAAGGCGTCCTTCAGTACTGCACGCACGCATGCACAGCACGCTGCTGATGCGCTTGCGATCGCCGCTCCTCAATACGCGAGTACGGTGCAAACAGCCATGCTCAGCCTCGATCGCGCAACCGCACTCCTGACGGTCGTCGAGGGTCTTGGTGGCTTTGATGCGCAGCGCCGCATCCTCCTTTTGTTCCAAAACGATGCCGAACTCCGACCCACCGGGGGCTTCATGGGGTCGGTCGCATTACTCGATGTTGCGAGCGGTGAGGTCCGCTCTCTCGATGTCCCTGGCGGTGGTTCCTACGACATATCCGGCCTCTCCCGTGTGCGCGTACTACCACCGGACCCACTCCTCCTCCTCAATGATACATGGCAATTCCACGATGCGAACTGGTTCCCGGACTTCCCCGCTTCCGCCGAAAAGATCCGCTGGTTCTATGAAATGAGCGATGGATCATCGGTAGATGCCGTTGTTGCTGTGAACGCGTCGTTCCTCGCACGCGTGCTCGAGCTTACCGGCCCGGTAACTATCGGCGAGCAAACATTTACGGTCGCGGATGTTATCGCAGAACTCACCAATATTGTCGAAAGTCACGGGGCGCGGATATCCGGTGCCCCAAAGTCCGTCATTGGCGACCTTGCGCCGACGCTCCTCAATCGACTCCTTGATATCGCAACGAGCGGATCTGTAGTGAACGATGCGACAAATCGAATCGCGCTCGTCGATCTCGTTCTTGGAGCACTCGATACTCGCGATCTTCAACTCGTCTTCTCCAATGA
>JBDRLD010000034.1:0-12170 GCA_043813445.1 Candidatus Uhrbacteria bacterium
TGTTGAAACAAGTCCGCTCATTGTAGGGGGGCCGAATCAGGTTTGGTTGGTGAATGACGGTACGAATTACATGGGACTTTCGGCAAAAGGTGCGACTTTTGGATCAAACGATGCGTCGAACGGTAGGTCGCGATGGCTTGAACTGCCAAATTCGGTCGGGAATGCAGGTCAGGTGTTGGGTATCGCTTCCGTGCTCAATCCGACAACGAGCGGTGTTGCTGCAGATGTTGGTCAGCTTGGTTGGGTGAACATTCCTGATACTGTGGACACCTCCAGGTTTGTGCAGTTGAATCCGACATTACCACAGGATGGCGTGATACATCTTAGTGGAGAAGGAACAAGTTTTTTTTATAATCTTGAGGTTAATACGATGAACGTTGGGAGCACTTTAGCGGTGGGGGCATTAGAGGTTAAGCGCATTGATTCGCTCAGTGCGACAGAGGAGGATGCAGACATTGAAATTGCACCAAATGGATCAGTTGTGGTGCGGCTCGACTACGATGGTCTTATACCCGATGAAATTGAGTCCTTTGTCGTGCAGGACAGTTTTGGGGCTGACGTGTTTCGAGCTAGTGAGGATGGTACGATAAGCGGGAAAGGTGGGAAGAAGCTTATTCGGGGAGTGACTCGGAGAGAGTCGTCGAGCATCGTTGCTACCGGCGGATGCTTGGGCCTATCGAATTGTGTTCAAGCAAGCTGCTCCGTAGATGAAATCGTATTGGGCGGAGGTTGTACACATGACAGCACATCGTCTCGGTATCTCTGGCGTTCATATCCGTACTCCGATTCTTCGTGGGTATGTCAGTATAACTATTCCGCGTCGACGACTATCACCGCCTACGCTATCTGTGCGACGCAATGAGCATGCAACTCTATAATTCCCTCACAAAGACGATTGAACCCTTCCGGCCCATATCGGGTCGGACGGTTCGCTTGTACGCGTGTGGGCCGACGGTGTATCACTACGCGACTATTGCGAACCTCCGTTCGTACCTCTTTGAGGACATTCTCAAGCGAACGCTCCTCGTGAACGGGTATCAGGTGCAGCATGTCATGAACATTACGGACGTTGGACACCTTACTGATGACGCCGACGAGGGTGAGGACAAGCTTGAACGGGCGGCGACGCGGGAGCAGCGTTCTGCGCAGGAGATCGCGCAGTACTACACCGATGTTTTTCTCAAGGACCTCGATCGACTCCACATTTTCCGACCCGATGCGATGCCGCGCGCGACCGAGTATATTGCCGAGCAAATTGCGCTTGTTGAAGAGCTTGAGCGTCGTGGGTTTACGTACGAGACTTCGGACGGCGTGTATTTTGACACATCGAAGTTTCCAGCATACGGTAAAGCGTTTAAGGGGCAGAAACTTGAGGAGAAGGAAGCTGGTGCGCGTGTCGCGGTACGATCAGAGAAGCGGAATCCGCACGATTTTGCATTGTGGAAGCTTACACCAAAAGAGGTACACCGACAGCAGGAGTGGCCGTCGCCGTGGGGGCGGGGATTCCCCGGGTGGCATATCGAGTGTTCCGTTATGAGCCGCGCGCTGCTCGGCCAACCATTTGATATTCATTGTGGCGGCATCGATCATATTTCCGTGCATCACACGAACGAGATCGCACAGTCCGAAGCCGCGTATGACGTGCCGCTTGCGAAGTATTGGTGCCATGGCGCATTCCTCACCGTTGATGGTGGGCGCATGGGAAAGTCCGAGGGAAATGCGGTGATAGTTGAAGAGCTAATCGAACGTGATATCGATCCGATTGCATATCGATACCTCGTGCTGGGCGCACATTATCGTTCGCAGCTCAATTTCACTTGGGAGTCACTCGAGTCGGCGGAGTCCGCACTGCGGCATCTCCGAGATCGGTGTCGGGAGCTTCCAACTGCGCCAAAGCGGATCAATGCTGCATTGAAACCGAAGATTCTTAAGCTACGCGAGCGGTTTCTCGCGGCGGTGAATGACGATCTTGACACGCCGCGTGCGCTTGCACTTCTGTGGGAGGTCATGAAATCAAAGCGCGACGCGAAGGAGGTGGCGGCAGCGGTCGCGTTCATGGATGAAGTGCTTGGCCTTGGTTTTACGGATTATCTTGGAAAGACGCTCCGCATCCCGCGAGAAGTACAGCAGCTTGTTCGCGATCGGGAAAAAGCGCGAGCAACGAAAGACTGGGCGCGCGCAGACATCCTCCGCGCCGAAATCGCCGCGTTGGGGTATGTGGTCCAAGACATGAAGGACGGTATCAAGGTGTTGGAGAACAAATCAGTGAAGGACGACCGGAAGAGTACATAGTAGCGGGCTGACGAGTAACTCCCTCTTCGTAGGGGCGGCCTTCCATGGCCGCCCGCGTGTGGTGTAGGACGAACACAGGGCAAGACGGGCGGGGATTGAACCCCGCCCCTACGTCAAATTGGGAGCAGATGCAGCAAGCCGACGGAGTGTCGACCCGTAGCGGAAATGAAAATACCCCCACTTGGATGGGGGAGTACTAAACAATGTACAGCGCCGGCACTTGTTGGACTGGTTTACGACGGCGTGGATTTATGAGTGTGTTGGTGCGCGCTCGGGAAGGGCGCCTGTAGTACCATGCACCGGAGAGGGTCCCTATACTTTCGGTGGTTCAGTCAGCAGTTCAAGCATCGCAACATTTTTGAAATGCCGCACATTCTTCGTGAGGAGCGGAACATGATGCGCGATCGCGGTCGCCGCAATGAGAATGTCGGCTGTCCCGATGCGCGTATGTGTTCGTGAGATGGTTGCTGCAATCTGTGCAATTCGTCGATCGACGTCGATCACGCGATATCGTTCGAGCAGAAATCCGATCTCGTCGGCATCATCGTCGGTGAGGAGTGGCCATCGGAGAAGTTCGTATTCCGTCATCACAGATATAGAGAGCTCTATGGTGCCATCGGCGGCAGCATCGAAGTACGGCGTAACCCGGGTTGCGCCGTGAAGGTGCTCAATGATGACATTTGTGTCAACAAGTACGCGCACAAGAATTTTCGTTATGTGTCACGATACTTCTTCCACAGTTTGGCCTGTTCCTCTTCACGTTCACGGTCAGACGTTCGGAGCTTCTTAAGCCAACTCAGGTGCTCACTAAGTGTCCCCTTGCCCTTCAGGAGGCCGCGCGTTCTTCGGATTGCCGCAGCACGAAGACGCTGCTCCATCGGAGTGGGCCCGAGGATGCTGTCGGAAATGCGGAGACGCAGTGGCCGCGCGGTCGCTACCCGCGCGCGTTGACGCACCGGCGGCTGACGTTTCGTCGCCTGCTTCTTTGAGGTATTCGTGCCGTTTGCCATACGTTCCAACAGTAGCATTTTCGTTAGCACCACGGAAGAAGGCCCCAGTTTCCCGGGGCCTCACAATAGACAAGCGAGATGCCATGGAAGCGGTGGATGTTTGAGTGGAAATGAAAAGCCCCCGACGGATCGGGGACTCTACTTGAACTCTGTTACGCGAGGAGCGCCTCAAGATCTTTGCCGCTCTCGTGCAGGAACGCAGTGACGCGCTCGGATGGAAGGAAGCGTTTCCGTGTACAGTTCGCCTCCAAGGATCGCAAAGGTGAATACAATCATGTACATGTCAGTAGCCGGATACCACGGTTTCGGCATTCCGTAGGATACATACGTCATGCTTGTGAGCGTTTCTGTTCTCTCGCTTCGCGCATGCTTGCGAGTTCGCGCTCGGCATCCGTTACTGAGTAGAACGTCGTTTCTTCTGCGCGCTTGGTCAGGCCGGGACGCGTACGCACGAGGCCTCGCTGCACTAATCGCTCCATCGTACGCTGATTGGTCCCGAGCCGTTTGTAGGTCTTACTGAGAAGGCCCCATGCCTCGCCATTCTCCACAATGAATCCGTACTTGCCAGCGCTGGGGAGCTTGCTCGTAGACTCTATTGCGGAACCTTCGTCGCCTTTGACGGGATGCCCTGGGATGCGTTGCATGTCTGAAAGAGCGTAGAATGTATTCTTTGCTCCGTTCCGGCTCCTACCGATTCGAGTCCTGATGTCGTGCTGTTTTGCGCGTACGTGGATGGTCCGTGGAGTTACGTCGAATCGCTTTGCAAGGACGCGTCCCGTTCCCCACATCTCTCCATCAGCCTCGAACGTTCCATCTGGACCAGCCTCGGGAAGATCCTCGAGGAGATCAGCACAGAGTGTGCGTATCTCAGATAGCGCAAAGCAATCAATGGGTTGGCCCTTGCTGTATCCTTTGCGAGCGATTCGACACTTGCGAGTTTGGAGGTTCTCGTGGCCCATCTTGCGGGCCCGTTGCACCACCGTCGCTTCTATACAACCAATGATTCGGGCAAGTGCTGTGAGCGCCCCCCATGTCTCTCCTTCGGATTCGAAGGTGCCATCAGAATTCAAATCTGGCAACTCTTGGAGTAGTCCTGCACAGGCGAGGCGGACATCTGTAACACGGTATAGGGTAACGTAGTTGCCGTTCACGGCTTTCCCGAGTCGCGTGTGAACCCGACCCCTATCTATGCGTGCCTTAATGGCCGAATGGCTTATACCGAGCAACGTCTGTAGCACTACGATCGTCGCCCACTGCTCACCGTCACACACAACCAGTCCGTTCTTCGGAACTGGGATCGCAGCTTCTAGCTCGCGGTATATTGCCGCTACTGCTGAACGTTGGTAGAAGTCCAGCGTTTGTTTTCGCTTGGTACGTCCGCGGCGGGACGGTATTTCGTGTCGCTGTACGATTGAACGTACGAGGGACAGACGACAACCGAGCGTCTTCGCGGTGCTCGGGATCGTCCCCCACACCTCTCCGTCAGCCTCGAACGTTCCATTTGGACCAGCCTCGGGAAGATCCTCGAGGAGATCAGCGCAGGCGCGCCTGACGTCGCTGAGGGCGTAGAATGTCGCACGCATTCCACGCCATCGTCCTTCTCGATTACGCACGCTGTCCGATGTCACTCGAGGTCGAATGAGTGCCTCGGTGAGATGTAGCATGGCGCTGTATGCGTTTCTCGTCCCCCACACCTCTCCGTCAGCCTCGAACGTTCCATTTGGACCAGCCTCGGGAAGATCCTCGAGGAGATCAGCGCAGGCGCGCTTGACGTCGCTGAGGGCGTAGAGCGTAACATGGCGTACTTGTCGATCTAGGCCATGCATAGTTCTGATGTCGCCCTGCTCGATGCGTGCGAGTAGAGCGGTTCCACTCACACCGAGATGCTTGCACGATGCTTTAACCCCCGCCCAGATTTCGTCAGCATGCTCCAGTGTTGTTTCGTCATTGACCCGTGGAAGCGATTCCAGCTCATGTACTGCTGCGCGTACATCCGTGAGCGAATGGAATTCCACAATTCGCCTTGCACGACCCTTTCCGCGTCGGGATCGTATGGTACTCATTTTGGAAAGTGTACGTACGGTTGATGTGCTGGCATTGAGGATACTTGCTAGAGTATTCACGACGCCCCACACCTCTCCGTCAGCCTCAAACGTTCCATCTGGACCAGCCTCGGGAAGATCCTCGAGGAGGTCGGCGCATACTGCGTGTACATCAGCATCAGCGTAGAATGTTGTGACTCGATTTTGTTGACTTCGTCCAAGACGTTGTCGTACTGTTGGCACATTGAAGCGTTTTGAGAGTGAGCTTCCGCTGAGTCCCATTATGCGTTCGTATGCTGTGAGTGATCCCCACTTTTCTCCATCCGCCTCGAACGTTCCATCTGGGCCGGCCCAGTACTCGATTTCGTCGAGGGCGTCGATGACGATGATTCGGGGCGCGGCTTCGTCAGGGAGGTACTGAGAGTCGAGCCGTACCACCGATCCGCGAACATAATCACGCGGCATGACGATGATACTGCCATTTGCAACTGTCGCACCGGGCTCGCAGAAGAGTCGCGGTGCGGAGATTGGCGAGAGCTTCGTCTGTTGGAAGTGTGCGTCGAGCACGAGCGCTATCTTGTACCCGTCATGCGGATCACGTCGGAGCACACGACCAATAGACTGCACGTAGAGCACTCGCGATTTCGTCGGCCGGAGCATCATGCAGACGTCTGCATTCGGCGCATCCCACCCCTCGCGGAGCACGAGGACAGATGAGATGAGCTTGAGCTCGTTCGCGCGGAAGCGCGCGAGGAGCTCATTCCGCTCCGGAGTAGGCGTGTCACCGCTGATGCATGCTGCAGGCACACCAAGCGCGTTAATCGTTTTAGCGAGCTCCTCAGCCGCTCGAACACTCGAGCAGACTGCGAACGTCTGACGGTTCGGAAGATCGTACTCGCCACGCTCGTACAGTCGGCAGATGGTCTCTAGCATGACTGACCAGTGTTCAGCGAGGAGCTCCTGCAACTTCCGCTCATTGTAGTCCATGCCCGCCAGCGTCATCGCAGTCGGAATATTGTCGAGCGATGCGTCGAAGGTGATTTGGCCCCACGCGAGTGGTGCGAGCCAGCCCTCCTCGATGCCCCAACGTACGGACCGTTCATCGATCTTCGTTTCGAAGTGTGTACGCGCGAGCCGCTCCGGCGAGGCATAGAGTGTGCGCCCGTTCTCGAGCATTACAGGCACTGCGCCATTTTTCGTTGCGGTAGTGAGATAGTCCGGCGTTGCGGAGAATCCAATCACGACTGCACGAGGGAACTGTGCGAGCGCAGCTTGCGCGCGCGGATTGTATCCCCAGTGACATTCGTCCCAGAAGATGACGTGCGGTCGGAACTGCTCCGCGAGCTCTCGCGTCTTGCGTACGAAGCTCTCATCTGTCGTGACCACGACGTTCTGGTATTCGTGCCCCGGGATCGCAACGACGTTGCCGTTCTCGTCACAGATGTGGTGCAAGCTTGAGATGTGTCCGACCATGCCACCGGTGAACTGCGTGATGCGCGGCGCGGTCTGTTCGATGAGTATTTTTGTCGGAACAATAATGAGCACGCGTAGGTCTGGACACGCATGCACGAGCGAGGAAAATAGCACGGTTTTCCCGAGTCCGGTTGCGTGCTCGATGTAGCCGCGCTTCGTCACGTCCGTGCACTTCAGGAGCCATGCGCGAACGGCCATAAGCGTATCGCGTTGGAACTGGTAGAGCTCGAACGGAATTTCGACAGCACCCTTGAGGAGCGCTTCAATGCCATTTGCTAGCACCCGACGTATTTCTCGGTGCTTCAGCATCTCCGTCGTCATAGTCGACGCTCCTTTCACTGTTTGGGTTGGGAATGGGCACTCCTGTTTGCGCTACCGCGAGCGTAGCACAGGAAGCGATTTTTGTCAATCATTGGCGAGTTTTCTGTAAAATGGAAAGCCGGCCCCGATTGTCGGGGCCGGCATGTACTTACTTGCTACTGCGGAGCGTTGCGAGGAGCTGCTCGGCTACACCCTCCGCTTCATGGAGTGCGCGTTTCGTTTGCGCGTCAACTTCCTCGAATTGGTCGCGCGTTGAGCGGAGCGCGGCAAGAGACGCCTCGAGCGTCGCAACGCGCTGCGCGATATCATCTCGGAGCGCCCTGAGTTCTGGGAGCCGTTGCCCGAGTTCGTCGATTGCCGCATCGACCATAGGGAGTGTAGGGAGCTCCTCATCCTGCGTCGTCGATGGAACACGACGTATGGGCTGAGGCCTTGCACGCTTTGGCTGCTCTCCATTTCCCGGGAGCACGCGGAGCTCTAGCTGCTTCGTCGCCCGCCGTGATGCGGTGGGTGCGTGCTGAGCGGTGAGCGGCGCCATGATCGCATGGCGATCGTCGTCGACATGTTCAGCTAGTAGCACGATGGTGCGCCAACCGTCCCGCTGCTCGATATGGCCTAGCTGTTTGAGCTCTTCGAGAATTTGTACGATGTCGCGCGGTCCAATACGGAGTGCGAGCTGGAGCATTGGTACTGCGCCACGAACGATGCGTTCGTCATTGCTCGAGCCGGCGCGTTCGGAGAGCATCGAGTACACATCCGCGTACGTCTTCATTTGCGCTGTGCCCGAACGCGTTTGTGATGTTGGGGGCGATGTCGGTGGTGCCGACCTCTTTTGGCGCTCTGATCGCTCTGGACGCTTCGCCTTTTCTTGCGTAGCACTAATGCTGTGTCTCTTTCGAGCTGCTGGGGCTATTTGTGCTTGCATCTCGTCACTCGCAGCCCGCGGCTCCTCACGGAGGAGCTGTGCCGCCTCGATACTCCACGTCAGTTCTCCGAGCTCCTCGAGTTTCTGCAGCACTTGCGACGCTTCGTCGATCGTGAGCTTAGCACGACTGCGTAGCACCATGATCGGGCTCTGCACGATGGTGGTGTCGCCGCGTTTTTGTGCGTGCTCGGCGAGGATCGAGAGCAACGCGCGTGGCTGTCTGAGCACAGCAGGCGGCGGCGGCGCGGCACTTGGTGTATGCGTAGCACCATCATCCACGCTTCGCGTGGAGAGTGCGCGGAGTGTGCCCAGTATCTCATCGAGGGCTGCATCCATTGAAGGAGGAGGTGCTTGCCTTCGCTTAAGCACCCTTCCGAGCACCGTCACACATAAGGCGCAGAGTCCCTCATGTGTGTCAGTAATTTCCGTTGTCTTCCCACATGCGGTGCATCGCCGTGTCGCTGCGGCGCAGCCCACACACATGGTGTCGTCCTGCTCGTCCGCACACATCGTCGGCGTAATCACTTCCTCGGCGATGTGGCAGTATACATCCTGGGTTTGTCCCATTACGCGCCTCCTGCCGCGACGATGCACTCGAGCTCTTGAATGACTTCGAGAAGCGAGGCGAGTTGTTCGGCATTCACGCCAGTGCTCGCGCTTAGCCCATGGAGTGCCTCTGTCTCGAGCTGGCGAATGCGTTCGCGCGAGAGCTCGTACCGGTCTCCGATCTCCTTGAGCGTCATGCGTTCGAACTCCCCAATTCCGAATCGTAGCCGCAGAATCATTGCGAGCCGAGGGTGGAGCGCATGCAGTGCGTGCTCGATGCTCGTAAATGCCTTGCGGTACTCCGTGAGGAGGCGCTTTGCCTCGAGCGCAATGTCTGGCTGTGCTGTATTGCTCGGCTGAAGTTCACCGATCGTATATTGTTCGCTACCGTCGACCATCGAGTCGAGCGATTCGTAGCCATCGCGAATGAGACGTGTGCACTGCGCGACGTCGCGCAGGCGCATCGCTATCGCCGCTTTTAGGTCGTACGTCTTGACCTGCTCGTAGATCTCGCGATTGTTCGGCCACCAGCCGTGCAGTTTGTACCAATCCTCCGTGGCTCGTCGTACAATCTGCATTTGATGCTGGAGGTGTACCGGGATGCGGTATGCATTTCGCCCGGACCAGTTTTCGATCGCGCGCGAGATTGCCTGGCGAATCCAGTTTGTTGCGTACGTACTGAGTCGGAATCCGCGCTCAGGTTCGAATTTTTCGATCGCATGCATGAGGCCGAAGACACCCTCCTGGACCATGTCGAGGATAGGGAGTCCCATCCCGGTTCTCCGGAGTGCGATTGAGACCACCAGTTTGATGTTGCCGTACACGAGGATGTCGCGCGCCTCGAGGCGCTCCTCCTCCGTGCCGTGGCGGTATTGGTGGAAGAGCGCATCGTAATGCGACTGCTTTCGGAGTACGGGATACCGGCGCAGGCGTGCGAGGTAGGCACCGAGCTCATCGTAGGGATTTCGTGGACCCTCGTCGTACTCGCTGAGTGTATGCTCGAGGATGTGCTCAGCGCGTCGCTCCTCATAGAGGCCATCTCTCGCTGTTGCGGTCATGGAACCCTCCGTCTTCTTGGCTGTCGTGGTTAACGCGCGATCAATTGCGTTGACCACTCCGTGAATGTCTCGAGTGCTTGACGCGCAGCAGCGCACTGTGCTTCTCGCTTTGAGCGTCCGTCGTCGATTGCGACAGATGTCGCGCCGATGAACAATGCGACGCGATACCGCTTGTCGTGATCCGGTCCAGATTCGCTCATGACGTCGTAGTGCGGCGTGATGCCGAAACGTGCCTCGGAGAGCTGCTGGATCTCGCTCTTTGGATCGTCTGCTGCCTCAATGAGAGCTGTCGCGCGCGTGAGGAAGTGTGCGTCGATGAAAAGTCGACATGCACCCATCCCTTGGTCGCAGTAGATGGCGCCGATGAGTGCTTCTACCGCATTCGCACGTATGTATTGTCGCGATTTCGAATCTGAGGGTTGTCGTTGTTCTCCCCTTGAGAGCAGGAGCACAGCATCGAGTTCGAGCGCCCTCCCAATCTCTTCGAGTGTACTCGAGCGCACAAGTGCTGCACGAAGATTCGTGAGGTGCCCCTCCTCTTCGTCCGGGAATTTTTTGAAGAGGTGATCGGTGACGGCTAGCTCGAGCACGGCATCGCCCAGGAATTCAAGTCGTTCGTTGTGTTTCGCGCGATGATCGCGGTGTTCGTTGAGGTATGAGCGGTGTGTCAGCGCCTCGACGAGGAGGTCGCAGTTCTCGAAAGTCACGCCGATGCGCGCTTCGAATGCAGTGAGCTGCGCGTCAAACCTTTGATGCACCTTGGTTCTCCTTCGCTGTTTAGTTGTGTAATGTGCACTTTCCTTATTACCACATACTATCATGTCCGTCAAGTAAAGCCCCTCCCGATTACTCGGCAGGGGCTTGGGGTGTTGGGGATGACATGTAAGCCGTCAAAGAAAGGGATTAGGAGTCTTTTACTCCTTGGGTTTCCGTTCCGACCTCTTCTCTGGCGGAAGGAGGCGGAGCGAAACTGTGAACTTTGTCGCCACGGGGAGGTGGTCGATCGCGTCGAACTCTTCCTTGGAGAGATCGAGGTTGAGTTTGTAGCACGTGCTTGGATCACCCATTCCATGGCGGTCCATCGGATTCATGTGCGTGGTAAGACACACATTGCGGAGCACGCCATCCTCGCGTTCAGGCGGTCCATGGTACATCTGGACAACGGTCACGCGTCGTTCCTCGAGTGTTTGGAGAAGCAGATCATCTTCATCGAGCGCATCGAAGTCGATGCGGTCCTCGAATCCTCCCCCCGCTCGTTTGTCGCCGAGTTTGGCCTCGCATGAGCGGATCGCCACTTCGATGACACGATTTTCGACGGTGTAATCCGCGAGGTTGACTCCTAACGGAATGTCGAATCGTTCGCGCGCTTCGTCGTTCAGAACGATGGTTGACTTGCTCTGTTTCGCAAACGTGTGCCAATCTCCACCTCTGAGAGATATCGTCATGGGAGCATGACATCTGCCCAATGTTATCTTCTCGACAGAAAGCCGTTTCGTGAGTTGCAATGTACGCCTCCTCGGCCCTCAAGTGTGGTCGCTTATGACGTTAGCATCTGTTGTAGTATTCGTCAAGGGCTGTACATCAAAGATTGAAGATATGGGGTCAGGAGCCTTTTACGTGTATCATTCTAGTGCCCTCAAGAACGTTGGAATGTTTTACAATGGCATTGCATGGCGTGATGATGAGTGCTACGTTGGCTATGGCCCTTTGATTCTTTCGTGGAGATTTGTTCACAGAGGAGAATGATCCACATGTCGTTCACATGCCGACTTTTCCGACGTCATCACTATCGGCTCGGACCGTTCCACCCGGCACCTCCGGGATTGGGGTGGGTTGATACGGGTATGAAGCCGGGGGACAGTTTCTCTGTTGAAGAGCTCTTTCGACAACTCAACCATCTTCGGAAAGCAAAACCGATTCCGTTGGATGTGTTGCATACAGATCGACAGACAGTCGAATGAGATTGATGAGCACTGTGGGACGGCGGACCAAGACCCTCTGCCGTGAAAGGAATGCCGAATGTGGCACCTGTTCAAGAAGGAAGATACTCGTACCTTCGCGGAAGTCACCACACAAGAACGCCACCTCGATTATTGAGGTGGCCTTTCTCTTCACTGAAGTTGTCCCCCGTAGCGATGATTGATGGGTCTCTTAGCGAAATCATCCTCCTTCCCACGACGGGAGGAAGGAATTATTGTATCGTCCAACACTTAGTGCGGGACATGTTCGGCGGACTGGGAAGTTAGAAGAGGGGGAAACAGAAGAACGGGGCTAATGCCCCGTTCTTCTGTTCTGTTTATCCATGACCATCCGTTTACGATCTGTGGCGATCCGAGCGTCTTACACTTCGATAACCACTGGCAGGATCATTGGTCGACGTTCGATCTTTTTGAAGAGGAACTGGCCGATGTCGTCGCGGATGCGGGCTTTGAGGTATCCTTCGACCGCGCCTCCTTGGTGCTTGGAATCGTTGGCGCTCGTTGCAAGCGCTCGCACCTTTTTG